>NZ_JBEUMH010000014.1:0-78003 GCF_041080745.1 Stenotrophomonas sp. JAG2 | reverse complement strand
TCGATCGACGCCGCGCCGGAAGAAAAGGCACGTGGCATCACGATCTCGACCGCACACGTCGAATACGAATCCACCGAACGTCATTACGCCCACGTCGATTGCCCGGGCCATGCTGACTACGTCAAGAACATGATCACCGGTGCTGCCCAGATGGACGGCGCGATCCTGGTCTGTTCGGCTGCTGACGGCCCGATGCCGCAGACCCGTGAGCACATCCTGCTCTCGCGTCAGGTCGGCGTGCCGTACATCGTCGTCTTCCTGAACAAGGCAGACATGGTCGATGACGCCGAGCTGCTGGAACTGGTCGAAATGGAAGTCCGCGAGCTGCTGAGCAAGTACGACTTCCCGGGCGACGACACCCCGATCATCTCGGGTTCGGCCCGCCTGGCGCTGGAAGGCGACCAGAGCGAGATCGGCGTGCCGTCCGTGATCAAGCTGGTCGAGGCTCTCGACAGCTGGATCCCGACCCCGGAACGCGACATCGACAAGCCGTTCCTGATGCCGGTGGAAGACGTGTTCTCGATCTCGGGCCGCGGCACCGTGGTGACCGGTCGTATCGAGCGCGGCGTGATCAAGGTCGGCGAAGAAATCGAAATCGTCGGTATCCGTCCGGTCCAGAAGACCACCGTCACCGGCGTGGAAATGTTCCGCAAGCTGCTCGACCAGGGTCAGGCAGGCGACAACGCCGGTCTGCTGCTGCGCGGCACCAAGCGTGACGACGTCGAGCGTGGCCAGGTCCTGGCCAAGCCGGGTTCGATCAAGCCGCACACCACCTTCGACGCCGAAGTGTACGTGCTGTCCAAGGACGAAGGCGGCCGTCACACCCCGTTCTTCAAGGGTTACCGTCCGCAGTTCTACTTCCGTACCACCGACATCACCGGCGCTTGCGAACTGCCGGAAGGTGTGGAAATGGTGATGCCGGGCGACAACGTGAAGATGGTTGTCACCCTGATCAACCCGGTCGCCATGGATGAAGGCCTGCGCTTCGCGATCCGCGAAGGCGGCCGTACCGTCGGCGCCGGCGTGGTCTCCAAGATCATCGCGTAATCTGCTAGAATCTGCGCCCCGATGTTGCCTGGGTAGGGCATCGGGGTGTAACCAAACGGGAAAAGAGGCGCAGGATGCTCCTCGTGTTCCCCAGACCAGGAAGGGTCGCGCCATTCAGGCTTTGTCAACAGTACCCCTGTTGACTGCCAACTTGTATGCGCGCTATACTTTTTGTCTGGGCAGATCGGGAGACCGGTCTGCCTCGATTTTTGAGGTCTACGGAAAGATCTTGTCGCCGCGCAGGAATGTGCGGCGTCTGCATTCAGGATATTCATGGGACAAGGCAACCCAGAGGCCTTGTCCGTCGCTCTTTTAACGAAGGAACCCACCGTCATGGCGGACCAAAAGATCCGGATTCGGCTGAAGGCGTTCGATCATCGTTTGATCGACCGTTCGGCCAGCGAGATCGTAGAAACGGCAAAGCGGACCGGCGCGCAAGTGCGTGGCCCGATCCCCCTGCCGACCAAGATCGAGCGTTACACCATTCTCGTCTCGCCGCACGTCGACAAAGACGCGCGTGACCAGTACGAGACCCGCACGCATAAGCGCGTGCTCGATATCGTTGACCCGAACGACAAGACCGTGGACGCGCTGATGAAGCTCGAACTGGCTGCCGGCGTCGACGTTCAGATCAAGCTGACCTGAGGACTACGACCATGACGAAGAAATATTCGTTGGGCTTCGTGGGCCGCAAGGCTGGCATGAGCCGCGTGTTCACCGAAGATGGCCAGGCCATCCCGGTAACCCTGATTGAAGCTACCCCGAACCGCATCGCGCAGATCAAGACCGTCGAAGCTGACGGCTACAGCGCCGTGCAGGTGACCGTCGGCGCGCGTCGCGCTGCCCTGGTCAACAAGCCGGAAGCCGGTCACTTCGCCAAGGCGAAGGTCGACGCGGGCCGTGGCCTGTGGGAATTCCGCGTTGAAGACGCGCAGCTCGGCGATTTCGCCGTCGGCGGCGAAGTCAAGGCGGACATCTTTGAAGTTGGCCAGAAGGTCGACGTCCAGGGTGTCACCAAGGGTAAGGGCTTCCAGGGCACCATCAAGCGCTACAACTTCCGTATGGGCGATGCAACCCACGGTAACTCGCTGTCGCATCGCGCGCCGGGTTCCTTGGGCCAGCGCCAGACGCCGGGTCGTGTTTTCCCGGGTAAGAAGATGTCCGGCCACATGGGTTCGGTGCAGCAGAGCACCCAGAACCTTGAAGTGGTGAAGGTCGATGTCGAACGTGGTCTGATCGCAATCCGTGGTGCCGTTCCGGGCGCAGCGGGTGGTGACGTGATCGTTCGTCCGGCTAGCAAGGCATAAGGAGAGATGACGATGGAACTCGTTATCACGGGTAGCAACAACAAGGTCTCGGTCTCCGATGCCGTGTTCGGTCGCGATTTCAGCGAAGATCTGGTTCACCAGGTCGTCGTTGCTTACCGCAACGCCGGTCGCGCCGGCACCAAGGCACAGAAGACTCGCTCTGAAGTGGCTGGTACCACCAAGAAGTCGAAGAAGCAGAAGGGCGGCGGCGCGCGTCATGGCGCACTGACGGCTCCGATCTTCGTCGGCGGTGGTGTCACCTTCGCGGCCAAGCCGCGCAGCTTCGAGCAGAAGGTCAACCGCAAGCAGTACCGTGCAGCCATGTGCGCGATCCTGTCCGAGCTGAACCGCCAGGGCCGTCTGACGATCGTGGAGTCCTTCGATGTCGAAGCGACCAACACCAAGTCGTTGATCGCCAAGCTGGCCGGCCTGGAAGTGGGCAAGCGTCCGCTGATCGTCACCGAAGATGCTTCCGAGCACCTGTACCTGTCGGCCCGCAACATTCCCTACGTGGAAGTGCGTGACGTGCAGGGCCTGGACCCGGTGTCGCTGGTCGGTGCCGACACGGTCGTCATCACCGCTGATGCGGTCAAGAAGGTCGAGGAGTGGCTGGCATGAGCAGCAACGAAAAAGTCTTCAGCGTGCTGCGCGCTCCGCGAGTCTCCGAAAAGACCGCGCGCCTGCAGGAACATTCCAACCAGTATGTCTTCGAAGTTTCGAACGAAGCCACCAAGGCCGATGTAAAGGCCGCGGTTGAGCAGCTGTTCGACGTCAAGGTCGAGTCGGTCAACGTGCTGAACGTGAAGGGCAAGAACAAGTCCTTCCGTAACCGCACCGGCCGCCGCGGCGATTGGCGCAAGGCGTACGTGCGTCTCGCCGATGGCCAGTCCATCGATGTAACGGCCAAGGCCTGAGGTCCATCCCATGCCATTGATGAAATTCAAACCCACTTCTCCCGGCCGTCGTTCGGCCGTGCGCGTGGTCACGCCCGATCTGCACAAAGGCGCGCCGCATGCTGCGCTGCTGGAGCCGCAGAGCAAGTCCGGTGGTCGTAACCACCACGGCCGCATCACCACCCGTCACGTGGGTGGTGGTCACAAGCAGCACTACCGTGTCATCGACTTCAAGCGCAACAAGGAAGGCATTCCGGCGCGCGTGGAACGCATCGAATACGATCCGAACCGCACCGCCCATATCGCCCTGCTGTGCTACGTCGACGGCGAACGCCGCTACATCATCGCACCGAAGGGCCTGAAGGCCGGTGACCAGGTGATCGCGGGTTCGGATGCGCCGATCAAGACCGGTAACACCCTGCCGCTGCGCAACATCCCGGTCGGTACCACTGTCCACGGCATCGAACTGAAGCCGGGCAAGGGTGCCCAGATCGCGCGTGCCGCCGGCGCTGCCGTGCAGCTCGTCGCTCGTGAAGGCATCTACGCCACCCTGCGCCTGCGCTCGGGTGAAATGCGTAAGGTGCCGGTCGAGTGCCGCGCCACCATCGGTGAAGTCGGCAACGACGAACACAACCTGGAAAAGCTGGGCAAGGCTGGCGCGAAGCGCTGGCGCGGTGTCCGCCCGACCGTTCGTGGTGCTGCCATGAACCCGGTTGACCATCCGCACGGTGGTGGTGAGGCGAAGGCCGGCCAGGGCAACCCGCATCCGGTCACCCCGTGGGGTGTCCCGACCAAGGGTTACAAGACGCGCCATAACAAGCGCACCCAGCAATTCATCGTCCGCGATCGTAGGGGCTAATCGACCATGGCACGTTCACTCAAGAAGGGCCCGTTTGTCGATCACCACCTCATCAAGAAGGTGGAAGCCGCTGCGGGTAGCAAGAAGCCGATCAAGACCTGGTCGCGCCGTTCGATGATCCTGCCGGAAATGGTAGGCGTCACCATCGCCGTTCATAACGGTAAGAACCACGTTCCGGTGCTCGTCAACGAGAACATGGTCGGCCACAAGCTCGGCGAATTTGCCATCACCCGGACCTTCAAGGGTCACGGTGGTGACAAGAAGTCGGGCAAGTAAGGAGAGATGACAATGGAAGCGAAAGCAATCCTGCGCTCCGCGCGCATCTCTGCGCAGAAAGCCCGCCTGGTCGCTGACCAGGTGCGTGGCCTGCCGGCCGAGCGTGCGGTCAACCTGCTGAAGTTCTCGGACAAGAAGGCTGCCCACCTGATCAAGAAGGTGGTGGAGTCGGCTATTGCAAACGCCGAGAACAACCAGGGCGCCGACGTCGACGAGCTGAAGGTACAGACCATCATGGTAGATGAAGGTCCGACCCTGAAGCGTTTCATGGCGCGGGCGAAAGGCCGCGGCACCCGCATCCTCAAGCGCACCAGCCACATCACTGTGGTTGTGGGCGCCGGCAAGTAAGCGGAAAGGAAAACACCATGGGTCATAAAGTTCATCCGATTGGTATCCGCCTCGGCATTTCCAAGGACTGGAACTCCAAGTGGTACGCCAACAAGGCCGAGTTCGCTGGTTATCTGGCAGCCGACCTGAAGGTGCGGGAAATGCTGCGCAAGAAGCTTGCGCAGGCCGGCATCAGCAAGATCCTGATCGAGCGTCCGGCAAAGACCGCTCGCGTGACGATCCACACCGCCCGTCCGGGCGTGGTGATCGGCAAGCGCGGTGAGGACATCGAGAAGCTGCGCAAGGAAGTGAGCGAAATGATGGGCGTCCCGGCGCACATCAACGTCACCGAAGTGCGTAAACCCGAGCTGGACGCACAGCTGGTTGCCGAGTCGATCGCGCAGCAGCTGGAGCGTCGCATCATGTTCCGCCGCGCGATGAAGCGTTCGGTCGGCAATGCGATGCGCCTCGGTGCCCTGGGCATCAAGGTCAACGTCGGTGGCCGCTTGAACGGCGCGGAAATCGCCCGTTCGGAGTGGTACCGCGAAGGCCGCGTGCCGCTGCATACGCTGCGTGCCGACATCGACTATGGCTTCGCTGAAGCCAAGACGACCTACGGCATCATCGGCATCAAGGTCTGGATCTACAAGGGCGAAGTCTTCGATTTCTCCCAGGTTGGCCAGGAAAAGCAGGACGACTCCCCGCGCAACGATCGTAACGATCGCGGCGACCGCGGTGACCGTCCGTCGCGCCCGGCTCGTGAAGCGAGGTAACGACAATGTTGCAACCCAAGCGAACCAAATACCGCAAGGTACACAAGGGCCGTAACGATGGTCTGAGCTGGAGCGGCAACGCTGTCAGCTTCGGCGAATACGGCCTGAAGGCAACCGCTCATGGTCAGCTGACCGCGCGTCAGATCGAAGCGGCCCGCCGCTCGATCAGCCGCTACGTCAAGCGCGGCGGCAAGATGTGGATCCGAGTGTTCCCCGACAAGCCGATCACCAAGAAGCCCATCGAAGTCCGAATGGGTTCTGGTAAGGGCAACGTGGAGTACTGGGTAGCCCAGATCCAGCCCGGCCGCATGATCTATGAAATCGAAGGCGTCGCGGAAGACGTGGCACGTGAGGCGTTCCGCCTGGCTGCCGCCAAGCTCTCCGTGACCACCACTTTCGTGACCCGGACGGTGCTCTGATGGATATCAAACAACTTCGCGAAAAGTCGGCTGACGACCTGAAGAGCCACCTGATCGACCTGCGTAAGGAGCAGTTCTCGCTCCGTATGCAGCAGGTCACTGGCCAGCTGCCGAAGACCCACGAAACCCGCCGGGTTCGCCGCGAGATTGCTCGCGTCAAGACCCTGCTCGGCAGCACCAAGTAAGGATGGCCGCGATGAGCGAAAATACTGAAAACAAAACGCTGCGTACGGTCGAAGGCCGTGTCGTCAGCAACAAGATGGACAAGACGGTCACCGTGCTGGTGGAACGCCTGGTCAAGCACGCCCTGTACGGCAAGTACATCAAGCGTTCGACCAAGCTCCATGCACACGACGCCGACAACGCCTGCAACGAAGGTGATGTCGTCCGCGTGACCGAGATTGCTCCGATGTCCAAGACCAAGAACTGGCGCGTGGTGGAAGTCATCACGCGTGCGGCTCAATAAGGAGATCTGAATCATGATCCAGATGCAGAGCTACCTCGAGGTCGCGGACAATTCCGGTGCCAAGGAAGTGATGTGCATCAAGGTGCTGGGCGGCTCCAAGCGTCGCTACGCCCACATCGGTGACATCATCAAGGTCACCGTGAAGGATGCGATCCCGCGCGGCAAGGTCAAGAAGGGTGAAGTGTTCGACGCCGTCGTGGTGCGTACCCGCAAGGGTGTGCGTCGCGCCGACGGTTCGCTGATCCGTTTCGACGCCAACGCTGCGGTCCTGCTCAACAACAAGCAAGAGCCGATCGGCACCCGCATCTTCGGACCGGTGACGCGTGAACTTCGTACCGAGAAGTTCATGAAGATCGTCTCGCTCGCTCCCGAAGTGCTGTGAGCGACAGGAGATAATCATGGCTAACCGTATCAAGAAGGGCGACCAGGTCGTCGTCAACACCGGCAAGGACAAGGGCAAGCAGGGCGAAGTCGTCCGCGTCGACGGCGATCGTGTGATCGTCGCCAACGTGAACATCGTCAAGCGCCACACCAAGCCGAACCCGCAGGCAGGCGTTGCCGGCGGCGTGGTCGAGCGTGAAGCGTCGATCCATATCTCCAACGTGAATGTGCTGAACCCGGCTTCGGGCAAGGGCGAACGCGTTGGTTTCAAGGTGCTGGAGGATGGACGCAAACTGCGTGTGTTCCGCTCCAGCGGTGAGGCGCTCGACGCCTGAGGATGCGCTGATGAATACCCGTCTCGAAAAGTTTTACAAGGAAGAAGTGGTGCCGGCGCTGATGAAGCAGTTCGGCTACACCAATCCGATGCAGGTTCCGAAGCTGGTCAAGGTCACCCTGAACATGGGTGTCGGCGAAGCAGCCACGAACAAGAAGATCCTGGAAAATGCCGTCGCCGACATGGCCAAGGTCTCCGGTCAGAAGCCGATCGTGACCAAGTCCCGCGTCTCGGTGGCATCGTTCAAGATCCGCGATGGTTGGCCGATCGGCTGCAAGACCACGCTGCGTCGTGAAAAGATGTACGAGTTCATGGACCGTCTGATCAACATCTCGTTGCCGCGCGTGCGCGACTTCCGTGGTGTCTCGGGTCGTTCCTTCGACGGTCGTGGCAACTTCAACATGGGTGTGAAGGAACAGATCATCTTCCCGGAAATCGACTTCGACGCTGTCGACGCGATCCGCGGCATGGATATCGCCATCACCACCACCGCCAAGACCGATGCGGAAGCGAAGGCGCTGCTCGCAGCGTTCAAGTTCCCGTTCCGTAACTGATACGTCGAGGAATCCGAAATGGCAAAGACCTCCATGGTCAACCGCGACCTCAAGCGTGCGAAGCTGGCCGTCAAGTACGCCGGCAAGCGTGAAGAGCTGAAGAAGATCATCTCCAGCGCGACCGCTTCGTACGACGAAAAGGCCGAGGCCGTCATCAAGCTGCAGAAGCTGCCGCGCGATTCGTCGCCGAGCCGTCACCGCAACCGTTGCGAGCTCTCGGGCCGCCCGCGTGGCGTGTACAGCAAGTTCGGCCTGGGCCGCAACAAGCTGCGCGAAGCCACCATGCGTGGTGACGTGCCGGGCCTGCGCAAGGCCAGCTGGTAAGGGATTCGTCCCTTCAACTGCCCGGCGCCTTCACGGCGCAGGGCAGGGGAGAGGGGCCGGTTTTCCGGCTCTGATCCCGGATTAAGGGAGCCCGACGCAAGTCGGGCTCTTTTTGCCGTATACTCCCGCGTCTTGCTCGCCCGCAAGGCGTGAGCAGTGTGTGAAGACGGGCCCTGGCCCATTCCAGGTAGACACAAGATTTTCGCGAAAGCGGATATCGGTGCACTCAAAGGTATCGACTATGAGCATGACTGATCCCATCGCCGACCTGCTGGTACGCATCAAGAATGCGGCCGCGGTTGGCAAGCAGACGGTGAAAGCACCGTCGTCCAAGATCAAGGTGGCAATCGCAGAGGTGTTGAAGGCCGAAGGCTACATCACCGATCTGCGCGTGACCAAGATCGAGAACAACAAGGCCGAGCTTGAAATCGTCCTGAAGTATTTCGAGGGCAAGCCGGTCATCGAGACCCTGAAGCGCTTCTCGCGTTCGGGTCTGCGCCAGTACCGTGGCAAGTCCGAGCTGCCGAAGGTCCTCAACGGCCTGGGTATCTCCATCATCTCCACCTCCAAGGGCATCATGACTGATGCGCAGGCGCGCCAGTTGGGCGTCGGCGGCGAAGTCCTGTGCTTCGTGGCCTAAGGCGAGAAGGAACCAACTATGTCCCGCGTAGCCAAGAAGCCAGTCAACCTGCCCAAGGGCGTTGAACTGAACATCCAGCCGGAATCCGTCAGCGTGAAGGGCCCGAAGGGCACCCTGTCGCTTGTCAAGGTTGCTGGCGTTGAAATCACTGTCGACAACGGCGTTGCCACCCTGGCCGCCAACGATGCCTCGCTGGTCGCCCTCACCGGCACCGTGCGCGCCATCCTGGCCAACATGGTCAAGGGCGTCACCGAAGGCTTCGAGCGCAAGCTTGAGCTGGTCGGCGTCGGTTACCGTGCCGCCATGCAGGGCAAGGATCTGAACCTGTCGCTCGGGTTCTCGCATCCGGTCCTGTTCGTGGCGCCGGAAGGCATCACCATCTCGACCCCGACCCAGACCGAAGTGCTGGTCCAGGGCACCGACAAGCAGCGCGTTGGCGAAGTTGCCGCCAAGATCCGTGGCTTCCGTCCGCCGGAGCCCTACAAGGGCAAGGGTGTGAAGTACGCCGGCGAAGTCATCATTCGTAAGGAAGCCAAGAAGGCCTAATTCAGGCCCTCAGCTTTCCAAGGAAAAAGATCATGAACAAGAACATCGCTCGTCTGCGTCGTGCCAAGTCGACCCGTGCACACATCCGTGTGCTCGGCGTGCCGCGCCTGTCGGTGCTGCGCACCGGCCAGCACCTGTACGCCCAGGTCTTCACCGCCGATGGCTCCAAGGTGCTGGCTTCGGCCAACACCACCCAGGCCGACGTCAAGGAAGGCCTGAAGAACGGCAAGAACAGCGACGCCGCCACCAAGGTCGGCAAGCTGGTCGCCGAGCGCGCCAAGGCTGCGGGCATCGAGAAGGTCGCTTTCGACCGCTCGGGCTACCGCTACCACGGTCGCATCAAGGCACTGGCTGATGCAGCCCGCGAAGGCGGCCTGCAGTTCTAAGGGATAAGGAAGCGGGGCTGGTCCCCGCTTCCACCTGCCTGCCGGCGCGGGTTGCGCCGGGCGACGTCCTTCTTCTGCAGGGGCTCTCGAATCACCGCTCCATCTCACAGCTATAAGCGGCCCTGAGCCGTACATACTCAATCAATCAAGGAATCAACATGGCAGAAGAACGTCAGCAGCGGGGTCGCGATCGCGATCGCCGCGAAGAGAAAGTCGACGACGGCATGATCGAGAAGCTGGTCGCGGTCAACCGCGTCAGCAAGACCGTCAAGGGCGGTCGCCAGTTCACCTTCACCGCACTGACCGTGGTCGGTGACGGCGCAGGCAAGGTCGGTTTCGGTTACGGCAAGGCGCGCGAAGTGCCGGTCGCCATCCAGAAGTCGATGGAGCAGGCTCGCAAGAACCTGGCCAACGTCGATCTGAACAACGGCACGTTGTGGCACCCGGTGAAGTCCGGCCACGGCGCAGCTCGCGTGTTCATGATGCCGGCCTCCGAAGGTACCGGTGTGATCGCCGGTGGTGCCATGCGCGCCGTCCTGGAAGCCGTTGGCGTCAAGAACGTGCTGGCCAAGGCCGTCGGCTCGCGCAACCCGATCAACCTGGTTCGCGCCACGCTGAAGGGTCTGAGCGAAATGCAGTCGCCGGCCCGCATCGCGGCCAAGCGCGGCAAGAAGGTGGAGGATCTCAACCATGGCTAATGACACCACCAAGACCATCAAGGTCCGTCTGGTTGGCGGCCTGCGCGGCGCCCAGGCACGTCACCGCCTGTCGGTGAAGGCGCTTGGCCTCGGCAAGCTCAATAGCGTACGTGAACTGAAGGACAGCCCGCAGGTTCGCGGTCTGATCAACAAGGTCCACTACCTCGTCAAGGTTGAGGAATAATCCAATGACCATGCATCTCAATGAACTGAGCCCGGCACCGGGCGCTCGTAAAGAGCGTACCCGCGTCGGTCGTGGTATCGGCTCCGGCCTGGGCAAGACCTGCGGCCGCGGCCACAAGGGTTCGTTCGCCCGTAAGGGTGGCGGCAAGATCAAGGCAGGCTTCGAAGGCGGCCAGACCCCCATGCAGCGTCGTCTGCCGAAGGTCGGTTTCCGTTCCAAGATCGCCAAGGACACTGCTGAAGTGCTGTCCTACCAGCTTGAGCGTCTGGAAGCTGGCGAGATCGACTTTGCCGCGCTGCGCGCTGCCAAGCTGGTCCCGAGCACCGCGAAGCGTGCCAAGATCGTCATGAAGGGTGACCTGACCAAGGCCTTCACCCTGAAGGGCGTCGCTGCAACGGCCAGTGCCAAGGCCGCGATCGAAGCTGCCGGCGGCAGCGTACAGGAGTAAGACATGGCGCAAGCTGGCATTGGTAACCTCGGCGGCGGGCTCGGCAAGTTCACGGAACTCCGCCAGCGACTGCTGTTCGTCATCGGGGCATTGATCGTCTACCGCATCGGCTGTTATGTGCCGGTGCCTGGCGTCAATCCCGATGCCATGCTTGCGCTCATGCAGGCGCAGGGCGGCGGCATCGTGGACATGTTCAACATGTTCTCGGGCGGCGCCCTGCACCGTTTCAGCATTTTCGCGCTGAACGTGATGCCGTACATCTCGGCATCCATCGTGATGCAGCTGGCGGTCCACATCTTCCCGGCATTGAAGTCGATGCAGAAGGAAGGTGAGTCGGGTCGTCGCAAGATCACCCAATATTCCCGCATCGGCGCCGTGTTCCTGGCGGTGGTGCAGGGCGGCAGCATCGCGCTGGCGCTGCAGAACCAGGTGTCCCCGGGCGGTGCCCCGGTCGTCTACGCACCGGGCATGGGCTTCGTGCTCACCGCCATCGTCGCGCTGACCGCCGGTACCATCTTCCTTATGTGGGTCGGTGAGCAGGTGACCGAGCGCGGCATCGGCAACGGTGTGTCGCTGATCATCTTCGCCGGCATCGTCGCCGGCCTGCCGGGCGCGGTCATCCACACCGTGGAAGCCTACCGCGACGGCAACATGAGCTTCATCGCCCTGCTGCTGATCGTGCTGGTGGTGCTGGCCTTCACCTACTTCGTGGTGTTCGTCGAGCGCGGCCAACGCCGCATCACGGTGAACTACGCACGTCGCCAGGGTGGCCGCAACGCGTACATGAACCAGACCTCGTTCCTGCCGCTGAAGCTGAACATGGCGGGCGTGATCCCGGCCATCTTCGCCTCGAGCATCCTGGCATTCCCGACGACGCTGGCCATGTGGTCCGGCCAGGCCAGTTCGGCCACGTGGCTGCAGAAGGTCGCCAATGCCCTCGGGCCGGGCGAGCCGCTGCACATGATCGTGTTCGCCGCGCTGATCAGTGGTTTCGCGTTCTTCTACACCGCGCTGGTGTTCAACTCGCAGGAAACCGCCGACAACCTGAAGAAGTCGGGCGCGCTGATTCCGGGCATCCGTCCGGGCAAGGCGACCGCCGACTACGTGGATGCCGTGCTGACCCGTCTGACCGCAGCCGGTTCGCTGTACCTGGTAATCGTCTGTCTGCTGCCGGAAATCCTGCGCACCCAGCTCGGCGCCTCGTTCTACTTCGGCGGCACCTCGCTGCTGATCGTGGTGGTGGTGGTGATGGACTTCATTGCCCAGATCCAGGCGCACCTGATGTCGCACCAGTATGAGAGCCTGTTGAAGAAGGCCAACCTGAAGGGCGGCAACCGCGGCGGTTTTGCCCGCGGCTGATTGACCTGTTACACTAGTCTTCTTGTTGCGAAGGCCCTCCGGTTCCCGGACTGGCCTTCCAAATCGAAGGGCGGCCCCCGCAGCGGTTTCGGGTGGGGGTGTGATGTGGTGGTCCTGCGCGGGAGTAGCGCAGGCGACGGCGAGGGCAACCTCTGCAGTCAACGACATCCGGCGCCGGAGCATGGGCACACTCCCCACGCCGGGTCCATGGAACCGCCAGGTTCCACGGGCTTCAAAGTAAACCGAGACCTTGATAGAATCGCAAGTTCACTTTTTTGATCCATCCTGCCGGATTGGCGCGCCCTTGGTGCGCTGTCGGCCATCACTCAGCTGGAGAACCGCGTCATGGCGCGTATTGCAGGCGTCAACCTGCCAGCCCAGAAGCACGTCTGGGTCGGGTTGCAAAGCATTTACGGCATCGGCCGTACCCGTTCGAAGAAGGTCTGCGACGCCGCAGGCGTGACCTCGACCACCAAGATCCGCGATCTGTCGGAGCCGGAAATCGAGCGTCTGCGTCTCGAAGTCGGCAAGTACATCGTGGAAGGCGATCTGCGCCGTGAAATCGGTATCGCGATCAAGCGCCTGATGGATCTGGGCTGCTACCGCGGTCTGCGTCACCGTCGCGGTCTGCCGCTTCGTGGCCAGCGCACCCGTACCAACGCCCGCACCCGCAAGGGCCCGCGCAAGGCGATCAGGAAGTAAGGGACCTAAGAAATGGCTAAGCCCGTCGCTAAGACCAAGAAGAAGATCAAGCGCGTCGTCACTGACGGCGTCGCCCACGTCCACGCTTCTTTCAACAACACCATCGTGACCATCACCGACCGTCAGGGCAATGCTCTGTCGTGGGCGACCTCCGGTGGCGCTGGCTTCCGCGGTTCGCGTAAGTCCACCCCGTTCGCTGCCCAGGTGGCTGCCGAGAAGGCCGGCCGTGCCGCGCTCGACTACGGCGTCAAGTCCCTGGAAGTCCGCATCAAGGGCCCGGGTCCGGGTCGTGAGTCGGCCGTGCGCTCGCTGAACAACGTGGGCTACAAGATCACCAACATCATCGACGTGACGCCAATCCCGCACAACGGGTGCCGTCCGCCGAAGAAGCGTCGCGTCTAAAGGAGCGATAAGAAATGGCTCGTTATATCGGTCCTACCTGTAAGCTCGCCCGCCGCGAAGGCGCCGACCTTTCCCTCAAGAGCCCGGCGCGCGCGCTGGACTCCAAGTGCAAGCTGGAGCAGAAGCCCGGCCAGCACGGCGCCACTGCCCGTAAGGGCAAGCTGTCCGACTACGCTACCCAGCTGCGTGAAAAGCAGAAGGTCAAGCGTATCTACGGTCTGCTGGAGCGTCAGTTCCGCAACTACTACAAGAAGGCCTCGACCAAGAAGGGCAACACCGGCGAGAACCTGCTGCAGTTGCTGGAAACCCGTCTTGACAACGTCGTTTACCGCATGGGCTTCGCAGTGACCCGTCCGGCTGCGCGTCAGCTGGTCTCGCACCGCGGTGTCACCGTGAACGGCAAGTCGGTCAACCTGGCTTCGTACCAGGTCAAGGCTGGCGACGCCGTCGCTCTGTCCGAGAAGGCTGCCAAGCAGCTGCGCGTCCAGGAAGCCCTGACCGTGTCTGCCACGCATGACCTGCGTCCGTCGTGGGTTGAAGTGGATTCCGGCAAGTTCGCCGGCATCTTCAAGGCCGTGCCGGATCGTTCGGACCTGCCTGCGGATATCAACGAAGCGCTGATCGTCGAGTTGTATTCGAAGTAATTCACATTGGAGAACCTCCGGGTCACACCGGAGGTTCGCAGGAGAACCCGCAACATGACGGTTACCGCCAACCAGGTTCTGCGTCCTCGCGGTCCGCAGATCGAACGCCTTACCGATACCCGCGCCAAGGTCGTCATCGAACCCTTGGAGCGTGGTTACGGGCATACGCTGGGCAACGCCCTGCGTCGCGTGCTGCTGTCGTCCATCCCGGGCTTCGCCATCACCGAAGTGGAAATCGATGGCGTACTGCACGAGTACACCACGCTTGAAGGCTTGCAGGAGGACGTGCTGGAAGTCCTGCTCAACCTGAAGGATGTGGCCATCCGCATGCATACCGGTGACAACGCTACGCTGTCGCTGTCCAAGCAGGGTCCGGGTGTCGTGACCGCTGCCGATATCAAGATCGACCATAACACCGAGATCCTCAATCCGGATCATGTGATCTGCCATCTCACCAAGGATGTGGCGATCAACATGCGTCTGAAGGTCGAGCGCGGTTTCGGCTATCAGCCGGCTGCTGCTCGTCGTCGTCCGGATGAAGAAACCCGTGCCATCGGCCGTCTGGTTCTGGACGCCTCGTTCTCGCCGGTCCGTCGCGTCGCCTATTCGGTGGAAGCGGCCCGCGTTGAACAGCGTACCGATCTGGACAAGCTGGTGCTGGACATCGAAACCAACGCCACGATCGATGCCGAGGAAGCCGTGCGCACTGCCGCCGACATCCTCAGCGATCAGCTGTCGGTCTTCGGTGACTTCACCCACCGCGACCGCGGTGCAGCCAAGCCGGCCAACAACGGCGTGGATCCGGTGCTGCTGCGCCCGATCGACGACCTGGAACTGACCGTGCGTTCGGCCAACTGCCTCAAGGCAGAGAGCATCTATTACATCGGCGATCTGATCCAGAAGACCGAAGTGGAGCTGCTCAAGACCCCGAACCTCGGCAAGAAGTCGCTGACCGAGATCAAGGAAGTCCTCGCACAGCGCGGTCTTTCGCTCGGCATGAAGCTGGAGAACTGGCCGCCGGCCGGTGTCGCCCAGCACGGCATGCTCGGCTGATCCAGCGCTACGCAAGATGCTTGACCCCGCACCTTCGGGTGCGGGGGCTTCACCCGCAACACCCCGCACCGACAGGTCGATAGCCTGCGGTGACGGCCAGCCAGGACGGCTGGCACCGGACCATCCGCAGTCCAAGCAGCAACGCCAGGATGGCGACAGCGATACCCAACCGATCCAACATTCACTTCAGGAATCACCGTCATGCGTCATATGAAGTCCGGTCGTAAGTTCAACCGTACCAGCGCCCATCGCGAAGCGATGTTCAAGAACATGGCTGCGTCGCTGTTCAAGCACGAGCTGATCAAGACCACCCTGCCGAAGGCCAAGGAACTGCGCCGCGTTGCCGAGCCGCTGATCACCCTGGCCAAGGTTGATTCGGTTGCCAACCGTCGTCTGGCGTTCGCTCGCCTGCGCGACAACGAGGCTGTGGGCAATCTGTTCACCACCCTGGGCCCGCGTTACGCGACCCGTCCGGGCGGTTACCTGCGTCTGCTGAAGTGCGGTTTCCGCGCTGGCGACAATGCGCCGATGGCTTACGTGGAGCTGGTCGATCGTCCGGCTGCCGTGGCTGAAGCCGTCGAAGAGTAATCTTCGAGCTACATCTGTAATTCGGTGAAGAACCCGGCCTTGTGCCGGGTTTTTCCGTTTCTGGGGGTTGGATCATCGCGACGGCGACGGCGACGGCGACGGCGACGGCAACCGCAACCGCAACCGCAACCGCATGGTGCCGCGAGCGATGCGGGGGGCGTCGGCGCGGGTGGGTTGGCGGGACACGCCGTGAATCCGTCCATGGAGGCTCATGTCGCGCCATCCATGGCGCTCATGGTCCCGCCAACCCACCCGCGCCAACGCCTGCACACTGGGTCGGTGCGCATGGGGGTGAAGCGGAGCATGCGCGTCTCGATGCATGGGTAGTGCCGGCCGCTGGCCGGCAGCCCGGCACCGTCGCTGCGTTCGGGTGGTTCCGCGTGCTGTACGGAACACGCTGTCCGGTCGGCTGCGCCGATGGTCGGCAGGTGCGCATGGACGTGGGCGGTCACGGCCCTGTTAATCTTGGGGCCTGGACTTTCACGAGTGTTGGCAATGAATCCATTGCGTTGGAGTTTCCGCGCCCAGTTCCTGCTGGGGTTCCTGGTCTGCGCGGCGCTGTTGGGGTATGCGATCTTCCTGCAGTTGAAGATGGGGCTGGAGCCGTGTCCGTTGTGCATTTTCCAGCGGATTGCGTTCGCGGCGCTGGGGCTGCTGTTCCTGATCGGGGCGCTGCATGGTCCGCGGGATCCGGCTGGGCGGAAGACGTATGGGGTGCTGGCTTTCATCGCGGCGGCGGTCGGGATCGGCGTTGCCGGCCGGCATGTGTATGTGCAGTTGCTGCCGCAGGACATGGGCTCGAGCTGTGGGCCGCCGTTGAGCTTCCTCAGTGAGACGATGGGGCCGTTCGAGGTGTTCCGGACGGTGCTGACCGGTACGGGCAACTGCGGCAATATCGATTGGCAGTTCCTGGGCCTGACGATGCCGATGTGGAGCCTGGTGTGGTTTGCGGCGTTGGCGGTGTGGGCGCTGGTGACGGCGTTCCGTGCACGTCGGCGCCACTGAGGCCGGTCAGATCCGTTACCCGACCTGGCACGCGTTGCGCGGCCAGGTCGGATGCTGCGGCCAGGGCTCCGCTCAGAAATCCTGCTGCAGGCTGAGGTAGGCGCCGCGGCGGGGACCCCATTGCGGGGCGAAGACGCCGATGCCGCCGCCGTCGCGCAGTTGGTAGCTGCGGTCCAGTGCGTTGACCAGGGCAAGCTGTGCGTGCAGCGGGTGGCCGCTGTCGGCGTTGAAGTCGTGGGCCGCGCTGAGGTTGAGCTGGAGGTAGGCGGGGAGTTCGCCGCCGTTGGGGACGCCGTCGGTGTCCGAACGCAGGCCGCTGCCGAACACGTAGTCGGCGCCCAGGCGGTTGTGGCCGGCGAAGGCGTAGCTGATGCCGCCCGACGAGGTCAGTTTCTGGTCGTGGTCCAGGTGGATCCAGTTGTTCTGGACATAGGCGAGGGCCTCGGGATCGAGGTTGTACTGGCCGGTGATGACCTGCTTGCCCATGGCCTTGTTGTAGGCGGCGTTGACGTAGGCGCTGAGCGGACCGTGGCTGTAGTCGGCGCTGAACTCCACGCCGTGGATGTGGCCCAGGCGGTAGTTGAAGGTGGAGTAGATGTAGGCGGCGCCGAACTGGCCTTCGTCCTGCAGGCGGTCGACCTTGCGATCGTAGGCATCCAGGCCGAGGGTGAGGTGTTCGCCGACCTGCTGGGAGACGCCGATGTCGTAGTAATCGCTGCGCTCGGAGAGCGGGGTGGTGCTGCCACCGGCCGGTTGCTGGTTGGTGGTGCCGTCGTAGAGGGCGATGTCGCTGCTGGCCACCAGTTCGCTCGCCGGCGGGGTGAAGTAGCGCGCGTAGCCGGCATGCACGGTGGTGCTGTCGCTGGCGTTCCAGACCACGCCCAGACGCGGGCTGAGCTGGCCTTCGGTGCCACCGAAGGCCTTGTAGCGGTCGCCGCGCAGGCCATAGTTGACGGTCCAGTCCGCGCCGATGCGCCATTCGTCCTGCAGGTAGACCGCAGTAGTGGTGGCGTTGAAGGCGCTCGCCTCCGGAATGCGCCGTGGCGTGGTGCTGGCCTGCTGGCCGTCGGCGTCGACCGGGAACACCCAGGTGTCGCTGCCCGCCCGGGCGCGTTCGGCGTTGACGTACAGGCCATAGCGCAGCGTGTGGTTTTCACCGAGCGGGGTGGAGGCATCGGCCTGCACGGTGTTGGCGCGGTTGCTGCGCTCCACCTGCGAGGCGACGCCGTTGAAGATGAGGTCGCCGGCGAGGTCCGGGCGGAAGGACAGGTCGCTGTACCGCTGGCCGGCTGAGACTTGGTAAGCCGTATTGCCCAGCGAGCCCTGCAGTATCAGCATGCCGAAGCGGGTGGTCTCGCGCTGATTTTCATCCAGTGCCGCCGAGTCCGCGTTGACGGTATCCAGGTAGCCGAACTGCGGTGTCTGGCCAGGGTTGACCGGGATCTGGAAGCGGTTGTTGGAGAACCCGGCGAACACGCTCAGGCGCGTGTCTTCGTTGACCAGGTAGGTCAGGTCGGCGAACGCCTTGCCCTGGTGGGTGTCATCGTGGTCCGGCCTGCGCGAGGCGGTGGGGTTTTCCATGCCGGCCTGGTTCTGGTCGTAGTTGCCGGTCAGGTATCCGCTCCAGCGGCCCTGGCTGCCCCACCACGAGGCGTTGGGGTTGAGCTTGCCGTAGGAGCCGGCGGTGAGGCCGGCGCTGCCGCCATTGCCCAGCTCGGCGCCGCTGCGGGTGGTGATGTCCACCACGGCGGCGGTGCGTTCGCCGAACTGCGCCGGGAGGGCGCCGTCCATCAGGCGGATGCTCTTGATCGCGCGGGCGTCCAGGGTCTGGCCGAAGCCGGAGATCGATTCGGGCAGCAGGACGCCGTTGAGCCGGTACTGGAGATTGGCGTGGTCGCCGCGCACGTGGACGCCGCCGTAGGAGTCCTGGACCACCCCGGGCGCCTGCAGCAGCACCTGGTTCAACGGGGTGGACGCGCCCAGCGGCAGGTGCTGGATGTCTTCGGCGGTGATCTGGTACTGGCTGCTGCCGGTATCCGGCGACAGCGCGTTGCGCGCCTGGTCGAGCTGGGCGCTGACGGTGACCGCGTCCAGATCGGTGACCGCGGGAGCGGAGGCGCCGCTGGCGGGGGCGGCGGCGAGGGCGGGCAGGCCGGTCAGGGCCAGGGAAACAGCGATACCGGTAGCAAGCAGGGAAGGCTTCATGGGGATGGCTTGGCTGGGCAAAGGGAGGAGGGGCCGGCCTGGCGAGTGTTACTCCGTAACAAATCATGCGCCTGTCCCACGCCGGTGGACCATGCGCGATCTGGCCGATCGCCGTGGCCTTTCTTCGGCGTTCAGCCTTGCCCGGCATGGCCGCCCCTTTGCGTCGGGGGCCCGCTCTGCGACCATGACCGGCCCCACACCCCGGAAGTCCGTGATGAGCCTGTCCGCCCCGCCCGTAGCCGATCCCGCCGCGACCGCTGTCGACGCTGCCTGGTCGCCGGAGAGCTGGCGTGGCAAGCCCGCGCTGCAGCTGCCGACCTACCCGGACCCGCTGGCGCTGGATGCCGCGCTGCACGAGTTGAAGCGGCTGCCGCCGCTGGTGACCTCCTGGGAGATCCTGGCGCTCAAGCAGCAGCTGGCCGAGGCCCAGGAGGGCAAGCGCTTCCTGCTGCAGGGCGGCGACTGCGCGGAGAACTTCAGCGACTGCGAATCCACCACCATCTCCAACCGGCTCAAGGTGCTGCTGCAGATGAGCCTGGTGCTGGTGCACGGCATGCGCAAGCCGGTGATCCGGGTCGGGCGCTTCGCCGGGCAGTACGCCAAGCCGCGCTCGGCCGACACCGAAACCCGCGACGGCGTGACCCTGCCGAGCTACCGCGGCGACGTGATCAATGCGCCGGAGTTCACCGAAGCGGCCCGCCTGCCGGACCCGCGCCGGATGCTGCAGGCGCACGCGCACTCGGCGATGACGATGAACTTCGTGCGCGCGCTGATCGATGGCGGCTTCGCCGATCTGCACCACCCTGAGTACTGGAACCTGGAGTGGGTGCGGCATTCGCCGCTGGCCACCGACTACCAGAAGATGGTGTCCTCGATCGGCGATGCGGTGCGTTTCATGGAGACGCTGTCCGGCGCGCAGGTGTACAACCTCAACCGGATCGACTTCTACACCTCGCACGAAGCGCTGCTGCTGCCGTACGAGCAGGCGCTGACCCGCCAGGTGCCGCGCCAGCAGGGCTGGCTGAACCTCAGTACGCATTACCCGTGGATCGGCATGCGCACCGCCGCACTCGATGGCGCGCACGTGGAATACCTGCGTGGCGTGCGCAATCCGATCGCGATCAAGGTCGGGCCGTCGGTGCAGCCGGACCAGCTGCTGCGCCTGATCGATGTGCTCAATCCCGATGACGAGCCGGGCCGCCTGAGCTTCATCCACCGCATGGGCGCGGCGCAGATCGCCGAGAAACTGCCGCCGCTGTTGAACGCGGTCAAGCGCGATGGCCGGCGGGTGCTGTGGGTGTGCGATGCGATGCATGGCAATACCGAGAGCACCAGCAATGGCTACAAGACGCGTCGTTTCGACAACGTGCGTGGCGAGGTCGAGATGTCCTTCGACCTGCACGCCGCGGCCGGCACCCGGCTGGGCGGCGTGCATCTGGAGCTGACCGGTGAGGACGTGACCGAATGCACCGGCGGGGCACGTGAGCTGACCGAGCGCGACCTGGAGCGTGCTTACCGCTCCTCGGTGGATCCACGGCTGAACTACGAACAGTCGCTGGAGATCGCGATGGCGATCGTGCGCAAGCAGGCGCACTACGCAGACTGATATCGGTGCGTGTCCTCGACACGCACCTTACATTCGCCTGACACGATGGTCATGGCGGCACCGGCATCCTGTGGACTTCCCCGCGAAGAACACAGGAGCGTGCCGTGACCGTCGACTGGCAGCAGGCAGCGCTGTATCTCTGGCCCATCTCGATCGCGCTGGCGATCGGAATCAGTGGCTGGTGGTTGCTGATGGCGTTGACGCGTCGTCTGAAAGACCGTGATTACCGCCGTGCCCGCATCGCGCGGGTGATCAGCCGGCCCTTGGCGTTCGCGCTGCCGCTGTTGCTGCTGATTCCGGCCCTGGAGGCCACGCCGCTGCAGGAGCACCGGCTCGAGCAGGCACTGCGGCTGCTGCATATCGGCCTGACCGGCTGCTTCATCTGGCTGCTGGTCCGCGCGGTGGCCGCCGGCGAGCAGGCGATCCTGCGCGATCACCCGATGGAGGTGGCCGACAACCTCGAGGCACGCCGCATCCAGACCCAGACCCGGGTGCTGAGCCGTGTGCTGATGGGCGCGATCATCCTGGTGGGTGTGTCGCTGATCCTGCTGACGTTTCCGATGGTCCGCCAGATCGGCACCGCGCTGCTGGCCTCGGCCGGCATCATCGGCCTGGTCGCCGGCATCGCGGCCAAGCCGGTGTTCGGCAACCTGATCGCCGGTCTGCAGATCGCGTTGACCCAGCCGATCCGGCTGGACGATGTGGTCATCGTCGAGGGCGAATGGGGCCGCGTGGAAGAGATCAACAGCAGCTACGTGGTGGTGCGGATCTGGGATGCGCGGCGGATGGTGGTGCCGCTGACCTGGTTCATCGAACACCCCTTCCAGAACTGGACCCGGCGCAGCGCCGATCTGCTTGGCACCGCGTTCCTGTGGCTGGACTACACCGCGCCGATCCCGGCGATCCGCGCCGAACTGGAGCGGATCTGCAAAGGCGAGGCGCTGTGGGATGGCCAGGTCTGCGTGACCCAGGTGACCGAAACCAGTGAACACACGCTGCAGGTGCGTCTGCTGGTGAGCGCGCGCAACTCCGGTGATGCCTTCGACCTGCGCTGCATCGTGCGCGAGCGCATGCTCGACTTCCTGGCGCGCGAGCATCCGCAGGCACTGCCGCGCACCCGTGCCGAGCTCAATCAGGAAGCCACGCCGACGCGCCGCGCGCGTTCGCAGCCGGCCGAGGATGTGCGCTCCCCCGGTGCCGAGGATGGTGAGCCCGCGATCCTGCCGGACCCGGGCGATACCACACGGTAGGTACCGACCGTTGGTCGGTACACGCCCTCAGGGCGCGACGCCGTTCGTCAGCAGGGTATCGGTCTGGAACCGCGGCGGGCGGCGTGCGCGGGTCCGTTGCTCGTAGGCGTAGCCCAGCTCGATCAGGCGCGGCTCGCTCCACGCCGTCCCCATGAACAGCAACCCCAGCGGCAGGCCGTCCACGTGCGCCATGGGCACGGTCAGGCTCGGGTAGCCCGCCACCGCCGCAGCGCTGTAGCTCTCGCCGGGGAAGTCATCGCCGCTGCCCGGCCGGATCGGCCATGCCACGCCGGTGGTCGGCGCCACCAGCGCATCCAGCTTCTGTTCGCGCAGCACCGCATCGATGCCTTCCGGGCCGGCCAGCCGGCGGGCATCGCTGCGCGCGCGGATGTATTCGGGTGTACCCAGGCCCCCCATCGTCGCGGCGGAGTCCATCAGGTCCTGGTCGAACAGCGCCAGTTCCTTGCCCGCATGCTGGCGGTTCCAGGCGATCACGTCGTCCAAGCTCCGCACCGGTGCCCGGTAGGTCGTGAAGTAACGCTGCAGTCCGGCCTTGAACTCGTGCATCAGGACGATCCGTTCGGCATCCTGCCACTGGCCCTGGGTCGGCAGCTGCACCGGCACCACGGTCGCGCCGGCATCGCGCAGCACGGCCACGGCATGCTGCAGGGCCGGGGCGATGCCCGGCTTCTGCATCAGGTCGCCGTACAGCACGCCGATCCGCGCGCCGCGCAGGCCGTCGGCGTTCAAGCGCGAGGTGTAGTCGTAGACCGCACGTCCTGGCATGGTCGCAGTGGCCGGGTCGGCCTCGTCGCGGCCGGCCATGGCGGTCAGCAGGGCGGCTGCGTCGGCCACGCTGCGGGTCATCGGGCCGGCGGTGTCCTGGCTGAAGGAGATCGGGATGATGCCCTCGCGGCTGACCAGCCCGACCGTCGGCTTCAAGCCGACCACGCCGTTGACCGAGGCCGGGCAGACGATGCTGCCGTCGGTCTCGGTGCCGATCGCCGCCACCGCGAGATTGGCCGAGACCGCCACCGCGCTGCCGCTGCTGGAGCCGCACGGGTTGTGGCTGAGCCGGTACGGATTGCGGGTCTGGCCGCCGCGGGCGCTCCAGCCCGAGATCGATCGGCTGGAGCGGAAGTTGGCCCACTCGCTCAGGTTGGTCTTGCCCAGGATCAGCGCGCCGGCCGCGCGCAGGCGCTGGACCAGGAACGCATCGTCCGGGCGGAACCCTTCCAGGGCCAGCGAGCCGGCGGTGGTGCTCATGGGGCTGGCGCCGATGTTGTCCTTGAGCAGCAGCGGGATACCGTGCAGCGGGCCACGCAGTTGTCCCTGGCGACGCTCGGCGTCCAGCTGTGCAGCCTCGCGCAGCGCATCGGGGTTGAGCTCGATGACCGCGCGCAGGCGCGGGCCGGCCCGGTCGAGTCGGGCGATGCGGTCCAGGTAGGCGCGGGTGAGGGTGACGCTGTCCAGCTCGCCGCTGGCCATGCGCGACTGCAGGTCGCTGATGCCGGCTTCGGCGAAGGCGAACGGGAGCGTGGCGCTCGGCGAGGGTGTCGGCGCAGGCGATTCACGGGCATGCAGGGGCGCCGGGCCCGGGCTGCAGCCGGCCAGCGCGATGAGCATCAGCGATGTCAGTGTCAGGCGCATGCCTGTCCCCCCGAACCGGCCGTCAGGCTAACCACCGCGGGCGCCGCTTGGCAACTCAAGCCGTTTGGGCGGCCTTGCCATGGCGTTTGCGGATATCGCGGGCGAGCACGCCGACCACGATCAGATTGATCACCAGCACCGACCACGAGGCCCAGCCCGGGTGACGGAGGATGGCGTAGATATCGAACGGCAGGTAGATGCCGGCAGTGACGCAGCCCAGCCAGGAGGCCCAGGCCTTGGCGCGCCAGAGGCCCCAGGCCTCGAAAAGATGCAGGACGCCGTAGGCGACCATTGCAGCAGCCGCCAGATGCACCGCATCGGGGCTGATCATGTTGAGCAGCGAGGGCAGGGTGCCGTGATCCGGGTCCAGACTGAACCGGCGGATCAGGGCATTGACCGCATCGCGCAGGGGCTGCGGGCCGAGCATTTCCAGCCCGGTCGCAGCCAACAGCGCCAGAACCGCCTTGCTGGCTTCCAGCAAGGCGATCAGGTGAAGCCCCGGATGCTTGTGAGGATCCGGGTTGTAGGGCTTGTCGATCACGACAATGGGTCCGATCAGCCGCCGCGCGATGCCTTCTTGCGGTCGCTTTCGGTCAGGCCCTTCTTGCGCAGGCGGATTTCCTTCGGGGTGATCTCGACCAGCTCGTCGTCTTCGATGAAGTCCAGGGCCTGCTCCAGCGAGTACTTGATCGCCGGGGTCAGCTGGATCGCATCGTCCTTGCCCGAAGCGCGCATGTTGGTCAGCGGCTTGGTCTTGATCGCGTTGACGGTCAGATCGTTGTCCTTGGAGTGGATGCCGACCAGCTGGCCTTCATACACGTTGTCGCCTTCAGCAGCGAACAGCTTGCCGCGTTCCTGCAGCGGGCCCAGGGAGTACGCCGGGGTGGCACCCGGGGCATTGGCGATCATCACGCCGTTCTGGCGCTTGGCGATCGAACCCTGTTCCTTCGGACCGTAATGGTCGAACACATGGAACAGCAGGCCCGAACCCTGGGTCAGGGTCTTGAATTCGTTCTGGAAACCGATCAGGCCACGGGCCGGGATCTGGTATTCCAGGCGGACACGGCCCTTGCCGTCCGGCTCCATGTTCTTCAGCTGGCCCTTGCGGGTGCCCAGCTTTTCCATGACGCCGCCCTGGTGCTGTTCTTCGATGTCCACCACCAGCTGCTCGATCGGCTCCATGGCCTGGCCGTCGATCTGCTTGATGATCACTTCCGGACGCGACACGGCCAGCTCGTAGCCTTCACGACGCATGTTCTCGATCAGCACCGACAGATGCAGTTCGCCACGGCCGGAGACCAGGAACTTGTCGGCGTCTTCCAGCTGTTCGACCTTCAGGGCCACGTTGTGGACCTGCTCGCGATCCAGGCGGTCCTTGATCTGGCGGCTGGTCAGGAACTTGCCACCGGACAGGTCCTTGTTGCCGGCGAACGGCGAGTTGTTGACCTGGAAGGTCATCGAGATCGTCGGTTCATCGACGGTCAGCGCCGGCAGGGCTTCCGGGGTATCCGGGTGGCACAGGGTGTCGGAGATGGTCAGTTCCGGAATACCGGAGATGGCGACGATGTCGCCGGCTTCGGCGGTGTCCTGCTCGATGCGCTCCAGGCCCAGGAAGCCCAGCACCTGCGCGACCTTGCCGTTGCGCTTCTTGCCTTCACGATCGATGACCGCGACCTGCATGTTCTTCTTCAGGGTGCCGCGCTGCACGCGGCCGATGCCGATCACGCCCACGAAGTTGTTGTAGTCCAGCTGGCTGATGCGCATCTGGAACGGACCTTCCGGGTCCACTTCCGGCATCGGCGCGTGCTGCATGATCGCTTCGTACAGCGGGGTCATGTCGCCGTCGCGCACGGTGTCTTCCAGGCCAGCGTAGCCGTTCAGGGCCGACGCGTAGACGATCGGGAAGTCCAGCTGCTCATTGGTGGCGCCGAGCTTGTCGAACAGGTCGAAGACCTGGTCGATCACCCAATCCGGACGCGAGCCCGGACGGTCGACCTTGTTGACCACGACGATCGGCTTGAAGCCCATCGCGAAGGCCTTCTGGGTCACGAAGCGGGTCTGCGGCATCGGGCCGTCCATCGCGTCGACGAGGATCAGCACGGTGTCGACCATCGACAGCACGCGCTCCACTTCGCCGCCGAAGTCGGCGTGTCCCGGGGTGTCGACGATGTTGATCCGGTTCTTGATACCGGTCTTCTTGTCTTCCCAGGTGATGGCCGTGTTCTTGGCCAGGATGGTGATGCCGCGTTCCTTTTCCTGGTCATTGCTGTCCATCACGCGCTCGGCGAGCACGGTGCGCTCGGAGAGGGTGCCGGACTGCTTGAGCAGCTGGTCGACGAGGGTGGTCTTACCGTGGTCGACGTGGGCGACGATGGCGATGTTGCGAAGATTTTCGATAGACATGCGAAAGGGGGCCAGTCGGCGCCGGATTTGGAAAAAGAAGTCCAACATTATACGGCCAAGATGACCAATCGCGAAAAGTGCGTCGCAAGCCTTGCCGGACGGGCATTCAGCTGTGTGAGGGACGCCTGTCCGGGGCGCCGAGATGATGCAGGAAGCACCACCGCCCCCTGAGTCAGGGGGCTGCCGCGAAGCGGCGGGGGTGTGGGTGGTGGTAAGAGGGGCCCGCGGTTCGCGCAGCGAAGCGTGGGGCGGCAGCGCGCATGCGGTGGCGCATACCACGGGTGTATCCTATGGGGCTAACGACAAACCCCCGTACCCCAAGGATTTGCATGTCCCTCATCGCCACTTTCGACACCACCCAGGGCCCGATCAAGGTCGAGCTGTTCGCCGACAAGGCCCCGCTGACGGTCGCCAACTTCGTCAACCTGGTCAAGCACGGCTTCTATGACGGCCTGGTCTTCCACCGCGTGATCCCGGACTTCATGATCCAGGGCGGCTGCCCCAAGGGCCAGGGCACCGGCGGCCCGGGCTACAAGTTCGAAGATGAAAAGAACGGCGTGAAGCACCAGGTCGGTTCGCTGTCGATGGCCAATGCCGGCCCGAACACGAACGGCAGCCAGTTCTTCATCACCCACATCAAGACCGATTGGCTGGACGGCAAGCACACCGTGTTCGGCCAGGTCCTCGACGGCCAGGCCATCGTGGACTCGGTCAAGCAGGGCGACGTGATCCATTCGATCACCCTGGAAGGCGACACCGACGCCGTGCTGGCCGCCCAGGCCGAGCGCGTGGCGGAGTGGAACAAGCTGATCCCCACCGCCTGATCCGATCCCGACGGCCCCCTGTGAAGGGGGCCGTTTTTACGTTTCTTAGCAGAGGAAATCCCCATGAAAGCACCTGTTCGTGTTGCCGTGACCGGCGCCGCCGGCCAGATCGGCTACGCCCTGCTGTTCCGCATCGCCTCCGGCGACATGCTGGGCAAGGACCAGCCGGTCATCCTGCAGCTGCTCGAGCTGCCGGTCGACAAGGCCCAGGCCGCCCTGCGCGGCGTGATGATGGAACTGGAAGACTGCGCCTTCCCGCTGCTGGCCGGCATGGTCGGTACCGATGACGCCGAAGTGGCCTTCAAGGACGCCGATATCGCCTTGCTGGTCGGCGCGCGTCCGCGCGGCCCGGGCATGGAGCGCAAGGATCTGCTGCTGGAAAACGCCAAGATCTTCACCGCCCAGGGCGCGGCGCTGAACAAGGTCGCCAAGCGTGACGTCAAGGTGCTGGTGGTCGGTAACCCGGCCAACACCAACGCCTACATCGCCATGAAGTCGGCGCCGGACCTGAACCCGCGCAATTTCACCGCCATGCTGCGCCTGGACCACAACCGTGCGCTGAGCCAGCTGTCGACCAAGCTCGGCAAGCCGGTCGGTGGCATGGAGAAGCTGATCGTGTGGGGCAACCACAGCCCGACCATGTACCCGGATTACCGTTTCGCCACCGCCGAGGGTGCCTCCATCGCCGAGGCGATCAACGACCAGGAATGGAACGCATCGACCTTCATCCCGACCGTGGGCAAGCGCGGCGCGGCGATCATCGAAGCCCGTGGCTCGTCCTCGGCGGCCTCGGCTGCCAATGCCGCCGTCGACCACATCCGTGACTGGGTGCTGGGCAGCAACGGCAAGTGGGTCACCATGGGCGTGCCGTCCGACGGCTCCTACGGCATCCCGGAAGGCGTGATCTTCGGCTTCGCGGTCACCACCGAGAACGGCGAGTACACCCTGGTCAAGGATCTGCCGGTCGACGACTTCAGCCAGAAGTACATCGACAAGACCCTGGCCGAGCTGGAAGAAGAGCGCTCCGGCGTCGCCCACCTGCTGGGTTGATCGAGCTGCCGCGGTAGGTACCGACCGTTGGTCGGTACGGATTGGAAAAACGCCGGGCACTGCCCGGCGTTTTTTTGTCCGCACCGTCGGCTGCGTATTCCCGGCACGGTCGGTCGCGTATTCCCGGTAGTGCCGGCCGCTGGCCGGCTCTGCAGGTCCCCGGCAGTGCAAGGAGCCGGCCAGCGGCCGGCACTACGTACGACCAAGGTCGGACGGCCCGCGCCTCACCATCGGACTATGCTCGATCCCATGGCTTTGTCTGGGAGGGCTGTCATGCGTTACGAAGATGTCTATCGACGTTCGGTCGATGAACCCGAGGCGTTCTGGGGCGAAGAGGCCCAGCGCATCTACTGGCATACACCGCCGCAGCAGATCCTCGATTACAGCACCCCGCCGTTCCGGCGCTGGTTCGTCGGCGGGGAAACCAACCTCTGCTACAACGCGGTCGACCGCCATCTGGTCGATCGCCCGGATCAGCTCGCGCTGGTCGCGGTCTCCAGCGAAACCGGCGTCACCCGCGAGGTCACCTACCGCGAGCTGCACCGTGAAGTGAATGCCTTCGCCGCCGTGCTGCAGCGGCTGGACGTGCAGCGTGGCGACCGCGTGGTGATCTACATGCCGAACATGGCCGAAGCCGTGTTCGCGATGCTGGCCTGCGCGCGCATCGGTGCGATCCACTCGGTGGTGTTCGGCGGCTTCGCCGCGCACAACCTGGCACTGCGCATCGATGACGCCGAACCCAAGCTGCTGATCGCCGCCGACGCCGGCAAGCGCGGCGGCAAAGTGATTCCGTACAAGGCGATGGTCGATGCTGCCTGCGCCGAAGCCGCTTCGCCGCCACCGCACGTGCTGATCGTCTCGCGCGGTCTGGACCCGGCCGAACCGAAGGTGCCCGGCCGCGACGTCGACTACGCCACGCTGCGTGCCGAAGTGGGCGACCAGGATGTGCCGGTGGTGTGGCTGGAATCCAGCGAGCCGAGCTATCTGCTGTACACCTCCGGCACCACCGGCAAGCCCAAGGGCGTGCAGCGCGATGTCGGCGGCTACGCGGTCGCGATGGCGCAGTCGATGGAGACGGTGTTCGACTGCAAACCCGGCCAGGTTATGTTCTCCACCTCGGATGTGGGCTGGGCGGTCGGGCATTCCTACAACGTCTACGGCCCACTGATCGGCGGCTGCACCTCGCTGCTGTACGAAGGGCTGCCGACCAACCCGGACCCGGGCATCTGGTGGGCGCTGTGCGAACAGTACGGCGTGCGCACGCTGTTCTCCTCGCCGACCGCGATCCGCGTGCTCAAGAAGCACGATACCGATTTCATCCGCCGCCACGATCTGGAAGCACTGAAGTACGTGTTCCTCGCCGGCGAACCGCTCGACGAGCCGACCGCGCACTGGATCAACGACGCACTCGGCAAGCCGATCATCGACAACTACTGGCAGACCGAAACCGGCTGGCCGGCACTGACCCTGCTGCCGGGCGTGGACATGAAACCGGTGCGCTTCGGCTCGCCCGGTTTCCCGAACCTCGGCTACCGGATGAAGGTCATCGATGAGAACACCGGCGAGACCGTCGCGCCGGGGCAGAAGGGGGTGCTGGTGATGATCCCGCCGCTGCCGCCGGGCTGCATGACCACGGTCTGGAAGGACGATGCGCGCTTCATCCAGAGCTATTTCAGCCACTTCAAGGAACTGCTCTACAGCTCGCTCGACTGGGCGATCCAGGACGAAGACGGCTACACCTTCATCCTGGGCCGCACCGACGATGTCATCAACGTGGCCGGGCACCGCCTGGGCACGCGCGAGATCGAGGAGTGCATCGCCGGCCATCCGCTGGTGGCCGAGGCCGCCGTGATCGGGGTCAAGGATGAACTCAAGGGCCAGGTGCCACTGGTGTTCGTCACCCTCAAGCAGGCCCTGCAGGGAGACGGCAGTGCCGTGGCGGCCGAGATGATGCAGCGGGTGACCAACACCCTCGGCGCGGTCGCGCGGCCGGCGCACATCCATATCGTCAACGCGCTGCCCAAGACGCGCTCGGGCAAGCTGCTGCGGCGCTCGCTGCAGGCGCTGGCCGAGGAGCGTGACCCGGGTGATCTGTCGACCCTGGATGACCCGGCGGCGTTGGACGAGATCCGGCGCGCGCTGGGAACCTGACGTGCTGCAGGTCAGCCCGGTCGTGTAGTGCCGCGCCATGCGTTGTCGCGACGCGCACCGGCATTCGACGCGTTCCCCAAGGCCCGTCCTCCTCGGAGAGACGGGCCTTTTTCCTGCCTGTGCGGGGTGCCTCCAGGACCATGCTGCAGTGCATTACCGAGGACGCGAGCGCTCGGGTAAGCTCCGGATGTGATCGCTGGGGACGCGGCGCGCCTGGGGCGGCCACCGACGCCGATCGGCCTGGAAGATGGGAAAGGGGGCGCGTACGAGTCGGCGAACGGCCGGCGCGACGCGCGATGATGCACCACGTGAAAGGGGGAGCACATGGCGTACATCCATGCCAAGACGGCCGCTGGCCGTCAGGAAATCGAGGATCGTGCGCGGCGCCTGCCGCCGGCGCTGCGATCCATTCTGCTGATGGTCGATGGTCAGCGCGATGACACCGCGTTGACCGCGCTGTTGCCGGGCCTCCGTGCGCCGGACGATGCGCTGGCGCAGCTCTCGGCGATGGGCCTGATCGAGATCGTCGGCGGCAGTGCCGCACCGGTCGTCGCCGCGGCGCTGACCGCCGGGCGCGAGCAGGACCCGGAGCTCTACAAGCGTCTGTACGACTGGATGAGCGAATCGGTGCGCAGGCACCTTGGTCTCAAGGGCTATTTCATGCAGTTGAAAGTCGAGCGCTGCACCGATGCCGGCAGCCTGGAGAAACTGTGGCCGGACATGGCCGCCGCGATCAGCAAGGCGAAAAGCCCGGCGCTGGCGAATCGCTGGCTGGAAGAGACGCGCGCGCTGCTGCAGAGCGAGCCCGTGATCGCCTGAGACGGTACGTCGACGGCGGCCAGGCAGCACGCTGTTTAGAATGCGTGCTGTTTCGTGTGCGGGAGAGTAGCGATGGTGGATGAGATCGAGGACGACGGCGCACCCGGGTGGGATGCCATCGATGCCGCGTTGAAGGCGGTGTATACCACGCAGGCGCCGCAGCATTACGGCCCGGTGCTGCGCTCGCTGCTCGGTGGCGAGGATCCGCTGGACGGCATCAGCGCGTACTGGAACGATGCGCCGCTGCCGCACTGGCACTTCGTCAGCTACGGCTTCTCCGAGCTGTATGAAAAGGAGAGCGATGATCCGGCCACCAGTGGCTACGGCTTCGAACTGAGCTTCCGGGTTGCCGCCGCGGCGGGCAGCGAGCCGCCGGCGTGGGCGATGAACTTCCTGCAGAACCTGGCGCGCTACGTGTTCGCCAACGGCAAGGTGTTCCAGCAGGGGCACTACCTCAACGCAGGCGGGCCGATCGCCGCCGACACCGATACGCTGCTGCGGCACATCGCCTTCATGCGCGACCCGCAGCTGCCGCCGCAGGAGACGCCCAACGGTTCGCTGGAGTTCCTGCAGGTGATCGGGCTGACCGATGACGAGATGGATGCGGTGAAGCGTTGGTCGACCACCGGCGTGCTCGAGGCGCTGCTGCCGAAGATGCCGCTGTGGATCACCGATATCGCGCGTGGCTCGTTGCTGGACGACCCCGCGCTCGCTGCTGCGGTGGCCGAGGGCGCGGCACGCGAAGGCTCGCAGACGGCCTATCTGTTCCTGGAAAAGCTGGGTTGGTCGGTGCAGGGCGAGGGCGCTGGGCAGCAGTTGACCATAACGCTGGGCGCGCGCCAGGTGGAATCGCTGCTCGCGCTGCTGCCTGCGCGGTTGCTGTTCGGGCAGCCGTTGACGCTGGTCAGCAACGATCGGCAGATCACGCTGTCGCCGGCCGCGGTCAATGCGCTGGTGGTCGAAGACGAAGCGCTGGACTGCCAGCTGGCGCCGGCCACGGTACAGGCGCTGGTAGCCACGGTCATGCCACGCCGCGGGACCTATGCGATCCCGGGCTGGCCGGCGCTGCAGGTGGTGGTGGAGCCGAGCGAACTGCGCGATGCCGAGGGCAATGTGGTGCGTACGATCGGGTAGAGCCACGCCATGCGTGGCTCCTTGTCCGGCCGGACGCGTGTGTTCTGGCCGGACCGCCTGCAGCCACCCATGGGGTGGCTCTACAGGAGGCCTTCCGCCTTCAGTGCCGCCTGCACGCCGGTATCGGCTTCCATGCGCTGCTTGAAGGCGGCAAGGTTGTCCAGGCCGCTCAGGTCGATCTTCGCGCCCGCAGCCCAGCGCAGGGTGATGTAGAAGTACGGATCGGCGAAGCTGCGGAAGCCGGCCAGCCAAGGGCGGTCGGCCAACTGCGCATCGGCGCGCTCGAACAGGGCGCGCAGGCGCTTGCGGGCGGCGGCGCGGAGCGCGTCGTACTGGGTGTCGTCTTCGATGAAGGTGCCCGGCCCGAACAGCGGCTTGAACGCCGGGTGCAGGTCGGAGTTGACGAAGGACAGCCAACGGGTGGCTTCGGCGCGCTGCTTCGGGCTGCCGTCACCGGTCAGGCCGGCCTGCGGGTAGGTATCGGCGATGTAGCCCATGATGGCCGCGTTCTGGGTCAGCACGAAATCACCATCGACCACCACCGGCACCGAGCCGGCCGGATTGAGGGCCAGGAACGGCGGCGCCTTCAAGGTGTCCTTGTCGAGCAGTTCCACCTCGAACGGCTGGCCGGTCCACTGCAGGGCGATGTGATCGGCGGTGGAGCAGGCTCCGGGCTTGCTGTACAGCTTCATGGGAACTCCGTTGCGGATGGGTGGAAGGTGAGCCGCCCACTATTCCAGAGCCGGCCCCGCATCCTCAACGGTATGGCCGTAACAGATCGTTACGACGCGCGTGGCTTGAGTTTCTGCACGCGGTAGAAGGTGTGATCGCCGATCGTGGCCACCTGGTAGGCATTGCGCCAGCTCGGGTTGGCGATTGCCAAGGCCGCGAAGTGGCTGGCGCCGGGCACGATCTCCTTGCGCTCACCGGCCGGCAGGGCCCAGTTGCGTTCGGCGTCGAAGGCGACGGTCATCGCTTCCTGCCAGGCATCGGCGTTGCCGAGCTGGGTGCCGGGCGCGACGATGGTCGGGGCGAACTGCTTGCGGGCGGTCACCACCTGGCACATCGAGTCGCCCCAGAGGCCGCTGTCCAGGCGGCGCAGCGCCACTTCCGCGACGGCTTGCTGGCCGCGCAGGGTCTGGTCACGCGCTTCGAGGTAGACGGTCGTGCTCAGGCACAACGAATCGGCGGCAGGCTGCGGCAACAACTGTGACAGCCAGAGAATCCAGGCCAGTTTCATAAATCTCCTTGCTCCGTGTGGGCCGCACCTGGCTGTTCCATCCGATCGTGCGGACGGGGCGTGGGTACGACTTGGCGTCATGGGGAGGCGACCATCGGGGCCGCCCGGGGGCGGACCCGAAAGAAGACGTGGGGTCCGCGCGCTCACTCGAACTGGGTGGTGAGCGGGAAAGTTGGCGCACGATAGGGGGGGATTTCCCAATACATCCTGAACCCGAAAGCTTGACATTCAGGTTCGGAGGTGGGGCTGAATCGGCGGTTCAGCCCCGTATTCAGGTCCATTTGGACCCGGATCAGAGGGCAGCGGCGACCCGGCTGCCCTGATCGATCGCGCGCTTGGCGTCGAGTTCGGCGGCGACATCCGCGCCGCCGATCAGCTGTGCCTGGATGCCGGCTGCCTGCAGCGCGGCGTGCAGATCACGGCGCGGTTCCTGCCCGGCGCAGACCACCACATGGCTCACCGGCAGCAGCTGTTCCTGACCGTCCACGCGGATGCGCAGGCCGCTGTCATCCACGCCCAGGTACTCAACGCCACCGAGCATGCTCACGCCCTTGGCCTTGAGCGTGGCGCGGTGGATCCAGCCGGTGGTCTTGCCCAGGCGGGCGCCGGGCTTGCCCGGGCTGCGCTGCAGCAGCCAGACCTTGCGCGCAGGGGCTTCAGGTGCCGGTTTGGCGAGCGCGCCGCGGCCCTCGAACGTCGGGTCCACGCCCCACTCGGCCATCCAGCGCGCCGGATCCAGCGCGGAGGAGGGCCCTTCGTGGACCAGGAACTCGCCGACATCGAAGCCGATGCCGCCGGCGCCGATGATCGCGACCTGCTCGCCCACCTGGACCCTGCCAAGCAGCACATCCAGGTAGCTGACCACCTTGGGATGGTCGGCACCGGGGAAATCGACCCGGCGCGGGGTGATGCCGGTGGCGATCACCACCGCGTCGAAACCGGCCAACGCGGCCACGTCGGCCACGGTGTCCAGCCTCACCTCGACGCCGGTCTCGCCCAGCTTGTGGCGGAAATAGCGCAGCGTCTCGTGGAATTCTTCCTTGCCCGGGATGCGCTTGGCGACGTTGAACTGCCCGCCGATCTCGCTGCCGGCATCGAACAGCGTCACCGCGTGGCCACGCTCGGCAGCCACGGTCGCGCAGGCCAGCCCGGCCGGACCGGCGCCGACCACGGCGATGCGGCGCGGGGCGGTGGTCGGGCGGTAGACCAGCTCGGTCTCGTGCACGGCGCGCGGGTTGACCAGGCAGCTGGCCGTCTTGTTCTCGAATACGTGGTCCAGGCAGGCCTGGTTGCACGCGATGCAGGTGTTGATCGCCTCGGGGCGGCCGGCGCGCGACTTGTTGGCCCACTGCGGATCGGCCAGCAGCGGCCGCGCCAGCGAGACCATGTCGGCACCGCCTGAGGCGAGGATGCGCTCGGCAACGTCGGGCATGTTGATGCGGTTGGTCGCGATCACCGGCACGCGGACATGCGGCTTGAGCTTGGCGGTGACCCCGGCAAAGGCGCCGCGCGGGACCGAGGTGGCGATGGTCGGGATGCGCGCCTCATGCCAGCCGATGCCGGAGTTGATCAGGGTCGCGCCCGCCGCTTCGATGGCCTGCGCCTGCTGCACGATCTCGGCCCAGTTGCTGCCGTCGGGTACCAGGTCCACCAGCGAAAGCCGGTAGATGATGATGAAGTCCGGCCCACAGGCCTCGCGGATGCGCCGCACGATCTCCACCGCGAAGCGCATGCGCTGTGCCGCGTCGCCGCCCCAGCGGTCGGTGCGCTGGTTGGTACGCGGCGCGATGAACTCATTGATCAGATAGCCTTCCGAGCCCATCACCTCGACGCCGTCGTAGCCGGCTTCGCGGGCCAGCGGCGCGCTGCGTGCGTAATCGGCGATATGGCGGTCCACGCCGCGCGCGGACAGCGCCCGCGGGGTGAACGGGTTGATCGGCGCCTTCAGCTTGGAAGGTGCCACCGAGAGGGGGTGGTAGGCGTAGCGGCCGGCATGCAGCAGCTGCAGGCAGATCTTGCTGCCGTTGTCGTGCACGGCCCGGGTGACCTGGCGATGCGGTCGCACCTCCCAGGGCCAGGACAGCTTGCCGCCGAACGGCTTGAGCCAGCCGACCACGTTGGGCGCGAAGCCGCCGGTGACGATCAGGCCGACGCCGCCAGCGGCCCGCTCGGCGAAATACGCCGCCAGCCGCGGGAAATCGCGCGCGCGGTCTTCCAGGCCGGTGTGCATGGACCCCATCAGGACCCGGTTGCGCAGCTGCGTGAAGCCCAGATCGAGCGGGGCGAACAGATGCGGGTAGGCGGAGGATTCGGCGGCTGGCGACATGTGGATACGCTTGCGTACGGAAGCCCGCAGGGTGCCGCGAATGCTTCTGAAGAGCAAGCGGCGGCGCCCGGCCGATGCCGACGCCCGGTCGGCACCGGCGCTGTTACGGCGCGACGGTGGCCGGCGCAGGCTTGCGGATGCCGAACAGCGGCAGGGTGACCCCACACAGCGGGCCGATCAGCAGGGCGAAGGCGAGGGTGCCCACGCCGACGTTGCCGCCCAGCCACCAGCCGATCAGCAGCACGGTGCCTTCGATCGCGCTGCGCACGATCCAGATCGGCCAGCCCGTGCGGGCATGCAGGCCGGTCATCAGGCCGTCGCGGGGGCCGGGGCCGAAGCGCGCGCCGATGTACAGGCCGGTGGCGAGCGCGACCAGCAGCAGGCCGCAGACGAACATCGGGATCTGCCAGGCCAGGCCATGCACCTCCGGCAGCAGCCACAGCCCGAACTGCGCGCTGGGGCCGATCAGCATCACGTTGAGTACCGTGCCCAAGCCGGGCTTCTGCCGGATCGGCCACCACAGCAACAGCACCAGCGCGCCGATCACATTGGTGGCCACGCCGAAGGACAGCGGCGTCTGCAGCGCGATGCCCTGGGAAAGCACATCCCAGGGCGCCACCCCGATCGCCGCGCGGATCATCACCGCCGCGCCGAAGCCGTACAGGAACAGACCGAGCAGGAGTTGCAGCAGGCGCAGGGGCAGGGACGTGGGCATGGCGGATTCACCGGAAGGGCCACTGACTGTAGGCGGCACCGGGCGCCGCCGACAGATACAGATGAAGGCGAATGCGCGCTGACACGTTGCCGCGCGACTACCCCCAGCCGGACAGCACCAGCTTGCCGATCACGCCGCCACCTTCCAGCAGACGGTGCGCTTCGCGCAGGTTCGCGGCGTTGATCGTGCCCAGGTGCGTGTGCGCGGTCGTGCGCAGCTCGCCGGCGTCGATCAGGCTGGCCGCACGGCTGAGGATGCGGTGCTGCTCGATCATGTCCCCGGTCTGGAAACGCGCGCGCGCGAACATGAATTCCCAATGGATGCCGATGCACTTGGCTTTGTAGGGATCGCCGATGCGCAGCGGCCCGCGTGGCTCGACGATCAGGCCGACATGCCCCTGCGGTGCCAGCAGCTCGCCCAGGGTCTCCCAGTAATGATCGGTATCGGCAAGGTTGAGCGCGACCTGTACCTGCGCGATGCCCACTGCCTGCAACTGGGCGGCCAGTGGCTGGCGATGATCGATCACGTGGTCGGCGCCCATCTGCAGGCACCACGCGCGGGTTTCCTCGCGCGAGGCGGTGGCGATCACGGTGAAGCCGGCATGCCGTGCCAGCTGGATGGCGATCGACCCGACACCGCCGGCGCCGCCGATGATCAGCAGGTGCTGGCCGCGATGGCGGCTGTCTTCAAAGTGCAGCGGCATGCGCTGGAACAGCAGTTCCCAGGCGGTCAGCGTGGTCAATGGCAACGCCGCGGCCTCGGCGAAATCCAGCGTGGTGGGTTTGCGTCCGACCAGCCGCTCGTCCACCCAGTGATACTGCGCATTGCAACCGGAGCGGGTGACATCGCCGGCGTAATACACCTCGTCGCCCGCGGCGAAGGCGGTGACGTCGGGACCTACGGCTTCAACGACGCCGGCCGCGTCGTAGCCCAGCACGCGCGGCGGATCCTCCAGCTGCGCGCGCGGGGCGCGCTGTTTGGTGTCCACGGGATTGACCGAAACAGCGTGTACCCGCACCAGCAGGTCACGTCCCTGCGGCGTGCCGGGCGGGGCGATGCTGAGGTCCTGCAGCGCGGCGGGGTCTTCAATCGGCAGATACTGGGTCAATCCCACGGCTTTCATATCGGCTCCGGAACGGGGGAATCTTCCCCATCATACGGATCACGACGTCCCTGTTTTTGCGCTGAATCAAGGCGAAATCGCGATTTGAACCCTAACGTGAAAAATGTGTCGTGACGCCGCCTGAATTGCGCAAAACCCTTGTCATTGCTGGGTCTTGCGGAATTTCATCAACCTGTATAGGGTGCCACCAGCTGGACCCGGTAGAGGTCTGGCGGTCGTCTTCACATGTTACGGGACTGTTAACATCACCTTCACTCGCCTGAGCATAATGTTCGCGGCGGTGGCGTGCTGAATCGGCAGTCTGAAAACGACGCAGTAGTGCTGGCCCATGCCTCTACCGGTTTCATACCCCCGAAATAGGAGCTGTACTCAATGAACAAGAAGATCCTTACTGCCGCGCTGCTGGGCGGTCTGGCTTTCGCCCAGGCTGCATCGGCGCAGGATTTTGACGACCGCTGGTACCTGACCGGTTCGGCCGGCTTCAACTTCCAGGATAGCGACCGTCTGACCAACGACGCTCCGTTCGTTACCCTGGGCCTCGGTAAGTTCATCAGCCCCAACTGGTCGCTGGATGGCGAGCTGAACTACCAGAACCCGAACTTCGATGCCAACCAGGATCTGAACTGGAGCCAGTACGGCGCGTCCGTCGATCTGCGTCGCCACTTCATCCAGGAAGGCCGCGGCTGGAACCCGTACCTGCTGTTCGGCCTGGGTTACCAGAAGTCGGAAGAAGAGTACGCAGCGCTGAACACCAACGGTCCGCGTGAGCGCAAGGACGGCAACTTCGCCGCCAAGCTCGGCGTCGGTCTGCAGACCACCTTCGAAAAGCGCGTCGCCGTGCGTGCCGAAGTGGCCTACCGCGCTGACTTCGACGACCAGAGCATTGCTGCTCCGAGCGAAGACTGGTTCGGCGACGTGCTGGCTTCGGTCGGTGTCGTGATCCCGCTGGGCCCGGCCCCGGTCGCTGCCGTGCCGGCTCCGGCTCCGGTTGCTCCGAGCTGCGCCGATCTGGATGACGACGGTGACGGCGTCAACAACTGCGACGACAAGTGCCCGAACTCGCAGCCGGGTCAGACCATCGGTCCGGACGGTTGCCCGGTCCCGGTGTCGATCGATCTGAAGGGCGTGAACTTCGACTTCGATAAGTCGAACCTGCGTCCGGACGCGGTTGCGATCCTGAGCGAAGCTTCGGAAATCCTGAAGCGTTACCCGGATCTGCGCGTTGAAGTCGCCGGTCACACCGATTCCAAGGGTTCCGACGCTTACAACCAGAAGCTGTCCGAGCGTCGTGCCACCTCGGTGTACAACTACCTGACCCAGAACGGCGTTGACGCTTCGCGTCTGGTCGGTCCGATCGGTTACGGCGAGAGCCGCCCGATTGCGCCGAACACCAACCCGGATGGTTCGGATAACCCGGAAGGCCGCGCCAAGAACCGTCGTACCGAGCTGAACGTCCAGAACTAATCCTTCTGGCGGTACAGTCTCACCAAGCAGGGCCCGGCATTGCCGGGCCCTGTTTTTTTGTGTGTCCGGGGCGGTTCGATCCCGGAAATCGACAATAAATCCAACAAGTTGCCGTATTCATTGAAGGTGGCGCTTGAAAGACGTTGTGGCGCTGTTAAACTCGCCGCGTCGACCCCTTCCTGGATGCATCCCATGCAGCGTTTTGCACTGGCCGCCGCGCTTGGCCTGGCCCTGGTTCCCGCCGCCCACGCTGCCGTGGACTGTTCGGCACCTGCCAGCGCATCGCCGCTGCCGCTGCCGGCCACCGCGATCGCACCGGTTGCCGAAGAGCTGTACATCCGCAACGTCCAGCTGGGCATGCCCGCCGGCGTGCTGACCTCCAGCTTCGACCGGGAACAGTCGCTGGACAGCGTGCTGCAGCGCCTGCGCATCGATGGCTGCCAGAACATCGCCAAGGCGATTCCCAGCGCACCGGTGATCAATCCGAACGATCCGGCCGCCTACAAGCCGCAGACCGAGTTCGACAACACGCCGTGGCGCTTCGACATGAGCCAGAACGGCAAGCGCATGACCGCCGAAGAATTCGACGCGTGGATGAAGGCGCGTGGCGTACGCGTGGTCAAGGCACGCCCGGCACCGGCTGCCGTGCCGGCCGCCGCCGCCGAAGCACCGGCTGAGACCAAGCCGGCGGACAAGAAGTAAGCCGCCCGGGCGGAGCACGATGACGACACGCCGGCCACCCGCCGCGACCGCGTCCCGACCACGCCGCCCCGAGCGGCGTGCGAGCCCCGCAGCAGGTACCCGCACCACCGCCGCCAGCGCCAGTCCGCCCGCGCCGCGCCATGGCCTGGCGCGTGTGCTCTCCAAGGCCGGGCTGTGCTCGCGCACCGAAGCCGCGCGCTGGATCGCTGATGGCCGGGTCACGGTCGACGGCCGTGTCATCAACAACCCCGAATTTCCGATCATCGACGGTCGCCATCACGTGCGCGTCAATGGTCAGCCGCTGGATGCGCCCAAGCGCGTGCACCTGATGCTCAACAAGCCGCGCGGCCTGGTCACCACCGCGCAGGACGAGCGCGGCCGCGACACCGTGTACCGCTGCTTCGACGCTGCCGGCCTGCCGTGGATCGCGCCGGTCGGGCGCCTGGACAAGGCCAGCGAAGGGCTGCTGCTCTTCAGCAACGATCCGCAATGGGCCGCGCGCCTGACCGATCCGGCCACCGGCCCGGACAAGACCTATCACGTCCAGATTGACGCGATCCCCGATGCCGCGCAGCTGCAGGCATTGTGCGCGGGCATCGAGGACGAGGGCGAACTGCTGCGCGCGCGCCGCGCCACGCTCCTGCGCAGCGGCGACAAGACCGCCTGGCTGGAAGTGGTGCTGGAGGAAGGCCGCAACCGGCATATCCGCCGTCTGCTGGCCGCGTTCGACATCAACGTGCTGCGCCTGGTGCGCGTGGCGATCGGCCAGCTGCCGCTGGGCGAGCTGGGCAAGGGCGCCTGGCGCGAGCTCAGCCAGCACGATCTGGATCTGCTGTACGCCGTGGCCGACAGCGCCGCGGCCACACCGTGACCTCGTGGCCTGCCGGCATGTGGCAGGCCAATCGACCCGGGCAATGGATGGCCTTCGAAGGGACGTTCCGTTCAACACCGGGAGTAAGACCATGCACATCCGTAGCCTCACCCGTTCCCTGTTCCGCGGCGCCTGCCTGTTGTTGCCGGCCGCGCTGCTGACCGCCTGTGGCGGCCACAAACAGATCGCCAAGCAGGATCCGCCGGTGACCGACAAGGTGGTGGAGATCAAGATTCCCGAGCTGGACGGCCGCGGCAGCTACCGCTTCATGATGAGCGATGGCGACAAGCGCATGAGCGCCGACGAGTTCGACGCCTGGATGAAGGCCAACGGCATCCGCGTGGCCAAGGGCAACGGCCAGGACGGTCCGGTCGCCGCGCCGGTGGTGGTGGCCAGCAAGGAATCGGCCAAGGACAAGAAGAAAAAGAAGAAATAAAAAAAACGCCGGGCATGGCCCGGCGTTCCGTGGGGACGGCGCGCCAGGCGCCGTCGTCCGCTCACCCCTTGATGACGCCCAGCTCCAGGCCGATCCGGGTGAAGGCATCGATCGCACGGTCCAGGTGCGCACGCGTGTGCGCGGCGCTGATCTGGGTGCGGATGCGGGCCTGCCCCTTGGGCACCACCGGGAAGAAGAAGCCGATCGCGTAGATGCCTTCTTCGAGCAGGCGTTCGGCGAACTTCTGCGCCAGCGGCGCGTCGTACAGCATCACCGGGCTGATCGGGTGCACGCCCGGCTTCACATCGAAACCGGCGGCGGTCATCTTCTCGCGGAAGTAGGCGGTGTTCTGCGCCAGGGTGTCGCGCAGGTCATCGGCGGCGGCCAGCATCTCGAAGGCCTTGATGCCGGCGGCGACCACGTGCGGCGGCAGCGAGTTGGAGAACAGGTACGGGCGCGAGCGCTGGCGCAGCAGTTCGATCACTTCGGCGCTGGCGCAGGTGAAGCCGCCGAGCGCGCCGCCCATGGCCTTGCCCAGGGTGCCGGTGATGATGTCGATCTTCTCCAGCACGCCCTTGACCTCGGCCGAGCCGCGGCCGGTCGCGCCAAGGAAGCCGGTGGCATGGCATTCGTCGATGTGTACCAGGGCGTTGTACTTCTTCGCCAGCGCGGTGATCTCGTCCAGCGGGGCGATGAAGCCGTCCATCGAGAACACGCCGTCGGTGGTGATCAGCTTGGTCTTGCAGCCGGCCGCATCGGCGGCCTGCAGCTGGGCTTCCAGATCGGCCATGTCGCAGTTGGCGTAGCGGAAGCGCTTGGCCTTGCACAGGCGAACGCCATCGATGATCGAGGCATGGTTGAGCGCATCGGAAATGATCGCGTCGTGCTCGCCCAGCAGCGGCTCGAACAGGCCGCCGTTGGCGTCGAAGCAGGCCGCGTACAGGATGGTGTCCTGCTTGCCGAAGAAGTCGGCGATCTGCTTTTCCAGCTGTTTGTGCAGGTCCTGGGTGCCGCAGATGAAGCGCACCGAGGCCATGCCGAAGCCGTGGGTATCGAGGGCGTCCTTCGCGGCCTGGATCAGGTCCGGATGGTCGGCCAGGCCCAGGTAGTTGTTGGCGCAGAAGTTCAGCACCGTGCGGCCGTCGTCCAGGGTGATCTCGGCCGACTGCGGGCTGGTGATGATGCGTTCGGACTTGAACAGGCCCTGGGCGCGGATCGCCTCCAGTTCTTCAACGTAGTGCTGGGTCAACGAGGCGGTGGTGGCGTCGGTCATGGCAGGCAGTCTTCGGCACGGGAAACCCGGGATTTTACCTGTCGGGGGCGACGGCGGGGTTGCCGCGGGCGGTGGATGGGCGGGGCAGGCCGGGAGACGGTTGCAGACGTGATTGTTGCATCGCAATATCAATCAGGTTAAAAAACTGTAAACCGCGCCGTTCCGACCACCCCCACCCACGTCTGGAGAGACCCCGCATGAACCACGCCACGCGCTGTACCGCCGCCGCTGTGCTCTGCGCCGCCCTGCTTGCCCCGTTTGCCGCCAGCGCCCAGGACGAGGCCGAATCGCCGTTCAGCTGGAACGTCACCGCGGTATCGGATTACGTGTTCCGTGGTGTGTCCCAGACCGATGAGGATCCGACCCTGCAGGCCGGCTTCACCTATACCTCGCCGGTAGGCCTGTATGCGGGCGTGTGGGGCTCGGGCGTGGACTTCGGGCCGGGCGACCCCAGCACCGAGATCGACTACCTGATCGGCTACGGGGTGGATGTCACCGACGGCGTCAATTTCGACGTGCTCCTCAACCGCTACACCTATCCGGGCGCCAGCGAGCTGAACTACAACGAGCTGATCACCACCACCACCTTCGCCGAGCAGTACAAGCTGACGGTGGCCTACACCGACGACCTGTCCGGGTCCGATACCAAGAGCTGGTATTACGCGGTGGGCGGCGAGTGGGGCCTGCCCAATGATTTCACCCTGAGCGCGAACGTGGGCCGCACCTCGCTCGAGACCGATTTCGGCAAGGACTACACCGACTTCAACGTCGGCGTGAGCCGCCAGTTCGGCCTGTTCAACCTGGGCCTGGGGTACCACGGCACCGATGGCGCCGGTCGCGACAACAACGGCAAGTTGGCGGACAACCGCGTGGTATTCACCGTGGCCGTGGGCAAATGACCTGACGCTGCGATGGACATGAAAAAGGCGCCGAAAGGCGCCTTTTTCGTTTGCCGGTCGCGTACCGACCAACGGTCGGTACCTGCCGGGGCCATGCCACGGCCGAGGCGCGTACCGACCAACGGTCGGTACCTACCAGGTAGGTCACGACCGTTGGTCGTGACACCAACCGGCGCGCCAACGGCGCGATGCCTCAATTCCAGCTCAGTACGACCTTGCCGGCCTTGCCCTGTTCCATCAGGTCGAAGCCCTTCTGGAAATCGTCGATCGGCAGCTGGTGGGTCAGCACCTTGCCGAGCGGGAAACCGGACAGCACCAGCTGGGTCATCTTGTACCAGGTCTCGTACATCTTGCGGCCGTAGATGCCCTGCACGGTCAGGCCCTTGAAGATGATCTTGTCCCAGTCGCAGCCGGCGCCCTTGGGCATGATGCCGAGCATGGCGATCTTGCCGCCGTGGTACATGCAGTCGAGCATGTCGTTGAACGCACGCGGGTTGCCGCTCATTTCCAGGCCCACGTCGAAGCCCTCCATGTGCAGGTCCTTCATCACGTCCTTGAGCGAGGTGTTGGCCACGTTGACCACGCGCGTGGCGCCCATGTCGGCGGCCAGCTTCAGGCGGAAATCGTTGACGTCGGTGACCACCACGTTGCGTGCACCGATGTGCTTGCAGATGCCCGCGGCAATGATGCCGATCGGGCCGGCGCCGGTGATCAGCACGTCCTCGCCGATCACGTTGAACTCGAGCGCGCAGTGCGCGGCGTTGCCGTACGGATCGAAGAAGGCGGCCAGCTCGGACGGGATCTGGTCGGGGATCGGCCACAGGTTGCTGGCCGGCATCACCATGTACTCGGCGAAGGCGCCGTTGACGTTGACGCCGATGCCGACGGTGTTCGGGCACAGGTGCGGGCGGCCGCCACGGCAGTTGCGGCAATGGCCGCAGACGATATGGCCTTCGGCCGAGACGCGCTGGCCGACTTCATAGCCGGTCACGCCCGGGCCGATCTCGGCGATGCGGCCGACGAACTCGTGGCCGATGGTCAGGCCCGGCTTGATCGTGCGCTGGCTCCACTCGTCCCACAGGTAGATGTGCAGGTCGGTACCGCAGATGGCGGTCTTTTCCAGCTTGATCAGGACCTCGTTGGGGCCGGGGGTGGGGACCGGAACCTCTTCCAGCCAGATGCCCTTGGCGGCTTCGCGTTTGACCAGGGCCTTCATTGTTTGCTGCGCCATCGGGGTGGAACTCGTCTGGGGGAAAACGCGGATTATAGAGCCGCCGGCGGTTTTCCCATGTTGCAGCGCGGGTGGTTTGGCGGCGCAGCGGCTGGGCTAGAATCGGCGGTTCTTTCACCAGGGGCTGCTCTATGCGCTCGAACCTGCTTGCTTTCTCCGTCGTCGCCAGCCTTGGGCTGGTCCAGGTCGCCCATGCCGCAGAAGGCATGTGGGTGCCGCAGCAGCTGCCGGAGATCGCCGGTCCGCTGAAGCAGGCCGGCCTGAAGCTGTCCCCGGAGCAGATCTCCAACCTGACCGGCGACCCGATGGGCGCGGTCGTGGCACTGGGCGGCTGCACCGCCAGCTTCGTCTCCCCGCAGGGCCTGGTGGTCACCAACCACCACTGTGCCTACGGTGCGATCCAGCTGAACTCGACGGCCGAGAAGAACCTGATCAAGGACGGCTTCAACGCGCCGACCCTGAAGGACGAGCTGAGCGCCGGCCCGAACGCCCGCGTGTTCGTGCTGGACCAGATCACCGACGTGACCGACCAGGCCAAGGCCGCGATCGCTGCCGCCGGCAAGAACCCGCTGGCCCGCACCCGCGCGCTGGAGGCCTTCGACAAGGCACAGACCGCCGCCTGTGAAGCCGATGCCGGCTTCCGCTGCCGCCTGTACAGCTTCTCCGGCGGCAACACCTACCGCCTGTTCCGCAACATGGAAATCAAGGATGTGCGCCTGGTCTACGCGCCCCCGGGCAGCGTCGGCAAGTTCGGCGGCGACATCGACAACTGGATGTGGCCGCGCCACACCGGCGACTTCTCGTTCTACCGCGCCTACGTGGGCAAGGACGGCAAGCCGGCCGCCTTCTCCGCCGACAACGTGCCGTACCAGCCCAAGCACTTCCTGAAGTTCGCCGACCAGCCGCTGGGCGCCGATGACTTCGTGATGGTGGCCGGCTACCCGGGCCGCACCAACCGCTACGCCCTGGCCGGTGAGTTCAATGAAACCGCCAGCTGGACCTACCCGACCATCGCGCGCCACTACAACGCCGTGCTGAAGATGATCGACGAGGCCGGCAAGGCCGATCCGGACGTCAAGGTGAAGTACGCCGCCACTGCGGCCAGCATGAACAACGTGGCCAAGAACTACGCCGGCCAGCTGGAGGGCTTCAAGCGCATCGACGCGGCCGGGCAGAAGCAGGCCGAAGAGGCCGCCGTGCTGGCCTGGCTGAAGAAGCGCGGTGCCGCCGGCAAGCCGGCGCTGGCTGCGCATGCGCAGCTGGTCCAGCACCTGGACACCAGCAAGGCGACGCGTGAGCGCGATCTGTTCGTCAGCCAGTTCAACAGCACCTCGGCGGTGGGGGCGGCGATCAGCCTGTACCGCCTGTCGATCGAGCGCAGCAAGCCCGACGCCGAGCGTGAAGCCGGTTACCAGGAACGCGACCTGCCGTCGATCGAAGGCGGCCTGAAGCAGATGGACCGCCGCTACGTCGCGCGCATGGACCAGCAGCTGCAGACCTACTGGCTGAGCCAGTACGTGGCCCTGCCGGCCGCGCAGCGCAGCAACGAGGTGCTCAACCAGTGGCTGGCGGGCAGCGACGCGGCCGCCGTGCAGGGTCTGGTCGGCAAACTCTCGGCCACCAAGCTGGGCAGCCTGGACGAGCGCCTGACGTGGTTCAAGGCCGACCGCGCGGCGTTCGAGGCCAGCACCGATCCGGCGATCCAGTACGCGGTGGCGGTGATGCCGGCGCTGCTGAAGCAGGAAGAGCAGAAGAAGACCCGCGAAGGCGAGTCGCTGGTCTCGCGCCCGCTGTACCTGCAGGCCGTGGCCGACTACAAGAAGAGCAAGGGCGAGTTCGTCTATCCGGACGCCAACCTGTCGCTGCGCATCACCTTCGGTAACGTCATGGGCTACGGCAAGGACGGCGTGAACTACACCCCGTTCACCACCCTGGAAGGCGTGGCCGCGAAGGAAACCGGCGAGGATCCGTTCGATTCGCCGAAGGCGCTGCTGGAGGCGGTCAAGGCCAAGCGTTACGGCGGCCTGGAGGACAAGCGCATCGGTTCGGTGCCGGTGAACTTCCTGTCCAACCTGGACATCACCGGCGGCAACTCCGGTTCGCCGGTGCTGGATGCCAACGGCAAGCTGGTCGGCCTGGCCTTCGACGGCAACTGGGAGTCGGTGAGTTCGAACTGGGTGTTCGATCCGGTGATGACCCGCATGATCGCGGTCGACAGCCGTTACATGCAGTGGATCATGCAGGAAGTGGCGCCGGCGCCGCAGCTGCTGAAAGAGCTGAACCTCAGCAAGTAAGCCGACACGTCGGTTTCCAGAACCCCGCAGCGAAACCTGCGGGGTTTTTTGTTGTGGCTGAGCTGGGAGATCCAGGCGCGGCGTCTCGTCTTCCCGGAGGGAGCGCGCCGGGCAGGGCTGGGCGAGACACGCCGTGAACCCATCCATGGGGGCTCGTACGACCGCATCCATGCGGTCGAACGGTCTCGCCCAGCCCTGCCCGACGCGCTCTGGACAGATGCCCGTGTGCGGACAAAAAAGCGAAGCGGCACTGCACCTGCTCTCTGCGTCCGCTTCAGCGACAAACCTCGTTGGATGAGGCCGGGCAGCCTCTGGCAGGACCGTTGTACGGACGGAAAAGCAGCGGCACTGCAGTTGCTCTCGTGTCCGCGTCAGAGACGGAAATCTTGGTGGATGAGGCGGGGCAGCCTCTGGCAGGACCGTTCGACGGCATGGATGCCGTCGTACGAGCCCCCAGGGATGGGTTCACGGCGCGTCCTGCCAGAGGCTGCCCCGCCTCAGCCTGCGCGGGCCAGTCAGGCGCCAACGCTCTACGAGCCATCCGTCAAAGACCAAAGAGCCACGCAGCTTCACAGCCGCGACCGGGTATGATCCCCGTTCGGTGTGGTTTCACAGGATGTGAACGAAACGCCGAAACCTCCTCCCCCCAAGGAACCCTTGTCCGCATGCGCATCCTGCTTGCCCGTCACGGCGAAACGCCGTGGAATGCCGAAGGCCGCTACCAAGGCCAGATCGATATCCCGTTGTCGCCGATCGGCGAAGCCCAGGCCAGCGCGCTGGGCGAACGGCTGAAGTCCGTGGACATCACCCGCGCCGTCGCCTCGCCGCTGGTGCGCGCCCAGCTCACCGCCCAGCTCGCCCTCGGCGCCGAGCGGGCCCCGATGCTGCTGACCGAACCGGACCTGCAGGAAATCGCCCACGGCGAATGGGAAGGCCTGCTCGCCAGCGAAATCCATGACAAGGATCCCTCCCGCCTGCGTGCCTGGCGCGAAGAGCCGGACACCGTGCTGATGCCCGGCGGCGAATCGCTGCGCCTGGTGCTCGAGCGCAGCTGGCGTGGCCTGGCGCGCGCCGCCGAAGGCCTCGGTGAACATGACACGCTGCTGGTCGTCGCCCATGACGCCGTCAACCGCGTGATCCTGTGCCGCATCCTCGGCCTGCCGATCTCGCGCCTGTGGACCTTCCGCCAGGCACCGACCACCCTCAACCTGCTCGAAGGCCCCGACCTCGATCAGCTCGAAGTGGTCCGCCTCAACGACTGCGCCCACCACACGCCGTTCTTTGGCGAAGCCAAGCACCGCGCGCTGTAACGCACTGCGTCCCATCCTGCCGTCCGCCCCAACGATTCCGATCCAGCGACCATGACCACCATCGCCCGCCCGCAGACCCTCTCCGATTGGCTCGGCTACATCGAGCAGCAGCACCCCGCCACCATCGACATGGGGCTGGACCGGGTGCGTACCGTGGCGGAGGCGATGGGGCTGGGCGCACCGGCCGAGCGCAGCATCGTCGTCGGTGGCACCAACGGGAAGGGCTCCACTGTCGCCTTCATCGAAGCGATCGCCCGTGCCGCCGGCTGGAAGGTCGGTGCGTACACCTCGCCGCACCTGCTGCGCTACAACGAGCGTGTGCGCATCGATGGCGAGGACGCCAGCGATGAGGCACTGATGGCGGCGTTCAATGCCATCGAAGATGCCCGTGGCGACACCACGTTGACCTACTTCGAATGCGGCACGCTGGCCGCGCTGCACCTGTTCGCGCAGGCCGGGCTCGACCTGGCCGTGCTGGAAGTCGGCCTCGGCGGCCGCCTGGATGCCGTCAACATCGTCGACAGCGACGTCGCGGTGATCACCACCGTGGACATCGACCACAGCGACTGGCTGGGCGAGGACCGTGAAGCGATCGGCACCGAGAAGGCCGGCATCATCCGCGGCTGGAAGCCGGTCATCCTCGGCGAAATCGACCCGCCCTCGAGCGTGCTCGCGCGCGCCTATCTGGTGGGGGCCAACGCCATCCGGGGCGGCAGCGACTTCTTTGCCGACGACATCGATGGCGAACGCTGGCGCTGGCGCGATGTCGGCTTCCGTCTTGAACTGCCGTACCCGAGCCTGCGTGGCCCGATCCAGCGCGCCAATGCCGCCACCGCGATCGCCGCCCTGCGCGCGCTCGATCGTCCGCTGCCGCGCACCGCCTTCAGTGAAGGCGTTGCCGCCGCGCGTATCCGCGGCCGTCTGCAGGCCTTTGATCGTGACGGCGTCGAGGTCCTGGTCGATGTCGGCCACAACCCGCAGGCCGCGCGCGAACTGGCGGGCGCACTCAAGGCCGCCCGCGTCACCGGCAGCACCCTCGCCGTGTTCGCCGCGCTGCAGGACAAGGACGCGGCCGGCGTCGTCGATGCCCTGGCCGACCAGGTCCAGCAGTGGCATCTGGCCGGGCTGGCCGGTGCCCGTGCGCAGAGTGCCGGGGAACTGCAGGCACGCCTGGACGGCACGGCAGCGGCCGGCGCCACGCCCCACGCCACCGTCGCCGAAGCCCTGCAGCACGCCCTGCAGCAGGCCAAGGCCGGTGATCGGGTGCTGGTGTTCGGCTCCTTCCATACCGCCGCCGAGGCGCTGCAGACCCTGGATCCCGGCGCCTGAGCGGCCTTTGCAGCGCCGTTCAGCCGCATCAGCCGCCGCACACGCGCACACCCGTATAATCCCCGTGGCATTCCGCCGCGCCGCCTGCCTGCCTTCACGTGGATACTCCTCTGAAACAGCGACTGATTGGTGCCATCGTCCTGGTGGCGTTGGCCGTGATTTTCCTGCCCATGCTCGTCAAGGGTCCCGCGCCTGACAGTGGCGTTGCCAACGTGCCGATCAGCGCACCGGCCGCGCCATCCGATGGCCAGTTCGAAACCCGCGAGCTGCCGCTGGTCGCACCGACCGGTGGCGCCACCGGCCTGCAGAGCGGGGCATCGACCACCCAGCCACTGGCCGACAGCGCTGCCGCCGCCGATCCGGCGCCGGCCGATACCTCGCCGGCCGTGGCCGCGGGCAACTACGCCGTGAGCTTTGGCGCCTATGCCAGCGAAGCCGATGCCGACCGCGTCATCGCCACGCTGAAGAGCGCCCAGCTGGCGGGCTTCCGCGAGCCGGCCACGATCAATGGCCGCCAGGCCTGGCGTGTCCGCGTGGGCCCCTATGCCGACCGCGCGCTGGCCGAAGCCGGCCGCCTGCAGGCGGTGAAGGTGCGCAACGACGTCAAGGCCGAAGTCATCACCCTGGATGCGCGCGCCGATACCGCGGTCGCCGCCACCCCGGCGCCCGCTGCACCCGCTGCAACGGCGCCGACCGCCTCCAGCGCCGCCGCCGCGCCGTCCGGCAACACCGTGAAAACCGAATCCCTGCCGGCCGAACCGGTCGCGGCTGCCCCCCCGGCACCGAAGCCGGCTGCACCGAAGCCCGAGCCCAAGCCGGCCCCGGCACCCAAGCCCGAAACGGCCGCCGCGCCGCCGGTGGCTGCCCCGGCTGCGCCTGCCGCCAGCAGCGTCGGCTTCGCCGTGCAGCTGGGTGCCTTCGGCCAGGCGGCCGAGGCCAACGCACTGCGTGACAAGGTCCGTGCCGCCGGCTTCAGCGCCTTCGTCGAGCAGGTCCGCACCGACAAGGGCACCCTCAACCGGGTCCGCGTCGGGCCGGTCGCCAACCGCGGCGATGCGGAGAACCTCAAGGCCCAGGTGGCTGCCAAGGTCGGCGTCGCCGGCATGGTCCGGCCGCATCCCTGATGCCGGCCATGCGCCCGTGCCGTGAGGCTCGAACGTTCCTCCCCGGAGGATGCGCGTGATCGATTTCGTACTGTTGGCGGTGATCGGCATCTCGACCCTGCTCGGGGTGATGCGCGGCTTCGTCAGCATCCTCATCAGCACCCTGTCCTGGCTGCTCGGCAGCTGGGCGGCGCTGATGTTCGGCACGGCGGCCGCGGGCTGGTGGTCGGCGCCGGCGGCGCCCGGTACCGGGCACCTCTTCGCGGGCTACCTGAGCGTGTTCCTGCTGGTGATGGTGGCGGTGTGGGCCATCGGCCTGGTGATCCGGCAGGCCGTGCGTTCGACGAGCCTCAACGGCGCCGACCGGATGCTCGGCGGCGTGCTGGGCCTGGCCCGTGGCGGCCTGATCGGTTGCCTGCTGCTGCTGATCGCCTCGTATACACCGTTGCCGCGCGAGGCAGCTTGGCGTGATTCCAACCTGCGCGCGATGCTCAGCCCCGGTGTGGGCTGGCTGCAGGCCAGGATGCCGCAGATGCCAGACATGCCACAGCTGCCCAACCTGCAGGGCATGCCGATGGCGCTGCCTGACGTGAACATGGCGCAACTTCCCGGCTCGGAGTTGGGCAAGCCGCTGCTGACAGGCGATAATGGTGTGCTTGACGGCCTGCTGGCCGGGCGCGGATGGCCGCGACCGCTGGACGAGACCCCACAGCAGGGAGGAGACCCCGCCGACGTATCGGCGCGTGGGCCTCACCCAGGTAGCCCCGACAACATTGATCCGGCGCTCGTGCGCCCGGATCCCACCGATCCGGCACGGAGCGGTTCCCCCGGCCAGGCACGGCCACCTTCACAGTAAATGGGCGCAGCCCAGCGGAGAATTCGCACCATGTGTGGCATCGTCGGAATCGTCGGCAACCAGAACGTCGCCGGGCAGTTGTATGACGGCCTGACCGTCCTCCAGCATCGTGGCCAGGACGCGGCCGGCATCGCCACCGCCGACGGCACCCGCCTGCGCGTGCAGAAGGCCAATGGCCTGGTACGCGATGTGTTCGATGCCAAGCGGATGTCCACGCTGGAAGGCCGCGTTGGTATCGCGCACGTGCGCTACCCCACCGCCGGTTCGGAAGGCATGGACGAGGCGCAGCCGTTCTACGTGAACTCGCCGTACGGCATCGCGCTGGCCCACAACGGCAACCTGATCAATACCGAAGCCCTGCGCCAGCAGGTGTTCGAGCAGGACCGCCGCAACGTCAACACCGATTCGGACAGCGAAGTGCTGCTGAACGTGTTCGCCTTCGAGTTGGATGCGCAGCGCCAGCTGACCCCGGAAGCGGCGATCCGCGCCGTGGCCGCCGTGCACCGTCGCGTCAAGGGCGGCTATGCGGTGATCAGCGTGGTGCTGGGCCTGGGCCTGGTCGCCTTCCGCGATCCGCACGGCATCCGTCCGCTGGTGCTGGGCAAGCGCGCCCACGCCGAAGGCGACGAATACATCGTGGCCTCCGAATCGGCCGCACTCGACGTGCTCGGCTTCCAGCGCGTGCGCGACGTGCGCCCGGGCGAAGCGCTGGTGATCACCGCGCGCGGCGAGCTGTTCTCCGAAGTCTGCGCCGAGCCGGTCGAGCACAGCCCGTGCATCTTCGAGTACGTGTACTTCGCGCGCCCGGACTCGATGATCGACAACGTCTCGGTGCACAAGGCGCGCATGCGCATGGGCATCAAGCTCGGCGAGAAGATCCTGCGCCTGCGCCCGGACCACGACATCGACACCATCATCCCGATCCCGGATACCTCGCGCGATGCCGCGCTGGAGATCTCCAACACGCTCGGGGTGAAGTACCGCGAAGGCTTCATCAAGAACCGCTACATCGGCCGCACCTTCATCATGCCGGGCCAGGGTGAGCGGGTGAAGTCGGTGCGCCGCAAGCTCAACCCGATCCACCTGGAGTTCCGCAACCGCGTGGTGCTGCTGGTGGACGACTCGATCGTGCGCGGCACCACCAGCCAGCAGATCGTGCAGATGGCGCGCGACGCCGGTGCCCGCAAGGTCTACCTGGCCAGCGCGGCGCCGCCGGTGCGCTACCCGAACATCTACGGCATCGACATGCCGGCCGCCGAAGAACTGGTCGCGCACAACCGCAGCATCGAGGAAATCGAGAAGCACCTGGGCTGCGACTGGCTGATCTACCAGGACATCGAGGACATGGAAGCCGCGGTGAGCGAAGGCAACCCGGAGCTGAAATCGTTCGATTCCTCGTGCTTCAACGGCGTCTACCCGACCGGGATCGAGCCGGGCTATTTCGAGCGCATCCAGCAGCTGCGTTCGGACGATGCCAAGCACAAGCGTCGCGCCTGAGGGCAGGGCATGAGTGATGTGTTGGATACCGCGGCCGGCGATCTGCTGCAGGCCGCGCAGCACTGCCTGGCCGAGCCGGATCCGCTGCGCAAGGTCGCGTTGACCCAGCACTACGCCGTGCAGTTCCGCGCCGGTCGCCTGAAAGCCCCGGCCGATGCGCCGGCACCGGACCCGATCCGGATGCCGGGGCGCCCCGCCAAGCCGATCCTGGTCCACCCGCGCGATCTGCCGCGGCGTGGCCTCGGCAGCGTGGAAGGGCGTGCGGCGTTCGTGCACGCCATCGCGCATATCGAACTCAACGCGATCGACCTGGCCTGGGATGCGGTCTACCGCTTCCGTGGCCTGCCGACCTCCTTCCATGCCGACTGGGTCAGCGTGGCCGATGACGAATCGCGCCACTTCATGCTGCTGCACGATCGGCTGCAGGCCAACGGCTATGCCTACGGCGATTTCGACGCGCACAACGGCCTGTGGGAAATGTGCGAGAAGACGGCGCACGACGGGCTGGCCCGCATGGCGCTGGTGCCGCGCGTGCTTGAAGCGCGCGGGCTGGATGTCACGCCGGGCATGATCGTGAAACTGCGCGCCGGGGGCGACCACGCCACCGCCGATGTGCTGGAAATCATCCTGCGCGAAGAAGTGGCGCACGTCGCCGCCGGCTCGCGCTGGTACCGCTGGTACTGCACGCGCGAAGGGGTCGAGCCGCGCCCGCGGTTCATGGCGCTGCTGAAGGAATACGCCGGCGGCTTCCTGTATGGCCCGTTCAACCTGGAAGCGCGCCTGCTGGCCGGCTTCGAGGAGGAAGAACTCGCCGAGCTGATCGAACAGACCGAACTGCGTGGTCAGGTGTTGGCCAGCACCACGCGCTGACCGTTTCCGGTCGGCCGGTTGATGTAGAACAACCCCGGGCCTGGCCGATAAGGCAGTTCCTGCGTGCCCGCATCGGCGGCGTAGAGCAGGGCGGTGTCGCCCAATGCATCGAAGTTCCAATGCGCCGACTGCATCAGGTAGCGCTGGCGCAGGAGGCGTTCCTGCGTGGGATCGAGCGGCGTGCCGGCCAGCAGCCGGGCGGCGATGGGCTGCAGTTCCGCTGGCAGCGCCAAGGCAGGCAGTGCGTCCGGAGAGGTTGTCCACGCCACCCCGGCGGCCGCGGCACGCTGGTGCAGCAGCCGCAGCGCAATGAACTGATAACGCGCATCGATCTCGCGGCGCAGCACCACCGCCGCATACGCACGCAGGGTGAGCTGCGGCAGGACGCTGCGGCTGTCGACGCGGCGTTGCGGCTGCCACTGATGCCACACGTCGACCCAGATCGCGTCATCGCCCAGGCCGAGTGCGCGCTGCCAACGGCGGCAGGTGGCCTGTGCGCTGCGGTACACCGTGGTCGCGCGCAGCAGCACCAGCGGTGGCACTGCGCCGGGCGCCAATCCGTTGCCACGCAGCAGCTGCCCCTGCGGACGGCTGAGCAGCTTGGGGCCTTCGATGCGCTGGTCGTAGCCGCCGCCGATGTTGGCGTGCACGCCCGGCAGCGCGATCTCCTCATGTTCGGGCGCGACGCTGGTGAGTGCGAAGTGCTCACGGTGTTCGTCGCGGGCCACCAGCTGCACGACCTTGTCCGCGCACCCTGCAGGAAGCGCGACCGCGGGCATCTCATCGCGATGCTGGCGGCCGATCGCCACCACGGTATCGAGCAGCCCCACGAAGCGCACCGGGTGCGCGGTGCCGGGAAATCCAGGTGCCAGCGCCCAGCCCGACCGCACCAGCTGTTCGCGCAGCCATGCGGCGGCCGCAGGCGCGTTGAGCACGTTCACCGCATCGCGCGCGCTGGCCGCGCCGCGCGAGTAGCCGAACAGATCCACCCGCACGTTGCCCAGCGTGCGGCCGGGCTGGGCGCGGGCGAGCTGGCGCAGCGCCTCGGGCAGCAGCTGCTCCAGCGCCTCGCGCCGTTTGGCGCGCACGCCCGTGCGGCCGATCCCGAACGCCAGCCCCATGAGATCGTCTTCCTCACCGGTGCGCGTGCCCACCCCTTCGATGTAGATCGACAGCGCCAGCGTGTCGCCTACCGGCGGCATCTGCCGGTGATCGGGGTACAGCGCCTGCAGCCGCGCGATGTTGGTCAGGCCATTGCTGTAGCTGCTGGTCAACCGGCTCTGGTAGGGCGATGCATCATCGGCGATCACGGCGGGCGGCCGCGGTGCGGGCGTGGTGGCGCCGGCCGGGCGCGAGGCGCGCTGCAGGTTGTCGGCGTTGTTGCGGGTGCCGTCGAAGAACAGGCCGATATGCAGCGACACCGTCGGCGCCGATGTGGGTTGGGTAGCTGCCACCGCGATGTCGTCCCTGTTCCCCGAGGATGCCTGGCTAAGGTAGCGCGGAATCCACGCGCCGCGACAGCACCGGCGGGCCGTCATGACCTCCCTGAACCAAGATGCGGTCGATCACAGTTCCGGAATCCCATCTGCAATTGCTATTGAATTCACACGACCGCGTCGCGCCAGATGGGCAGGCCGGCTCGCCCGGCGGATTGCAGCAAACCGACTCCACTCCGTTTTTCACTCAAAGAGAGGCGACATGATGTCCAGTTCGATGAGCAAGGCCGCAGGTGTGATCGCGTTGTGTCTGTTGGGCGCCGGTGGCGCCGCCGCCGCCCCATTGTTCGAGCCGGTCACGGTGCTGACCCGGGCCGGCACCGCCCAGCAACCCGCCCTGCAGGCGCTGATGGGCGCGCCGTCGACCAGCGCGGTGCAGGAGGTGCGCGTGGATGCGGCGGCGGTGGTGTCGGCGCAGAAACAACTGGAGTTTGAACTGCTGGGGCAGCCGGTGCAGGCCCTGCAGAGCCGGGTGGAGACGCTCGCCGACGGCGGCAGCATCTGGTACGGCCAGATCGGCACGCGCGCCGGCGCACGGCTGCTCAAGGCCGGCGCCCCGGATCCGATGAACTCGGTGATCCTGGTGCGCAACGGCGACACGGTGACCGGCTCGATCCGCAGGGACGGCCAGCTGTACCGGCTGCGTCCGGTCAGCGATGGGCGGCATGTGCTGGTGGAAGTGGATGAGGCGCGCATGCCGGCCGACCATCCGGCCGACTACAACAGCCTGCCCACCATCGCGATGCCGGCCGGTGACCGGGCCGGTATCGCCGCGGCTTCTTCAGGCACCCCGGCCACCATCCGTGTGCTGGTGGTGGCCACCAACGGTGCGGTCGCGGCCTATGGCGGCAACATGCAGTCGCTGGTGCAGCTGGCCGTGGCGGAGTCCAACCAGGGCTACAGCAACAGCAATGTCGGCATCACCCTGCAGCTGGCCGGGTACGAGACCACCAGCTATGCCGAGTCCAGCAGTTTCTCCACCGATCTGGCGCGCTTCCGCAACACCAGCGATGGCGTGATGGACAGCATCCACGCCAGCCGCAACACCACCCGCGCCGATGTCGCCGTGCTGGTGATCAACAACGCCAGCTCGTGCGGGCTGGCCTCGGGCATCGGCTCCACCGCGGCCACCGCGTTTGCGGCGGTGCATTGGGACTGCGCCACCGGCTACTACTCCTTCGCGCACGAGATCGGCCATCTGCAGAGCGCGCGGCATGACATCGCCACCGACTCCAGCACGTCGCCGTATGCCTACGGCCACGGGTACCGCTACGAGCCGGCGACCGGCACCGGCTGGCGCACGATCATGGCCTACAACTGCACCCGCAGCTGCCCGCGCCTGAACTATTGGTCCAACCCGAACATCACGTACAACGGGATCCCGACGGGCATTGCCAGCAGTGCCGACAACCAGCGCGTCCTGGTCAACACCAAGGCGGCGGTGGCCGCGTTCCGCTGATCTGCGCCTCCCCGCGGCGGCCGTGCGCCGTCGCGGGTATCAGCCGGCCAGCGCGTCCAGCGTCCAGCCTTCCGGCGTGACGCGCAGTACCGAGCCCTGCTCGTACCAGTCGCCCAGCACGATGCGGGTGCAGTCGCGGCCGCCGGCCTGCAGTGGATGGATGGCCGGGCGATGGGTGTGGCCGTGGATCATCGTGTCCACGCCATAGCGGCCGAAGGTGGCATCGACTTCCGCGGGGGCAACGTCGGTGACGGTTTCGAACTGGGCGCGGTCGCCCTGCTTCATTTCCGACTGCCGCGCCTGGCTGGCGTCACGCGCCTTCTGTGCGAACGCGATGCGCGCGGCCAGCGGCTGCGACAGGAACTGCGCCTGGAACACCGGATCGCGGGTCTGCGCGCGGAACTGCTGGTAGGCGACATCGTCCGTGCACAGCAGGTCGCCGTGCTGCAGCAGCACCGGGCGGCCATACAGATCGATGACGCTCGGGTCGGGCAGGATCGTGAACCCCGCGCGCCGCGCGTAGTCCTCGCCGACCAGGAAATCGCGGTTGCCGCGGATGAAATACACCGGCACGCCGGCATCGGCCACGGCATGCAGCGCGATCGCCACCGCATCGGCGGCCGGGGAGGGCGTGTCATCGCCGATCCAGGCTTCGAACAGATCGCCCAGGATGTACAGGGCATCGGCCTGCATCGCTTCATCGCGCAGGAAGGCCAGGAACAGGTCGGTGATGGCTGGACGACTCGGGTCCAGGTGCAGATCGGAGATGAACAGCGTGGTCATGCCCATATTGTAAAACGGGATCACGGGACGAGGCATCGCTGCAGGGTGAAGAGCCCGCTTGATTCAAAGGGGCGCGGCGACAGCCGCTACAACGGCAGCCACTGGAGGCTGGCGGCGGCCAGCAACGCGGCGATCCCGGTCGCGGCCAGCACATCGCTGGGATAGTGCAGGCCCAGCACCACCCGCGACACCCCGATCAGCGCGGTGAACGGCACCAGCAGCGGTGCCAGCCACGGGTAGTAGGCGAGCGCCACGATCGTGAAGGACACCGCATGCAGGGTGTGCCCGGACGGGAAGCTGAACTCGTCCAGCGGCGCCACCCAGGCACGGATGCGCAGATCGGCGGCGAACGGACGCGGGCGTCGCGTCCAGCGCTTGAGCCCCTTGTACAGCAGCAGGGCCATCAGGCCGGTGGCGGCCATGTGCAGCGAGGCGCGCAGACCATCGAAGCCGTCCAGCAGCACCAGCCCGGCCATCAGTGCGTACCAGAACACGCCATCGCCCAGGCGGCTGATCACCGCAAAGGCATGCCGGACACGGCGGCGCCGGCAGTAGTGGTTGGCGCGTCGGCACCAGCGCGTTTCGTGCCCGCGCAGGGCATCAAGCGGCGTGGTCGGCATGCGGCCTCCGGGCCTGGGCCAGTTCGGCGAGCAGGGCATCGAACTCGGCCACCACCTGCTGTGGATGCAGCCGCTTCATCGCGGTGGCGGCGTTGCGGCCGAGCCGGTGGCGCAGGGCGTCATCGCCGGCCAGCTGCACGGCGGCGGTCACGAATTCGGTGTCGTCGTTCACGGCGATGCCGTTGTCATCGGTGCGCAGGTACTCGCGGGCGGCGCCGTAGTCGAAGGCGACCGTGGCCACGCCGCTGGCCATCGCTTCCAGGGTGACGTTGCCGAAGGTCTCGCTGCGGCTGGGGAACAGGAACAGATCGCCGCTGGCGAAGTGGCGCGCCAGCGCATCGCCGCGCTGCACGCCGCAGAAGATGAAGTCCGGGTTGTCGTGGGCAAGCTTGGCCCGCGCCGGGCCATCGCCGACGAACACGAAGCGCGCCTTGGGCCGCACCTGCTGCAGCCGGCGGAACGCCTTGACCGCCAGCCCGAGGTTCTTCTCCGGCGCGATGCGGCCAACGTAGATCGCGGCGAAGCCGTTGCCATCGATGCCCCATTCCTCGCGCAGGGCGGGGTCACGGCGCTCGGGCTCGAACTGGCTGCTGTCCACCGCGCGTGCCAGCAGGCGGACCCGGTCGAAGCCCTGTTCGCCGAGGAACTGCTGGAGTTCCTGGGTCGGCACCAGGGTCGCGTCGGCCTGGTTGTGGAAGCGCCGCATCCAGCGCAGGGCGGCGGCCTGCAGCCAGGCCACGCCGTAGTCGGGGAGGTATTCGTCGAAGCGGGTATGGAAGCCGGTGGCGACCGGAATTCCCAACCGGCGTGCGGTGCGCAGGGCCGACCAGCCCAGCGGGCCCTCGGTCGCGATGTAGATCGCATCCGGGCGCTGCTGCTGCCATTGGCGGGTCAGGCGGGACGGCGCGGGCAGGCCGAAGCGCAGGCCGGGATAGCGCGGCAGGTTGGCACCGGTGACCAGGACGGTGCCCTCGGCCGCATCGACATCCGATGACTGCCGCGGGCGGACCAGATCGACCTGGTGGCCGGCGGCGCGCAAGCCCAGTTCCAGGCCCTGCACGGTCAACGCAACGCCGTTGACTTCAGGGGGATAGGTTTCGGTGACGATGGCATAGCGCATGGCGGGCCTCCGGTATGCCATGCATGCTGGGGCCGGGCGATGTAGCCGACATGACCGCCGTATGACGCCGGCATGACGCCGCTCCCTGGCCGGCAGCCTCACGGCCCCGCAGGGCCGCGTCAGTCACGCGGTCACGCGACGAAGGGGCGGAACTGTACGCCGAGCCCCGCCATGCCCTCGGTTTCGCCGATCAGATCCGCGCGCAGCAGCGGGCGCGCATCGATGTACGCCTGCGGCAGGATCAGCGACAGCCGAGCGTCATCCGCGGTCAGTTCCAGCGCCGGCATCGGCGTGTCCTCGTGCGCACGGTTGAGCAGGACCGCCAGGCGCAGCAGCGCGGTCATGCGCCGTGCCGGCTGCAGCAGGCGCTCGGGCAGCGCGTCGAAGGCGGATTTGGAAATATTGCGGCGATGGCTGCGCACCAGTGCGGCGAGCAGCTGCTGTTCCTGCCGCGAGAACCCGGCGATGTCCGAGTTCTCCAGCACGTAGCTGCCGTGCACGTGATACCCGCTGTGCGCGATCATCAGGCCGAGCTCGTGCAGGCGCGCGGACCAACCCAGCATGCGCGCATCGTCCGGGTCCAGCTGCCAGCTTTCCTCGACCTGGGCGAGCAGGTTCATGGCCGTGCTTTCCACGCGGTCGGCCTGGACCGTATCAATGCCGTAGCGCTGGGTCAGCGCGGCGACCGACTCGTCGCGCAGGTCGTTCTCGCTGGCGCGGCCGAGGATGTCGTACAGGATGCCTTCGCGCATGGCCGCCTTGCTGACCAGCAGCTTCTGCAGCCCCAGCGCCTGGAAGGCCGCTTCGAGCACCAGGATGCCGCCGGCGATGATCGGGCGGCGATCGGCGGACAGGCCGGGCAGGTCGATGTCCTCGATGCGCTTGGCCTTGAGCAGTTCATCGCGCAGCTGTGGCAGGGCTTCGGCGGTGATCGCGCCCTTGCTCAGCTTCATGGTGGCGCAGATTTCACTGATCGCCTTGTGCGTGCCCGACGAGCCCAGCGCTTCGTGCCAGCCCAGGGCGCGGTACTTGTTGGCGAACTGCTGGAACTCCGCGCCGATTTCGGTCAGCGCATCCTTCCAGCGCTTCTTGCTCAGCTTGCCGCCGGGGAAGAAGCGCCGCGTGCTGGCGATGCAGCCGGCTTGGAGGCTTTCGCGCTCCAGGGTCTGCATGCCCTGGCCGATGATGAATTCGGTCGAGCCGCCGCCGATGTCGATCACCAGCCGGCGCTGGTCCGGCTTGGGCGGCTGCGCATGGGCCACGCCCAGGTAGATCAGGCGCGCCTCTTCGCGGCCACTGACCACTTCGATGGCATGCCCGAGCGCGGTTTCGGCCGGCATCAGGAAAGCCTGCGGCGAGCGCAGCTGGCGGACCGTGTTGGTGGCCAGGGCGCGGACCCGCACCGAGGGGATCGCGCGGATGCGCTGGCCGAACCGGGCCAGGCATTCCAGCGCGCGCTGGCGGGCCTCGGCGGACAGGCCGCCCTTGCCATCCAGGCCATCGGCCATGCGCACGGTCTCGCGCAGGCGGTCGACCACCCGCAACTGCCCGAGGGTGTATCGCGCGATGACCATGTGGAAACTGTTGGATCCCAGGTCGATGGCGGCGAGCAGGTCGCCATCCTGCAAAGCGGGCGGAGTCGTGGAGGTATGCGGCATTTGCGAATGTTAGCCGAAGGGTGGGGCCTCGCGTCACCGCGCGCCCTTCACATGGGCCGGCTGCGACGACCGGTCGCATCGAAGGGGCAGGCGGCTGCCCGGCAAACGGCAGAACCGGTAGGTGCCGACCGTTGGTCGGCACGCAAAAACGTACCGACCAGGGCAATCAACGCGTACCGAGCAAGGCAATCAACGCGTACCGACCAACGGTCGGTACCTACAGGCCCTGCAGCAGGGCCATCTGCGCCGCATGCGGCGGCTCGTCATGGCCCGGCGTGCACTTGATGTAGCTGCCGTCGGCCTGCAGTTCCCAGGCGTTGAGGTTGTCGTCCAGGTAGTTCTGCAGCACGTCGCGGTAGACCTTGCGCGCCAGCTCCGGATCCAGGATCGGGAAACAGGTCTCGACCCGGCGCAGCAGGTTGCGCTCCAGCCAGTCCGCACTGGCGCAGAACAGCTCCGAGGCGCCGTCGTTGCCGAACCAGTAGACCCGACTGTGCTCCAGGAAGCGGCCGACGATCGAGCGCACCCGGATGGTGTCCGACACGCCGGGGACGCCCGGTCGCAGCGTGCACGCGCCGCGCACGATCAGGTCGATCTGCACGCCGGCCTGCGAGGCCGCATACAGGGCGCGGATCATCTGCGGTTCGTTGAGCGCGTTCATCTTGGCGATGATCCGCCCCGGACGGCCACTGGCGGCCAGGCGGGTTTCGCGTTCGATCCGCTGCAGCAGGCCCGGGTGCAGGGTGAAGGGCGACTGCAGCAGGCGCTTGAGCTTCATCCGCGGGGCCAGCCCGGAGAGCTGCTGGAACAGCAGGTGCACATCGTTGCCGATGTCCGGATCGGCGGTGATCAGGCTCAGGTCGGTGTAGGCCCGTGCGGTACCACTGTGATAGTTGCCGGTGCCCAGATGCACGTAACGGCGCAGCTTGCGGCCTTCGCGGCGCACGATCAGCAGCATCTTGGCGTGGGTCTTGAACCCGACCACGCCGTAGACGACCTGCACACCGGCTTCCTGCAGGCGGTCGGCCAGGCCGAGGTTGGCTTCCTCATCGAAGCGCGCACGCAGCTCGACGACGACGGTGACGTCCTTGCCATTGCGTGCGGCCTGGATCAGCGCATCGACGATCAGCGAATCCTTGCCGGTGCGGTACAGGGTCTGCTTGATCGCCAGCACGTTCGGGTCGACCGCGGCCTGCTTGATCACATCCAGCACGGCGGTGAACGCATCGAAGGGATGGTGCAGCAGCACGTCCCGGCGCGCGACGATCTCGAAGATGCCATCGCTGTCGCGCAGTACGCGCGGGCTCAGCGAGGGATACTTCAGTTCCGGCCGCTGGATCACGTCGTACAGCTGGATCACGCGGTTGAGGTTGACCGGGCCATCGATGCGATAGACCGCGTTCTCGGTCAGGCCGAAGTTCTGCAGCAGAGTGCGCACGATGTCGCGCGGGCAGTCCTGTGCGATCTCCAGCCGGACCGCCGGGCGGTAGCCGCGGTCGACCAGTTCATCGCGCAGCGCCAGGGCCAGGTTCTCGACTTCTTCCTCGTCCACCACCAGCTCGGAATTCCGGGTCACGCGGAACTGGTAAGCGCCCTGGACTTCCATGCCCGGGAACATCTCATCGACGAAGGTCGACAGCACCGAGGACAGGAACACGAAGGTCTGCGGGCCGCCGAGTTTTTCCGGCAGCTGGATGATGCGCGGCAGCGACCGCGGCGCCCGCACGATCGCCAGATGCCCGGCGCGACCGAACGCGTCGGTGCCCTTGAGCACCACCACGATGTTCAGCGACTTGTTGAGGATCTTCGGGAACGGGTGCGACGGATCCAGCCCGAGCGGCGACAGCACCGGCATGATCTCGTTGCGGAAGTACGCACGCAGCCAGCGCTTTTGGCGGTGGTTCCAGGAGTGCCGGCCGAGCACGTCGATGCCGGCCTCGTGCAGCGCCGGGCGCAGGGTCTCGTTCCAGCAGCGGTACTGCTGGTCGACCAGCTGCGCGGCGCGGTCGTGGATCGCGTTGAGGATCGCCTGCGGCGTCATGCCATCCGGTGCGGGCGGCAGGCCGAACTCCTGCGCATGGCGCACCGCGGCCGCGCGGATTTCGAAGAACTCATCCAGGTTGGTGCAGGAAATGCACATGAAGCGCAGGCGCTCCAGCAGCGGCACCTGCGGGTCCATGGCCTGGGCCAGCACGCGGAAATTGAAATCCAGCTGGGACAGTTCACGGTTGATGTACAGCGCGGGATCGCGCAGCGGATCGCCGTCCACAGGCACGGCGACGGGAACAGGAGTGCTCATGCGGAAAAGTCTTCAGAAGAAGGAAGGGAGACGGCCTCGGAGCGCGCACGCACCTGGTCGGCATCGAAATGGCAGGAGAACGTGCTGCCTTTACCCACCTCGCTCTGGATCTCCAGGCGGGCATGGTGCAGGCCGAGGATGTGCTTGACGATCGACAGCCCCAGCCCGGTGCCCCCGCTCTCGCGCGAGCGGCTGCTGGAGACGCGGTAGAAGCGTTCGGTCAGGCGCGGCAGATGATTGGCCGGGATGCCGTAGCCGGTGTCGCGCACCGACAGCACCACGCCATCGCCTTCGCGCGCGAACTCGACTTCCACGCGGCCCCCGGCGGGCGTATAGCGCACCGCGTTGGTGACCAGGTTGGAGAACGCGCTGTGCAGTTCCTTGTTGGAGCCCTGCAGGTCCACGCCGGCGGTGTCGATGATGCTGATCTGGTGGCGGCCCTGGCTGTGCGCTTCGGCTTCGCGGCGCAGCGTGGCCAGCATCGGGGTCATCGCCACGGCTTCGGCTTCGGTGTGTTCCTGCGACTCCAGCCGCGACAGGGTGAGCAGGTCTTCGACCAGCTGCGCCATGCGCTGGGATTGCTTGCGCATTTCCTCCAGCATCGGGCCCGTGCCGGGGAAGTCCTCCGGATCCATCATGTCCAGGTAACCGTGCACCACGGTCAGCGGCGTGCGCAGTTCATGCGAGACGTTGGCGACGAAGTCGCGGCGCACCTGCTCCAGCCGCAGCAGCTTGCTGACGTCGCGCGCGATCAGCAGCCAGTAGTCGGGCGAGTAGGGGATCAGGCGCAGGTTGAGGCGGATCGCCGGGTCGACCGGCGAGGGCACATCCAGGATCGGTTCGGCGTTGCGGCCACCGGCCAGCCAGTGCGCCAGCGGCATCGGCTGCAGGCGTTCGACCAGCGCTTCACCGAGATCGCCCGGATGGTGCAGGCCGAGCAGCGAGGTGGCCGATTCGTTGAACCACTGCACGCGCTGGCTGTTGCGGTCGACCACCACCACCGCGTCGGGCAGGGCTGCGGCGGCGGCGCGATAACTGCGCAGCATGTCCAGCAGGCGCCGTTTGCGCGTGCGCATTTCCCACTGGTTGCGGTAGAGCAGGCGGTCCAGTTCGTTCCACACACCGGTGCCGTCACCCATGTCCCAGCGATGGCGCGCGGTGAGCCCGCGCAGCACCCGGCGCAACCGCCAGTAATGCCAGGCGAGCGCACCGATCGAGGCCAGCGCGATGCACATCCAGACATGTCCGACCGCAAGGCCCAGCAAGCCGGCCGCGAGCAGCAGGGCGGCGAGGGTGGCCAGCGTTTTCAACCAGGCAGAACGGATGTGGCGGGGCATTGCGGTCTCGCAGAAAGTGCGGGCCTCGGAATCGATCCAAGGTTATAGCAGGAGTGGCCGGAACCGGCATGCGCGCCCGGTTCCGGCCCGGCGAGACTCAGGTCGAGGTGGAGAACCGGTAGCCGGCGCCACGCACGGTCTGCACCATGTTCTCCGCGGCGAACGGCTCCAGCGTCTTGCGCAGGCGGCGGATGTGCACGTCGATGGTGCGCTCCTCCACGTACACGCTGCCGCCCCACACGTGGTCCAGCAGCTGGGCACGGGTGTAGACACGCTCGGGATGGGTCATGAAGAAGTGCAGCAGGCGGTATTCGGTCGGACCGATCGGTACCGGCTGGTCGCCGGCGAAGACGCGGTGTGCGGCGCCATCGATGCGGATCGTACCGACCGCCACGCTGCCGTCTTCGTCATCGTCGCGGGCACGGCGCATCACCGCACGGATGCGGGCCAGCAGTTCGCGCGCCGAGAACGGCTTGACCACGTAGTCGTCGACACCGGCTTCCAGGCCACCGACGCGGTCGTTCTCTTCGCCGCGCGCGGTCAGCATGATGATCGGCACCTCGCGGGTGAGGGCTTCTTTGCGCCAGCGCCGGGCCAGGTCCAGGCCGCTGGTGCCCGGGAGCATCCAGTCCAGCAGGATCAGGTCCGGGACGCGATCGGCAATGGCGGTCTGCGCCTCGCGGGCGTCGCCGGCATGGATCGGGTCGTAATCGCCCTTGCGCAGGGCAAAGGCGACCATTTCGCGGATCGCGGGTTCGTCATCGACGATCAGGATGCGTTTCTGCACATGCCCACCGTATTACTCATCAGATCGGGATTGAGCCCAGTAGACTACGGTTTCATGACAGGTTTGTGACGAGGTGCCGGATGGCCCTCAGCGGCGGTCCAGCTCCGGGTCGTCGACGCCCTGGCGGCGCATCTCCAGCACGGTCGGGGTGATGCTCTCGATCCGGGCATCGACACGGGCGCGGCCGACATAATCCAGGTTCGGCTGCCGCTTCAGCGCCTGCAGCTGGATCAGGGCCTGTTCCGGGCGGCCGCTCAGGAAGGCGGCCTCGGCGTAGGCCTCGCTGGCCCGGGTGGTGTCGCCGGCCAGCTCGCTGGCGCGGGCGAACCGCTGCTGGAAGACCGGATCATTGCCGCTTTGCGACAGCATCGGGCGCAGCATCGCCTGCGCGCGCTGGCCGGCCTCGCGTCCGCCCTGTTCATTGAGGATGGCCGCATAGGTCAGCGCCACCGGCCGGCTGCCCGGGTGCTGGCGCATCAGGGTTTCGAAACGGGCGTTGGCCTGCGCCGGCTGGCCGCTGCGCGACTCCGCCTCACCCAGCGCCAGCGCCACCCAGACATTGTCAGGGTGGTCGCGCAGCAGCTCGCCCAGGTCGCGGCTGGCCTGGGCGGCCGCGCTGTTGCGCAGCCGGCCCAGGGCCAGGCCGTAGCGCTGGGGCTCGGTCAGCCCGTTTTTCTGCGCGCGCTGCAGGCTCTCGTACTCACGGATCACATCACCAGGCGTGTCTGCACTGAGCACGCGCAGGCGCTCGCGCGCCCATTCGAACTGGCCGGTGCTGCCGCGGCTGAGGGAATTGACCGAAATCTGCATGGAGGCGGGCAGCAACGGGTTGCTCCGCCGAACCAGTGGGTCCGACAGCGCCGGATCGGCCGGGTTGACCCGCTCCTGGCGGACCCCGCCGGGCACTTCCGTGGTGAGCAGCACCGTGTCTTTCTTCATCTGCTCGGCGCGGGCCTTGGCCTCGCTGATGCGGGTGGTCGTGACCGGGTGCGTCTGCAGGAAGTCGGGGACGCTGTAACCGCCCTGGTTGCCGCGCATCGAGGCCGACATGCGCTCGAAGAAGCCGGCCATGGCATCCACGTCGTAGCCGCTGCGGGCCAGGGTGCGGATGCCCAGGCGGTCGGCCTCGGATTCGTTGGACCGGGTGTAGTTGATCTGGCGCTGCTGCATCAGCCCCATGCCGGAGGTGATCGCGGCCATGGTGGCGTCGCCGGAGGAGTTGCCGCCGGCCTGCTGCGCGGCCACGATCGCGGCGAGCATGCCCAGCAGGATCGGGATCTGGTCGCGCTGGGCGCGCTCGACCCCGCGCAGCACGTGCTGCTGGGTGACGTGGGCGATTTCGTGGGACAGCACCGCGGCCACCTCGTCTTCGCGTTCGGCGGTCAGCACCAGGCCTGCGTTCACGCCGATATAGCCGCCCAGGGTCGCGAAGGCGTTGATCTGCCGGTCCTTGAGCATGAAGAAGGTGTAGGACTGGCGCGGCTGGGCGCTGTTGGAGCCCAGCCGGGCGCCCATGGTCTGCAGCCAGTCATCGACCAGGGGGTCGTCGAGCAGATAGCCGTAGTTGCGCAGTTCGCGCAGCATCATCCCGCCGTACTCGGCCTGCCGGGCCGGGGTCAGCAGCTCGCCGGCCGAGGAGCCGATGTCCGGCAGCTTGTTTTCCTGCGCCCCGGCCAGCGGCACGGCCAGGGCCAGGGTCAACGCGGCGGAGAGCAGCAAGGGGCGCAAACGAAGCTCCTGGGGGGAAGGCGGGCGACAGCGTGACAGAGCGACGGCAACCTGCAGTTAAACCACAGTGTTGCGACGGTGACGTGGAAAATCCAGCGGACCGCTACCATATACAGACCAACGTTCCGCTGTGGAGTTTCCCGTGAGCCAAGATGCTGTTTCCACCCCCGGTGGCGCACCCGCCATCACCATCTACTCGACCGCGGTGTGCCCGTACTGCGTGGCCGCCAAGAACTTCCTGAAGAGCAAGGGCCGCGACTGGACCGAGGTCCGGATCGACCTCGACCCGGTCGAGCGCGAGAAGATGATGGCCAAGACCCGGCGCACCAGCGTCCCGCAGATCTTCGTCGGCGAGGTCCATGTGGGCGGTTACGACGACATGATGGCCCTGCACCGCGCCGGCAAGCTGGAGCCGCTGCTGGCCGGGCAGGACCCGGCATGAGCGCGGCCGACGACGGCAGCAAGGACCGCATCGCCGAATTCACCGAGTTCCGCCAGCGCATGAACCAGCGCATCCTGGGCGAACCCAACCAGGTCGTGCGCCGCTTCTTCGCGCTCGATACCCAGACCTACCAGGCCGGCGCCCTGGACGTGAAGACCAAGGAGCTGCTGGGCCTGGTCGCCTCGATGGTGCTGCGCTGCGATGACTGCATCAGCTACCACGTGGCCCAGTGCAAGGACGCCGGCGTGACCCGCGAGGAGTTCTTCGAGACCTTCTCCGTGGGCCTGGTGGTCGGCGGCTCGATCGTGATCCCGCACCTGCGCCGCGCCGTGGATTTCCTGGACCAGCTCGAAGGCGGCGCCGAAGCGCCAGCCGTTCACGAGCATTGAGGTCGGGGCCGTGATGGCCCCACCCCGGTAGAAGCCGACCGTTGGTCGGCTGCTTCGGCGTCCCAGCGATGTCCGCGCCCCAGCAGTGCGCCGTTCATGTTCGAGACCCCGTTCCCACCGACCAACGGTCGGTGGCTACCCATCGTTCAGCCGCCCCTGGTTGCCGGCCAGCGGCCGGCGCTACCGATGGCGTGTCTGGAGAAGAGCCCCCTTCTGTTGAAGGGGGCGCGCCAACGGCGCGGGGTAGAGGAGGAATGCGCGGGCAATTGTGCCTTTGCCGGGCTGCGCCAATGGTCTAGTTGGGACGTCTGGCCCGGCTAAGGCATAATTGCCGATGAAACTTCCCTTGCGCCCGCGCTTCGCGCACCTCACGGACGGCGCTCCCCCTCGGTTCGGAATACACATCAATGACGCAGAAAATCACGGTCATCCGCGGTGACGGCATCGGCCCGGAGATCATGGACGCTACCCTGTTCGTGCTCGGCAAGCTGGACACCGGCTTTGAATACGAAGACGCCGACGCGGGCCTGGTCGCGCTGGAAAAGCACGGCGATCTGATGCCGGCCTCCACCCTGGAGTCGATCGCACGCAACAAGATCGCGCTGAAGAGCCCGCTGACCACGCCGGTCGGCGGTGGCTTCACCTCGATCAACGTCAGCCTGCGTCGCCACTTCGATCTGTACGCCAACGTGCGTCCGGCCGTCTCGTTCCCGAACACCAAGTCGCGTTTCGGCGACGGCGTGGACCTGATCACCGTCCGTGAGAACACCGAAGGCGCGTACCTCGCCGAAGGCCAGGAAGTCTCGGCCGATGGCGAGACCGCCTTCTCCGGCACCCGCATCACCCGCAAGGGCTCCGAGCGCATCGTGCGCTATGCCTTCGAGCTGGCCCGCAGCACCGGCCGCAAGAAGGTCACCGCCGTGCACAAGGCCAACATCATCAAGTCGACCTCGGGCCTGTTCCTGGCCGTGGCCCGCGAAGTGGCGGCCAAGTACCCGGAGATCGAGTTCCAGGAGATGATCGTCGATAACTGCTGCATGCAGCTGGTGATGCGTCCGGAACAGTTCGACATCATCGTGACCACCAACCTGTTCGGCGACATCATCTCCGACCTGTGCGCCGGTCTGGTCGGCGGCCTGGGCCTGGCCCCGGGTGCCAACATCGGTGAGAACGCGGCGATCTTCGAAGCCGTGCACGGCACCGCACCGGACATCGCCGGCCAGGGCAAGGCCAATCCGTGCGCGCTGCTGCTGGCCGCCGCACAGATGCTGGACCATGTCGGCCAGGTCGAGAACGCCGAGCGCCTGCGCAAGGCCATCGTGGCCACGCTGGAAGCCAAGGATTCGCTGACCGGCGACCTGGGCGGCACCGGCAACACGATGGGCTTCGCCCAGGCCATCGCCAGCCGCCTGTAAGCGCGCGGGTCGGTTGTCCAGAAAGCGGGGCGCTTCGGCGTCCCGCTTTTTTGTTGCCTGTTGCCTGTGTCGCGACACGCGGCGGAGGCATGAAAAAGGCGCCTTGCGGCGCCTTCGTCATGTCACTGCGGGTGCGTGGATCAGCGCTGCTGGATCTTGGACAGCAGGCGCAGGAATTCCACGTACAGCCACACCAGCGTAACCATCAGGCCGAACGCGCCGTACCACTCCATGAACTTCGGCGCGCGCGCCTCGGCACCGGTTTCGATGAAGTCGAAATCCAGCACCAGGTTCAAGGCCGCCACCACCACCACGAACAGGCTGAAGGCGATGCCCAGCCAGCCACCTTCGTGGATCATCGGCACGTTGATGTTGAAGAAGCTCAGCACGAACGAGGCCAGGTACAGCAGCGCGATGCCGCCGGTCGCGGCCACCACGCCCAGCTTGAAGTTCTCGGTGACCTTGATCAGCCCGCTGCGGTAAACCGCCAGCATCACGAACAGGGTGCCGAAGGTCAGCATCACCGCCTGCATCACGATGCCGGGGAACTTGGCATTGAACATCGCCGAGATCGCGCCGAGGAACAGGCCTTCCACCAGCGCGTACATCGGCGCGGTGACCGGCGACCATTCCTTCTTGAATACCGTCACCAGGGCCAGCACCAGGCCGCCGATCGCACCGACCAGCGTGTACAGCATCGCGCTGGGGGTGGGCAGGCCATCGGCGTTGATCGACTGGCTCCAGGCGAACGCGGCCGTCAGCACGGTGAGCAGCAACAGCAGGCCGGTCTTGTTGACGGTGCCGTTGATGGTCATCACCTGGTCGGGGCGGGCCACGACCGAGCCGCTGGCCAGGTCGAGGAAGGTCGACTCGGAAAGTGCGGGATTGCCGCTGCGCATTGCCAATCTCCTTGAAGGGGTAGGGGTTCGGCCATCCGGCCGCTGACCCGAGCATAGCCCAAGCCGCCATCGGCGATGACGGGATGTGAATTGATGTGTGAAAACCGTTGACAGATGCCACACCGATTCCCACAATAGGCGGCTCTTTCGGGGGGAACCCCGGAGGGAAACAAACCGCCGGGGTATAGCGCAGTCTGGTAGCGCGCCTGCTTTGGGAGCAGGATGTCGGGGGTTCGAATCCCTCTACCCCGACCAAGCCCGCTGCTCAAATCGGGATTGGAGTGCGACAATCCGGACCGAGCGCCCGTAGCTCAACTGGATAGAGCACCGGCCTTCTAAGCCGGCGGTTACAGGTTCGATTCCTGTCGGGCGCACCATCCGGTGCAAGCGGTAGGAGACAAAGGTTTTCAGTGGTGGCTGTAGCTCAGTTGGTTAGAGTTCCGGATTGTGATTCCGGTGGTCGGGGGTTCGAGTCCCCTCAGCCACCCCACTGATTCAAACTGGTTCACCGAAAGTGAATCAGGGTTGCAAAAGGCAGCACACACGCTACAATGTGCGCCTGAGTTTTCAGGGCTGTTAGCTCAGTTGGTAGAGCAGTTGACTCTTAATCAATAGGTCCAAGGTTCGAATCCTTGACAGCCCACCAAGACAGAAGCCATCGGGTCCGCCCGGTGGCTTTTTTCTTGTTCGAGACATCGTGTTGAGCAGGCTGGTCGCTGTGCGTCTCAGACGCCATTCGCCCTCCATTCAAACAAAACGCTTGCGTCGCGTGCAGGAAACCCTGCATAATTCGCCTCCCGATTTTCGGGCTGTTAGCTCAGTTGGTAGAGCAGTTGACTCTTAATCAATAGGTCCAAGGTTCGAATCCTTGACAGCCCACCAAGACAGAAGCCGCCTGGTCCGCCAGGCGGCTTTTTTCTTGTCCGACAGGCGTTGACGCAGGCTGGAGAAGAGCCCCCTTGAGTCAAGGGGGCGCGGCGAAGCCGCGGGGATGTGGGGGCTGATAAGAGGGGCCCGCGATTTGCGCAGCAAATCGTGGGGCTGCAGCGCGAATGCGCAGCAGCTACCCCACCAAGACAGAAGCCGCCTGGTCCGCCAAGCGGCTTTTTTCTTTCCGGCGCTTCTGCTTTCGGCCCGGGCCTGCAACAATGCGCGCCTGAGTGGAAAACTCGCGAAAGTGGCGGAATTGGTAGACGCCCTGGATTTAGGTTCCAGTGCCGCAAGGCGTGGGGGTTCGAGTCCCCCCTTTCGCACCAGTGCAGGGCGTTTTCGCCGGCACCATGACCATGGGCACGTCCCGGATCGGGGAGACGGCCACATGCTGGGCCCCTGGTGGCCCCGGACGTTCTCGGCCCGCGCTGGCGGCGCTGGCGTTTATCGGCGAAACTACAGGGCTGCGGCGGGCATGCGCGTCCACGACCCCGCGTCCAAAACCCGTTTCATCCATCACATCGTGCCGGGGCCCATGCCGCCGGTGGCAGGAGTCAACATGCAAGCTTCGATCGAATCCACTGGCAATCTGGAACGCCGCCTGACCTTCTCGCTGCCGGAAGACCGTCTGCAGACGCACATCAGCGGCCGTCTGGGCGAGATCGCCCGCACCACCCGCATCAAGGGCTTCCGCCCGGGCAAGGTGCCGGCCAAGGTGATCGAGCAGCGTTTCGGCCAGCAGGTCCGCAGCGAAGCCGTCGACGGCCTGCTGCGTGAAACCTTCGATGCCGCCCTGCGCGAGCACGAACTGCGCATCGCCGGTACCCCGCGCATCGACAAGGGCGAGGGCGAGCTGTCCTTCGTGGCCACCGTCGAGCTGGTGCCGGACTTCGGCGACGTGGACGTCAGCAAGCTGACCGTGGTCCGCCACACCGCCGAGATCAACGACGCCGACATCGACCAGATGATCACCAACCTGCGCGAGCAGCGCCGCAGCTGGAGCCCGGTCACCCGTGGCGCCCAGGACGGCGATCTGGTCGCCCTGGAAACCTGGTCGCAGGCCGGCGATGAGCGCCTGCCGGCCGAAGGCACCGAAAAGGGCAGCGTGATCGTGGGCCAGGGCATGATGTTCGAGCAGATCGAGCAGGGCCTGGTCGGTCTGGCCGCCGGTGAAGAAAAGACCCTGGACGTCGAGTTCCCGGCCGATTGGCGCGTTCCCGCGCTGGCGGGCAAGCAGGTCAAGGTCACCGTCAAGGCGGTGGACGTGTCCGCGCCGGTGCTGCCGGAGGTGGATGCCGAGTTCATCAAGAGCTTTGGCGTGAAGGGCGGCGACGTCGAGCAGTTCCGCAAGGACATCCGCGCCAACCTGGAGCGTGAGCTCAAGGGTGCCCTGATGAACCGCCTGCGCCGCGAAGTCGGTGAGCAGCTGATCGCAGCCTACGCCTCGGTGGAAATGCCGCCGCGCCTGGTCGAGAACGAAGCCCGCGCCATGCTGGCCCAGCAGATCGAGCAGATCCGCCGCAGCGGCCGCAACCCGGGCGACGTCCCGGCCGACGCCCATGAAGGCTTCAAGGACGCCGCCGCCAAGCGCGTGCTGGTCGGCCTGCTGGTCGGTGAAGTGGCCCGCAAGAACGACCTGCGCCTGGACCCGAAGCGCCTGAATGAAACCATGCGCCTGATCGCCTCGACCTACGAAGAGCCGGAGCAGGTCATTGAGATGTACCGCAATGACCCCCAGCTGATGACTGGGCTTCAGAATCGCGTGATGGAAGAGCAGGTGATCGATTGGATCGCCGAGCGCGCCCAGCACACCGAAGAGAAGCTGTCGTTCCAGGACGCGATCCGCCAGTAAGCGGCCCGCGTTTTACGCCCCGCGCCCCGGCGCGGGGTCGTTCCCCCCAAAATAGGTGCCTCACTAATGGACAACCGAACCACAGCCCTGAACATGGTTCCGATGGTGGTCGAACAGACCAGCCGCGGCGAGCGCGCCTATGACATCTATTCGCGCCTGTTGAAAGAGCGTCTGATCTTCCTCGTGGGCCCGATCGACGATCACATGGCCAACGTGGTGGTGGCGCAGCTGCTGTTCCTGGAAGCGGACAACCCGGAAAAGGACATCAGCATCTACATCAACTCGCCCGGTGGCGTGGTCACCGCCGGCATGGCGATCTACGACACCATGCAGTACATCAAGCCGGACGTGAGCACCATCTGCGTCGGCCAGGCGGCCTCGATGGGCGCCCTGCTGCTGGCATCGGGCGCGGCCGGCAAGCGCTATGCGCTGCCGAATTCGCGCGTGATGATCCACCAGCCGCTGGGCGGCTACCAGGGCCAGGCCTCGGACATCGACATCCATGCCCGGGAAATCCTGACCCTGCGTTCGCGCCTGAACGAAGTGCTGGCCAAGCACACCGGCCAGTCGCTGGAGACCATCGCCCGGGATACCGAGCGCGACAACTTCAAGAGCGCGGTCGATGCGGTGGCCTACGGCCTGGTCGACCAGGTCCTGGAGCGTCGTCCGGAAGAGTCGATCCAGCCGGCGTAAGGTTGTACCAGGCCGGGAAACCGGCTTGTTTCCACCGGGTCGGGCAGGACTGGCGTCCTCCTGACCCTGTGCTATTCTCGAATCGAACCCCCGTTCAGTCGGGTGGGGTAACTGGGTAAGCGAAGCATGAGCGAAGACCGCCAAGGTCGTTCCACGGACACCGGCAAGATCCTCTACTGCTCCTTCTGCGGAAAGAGCCAGCATGAGGTGCGCAAGCTGATTGCGGGTCCGAGCGTATTCATCTGCGATGAATGCGTCGAGCTGTGCAACGACATCATCCGTGAGGAGCTGGAGGAGAAGGCGCAGTCGGCCCGCAGTTCGCTGCCCAAGCCGCGCGAGATCCTCGAGGTCCTGGACCAGTACGTGATCGGGCAGAACCGCGCCAAGCGGACCCTGGCCGTGGCCGTATACAACCACTACAAGCGCATCGAGAGCCGTCAGAAGAACGACGAGGTCGAACTGGCGAAGTCGAACATCCTGCTGGTCGGCCCGACCGGTTCGGGCAAGACGCTGCTGGCCGAGACCCTGGCCCGCCTGCTCAACGTGCCGTTCACCATGGCCGACGCCACCACGCTGACCGAAGCCGGTTACGTGGGCGAGGACGTGGAGAACATCATCCAGAAGCTGCTGCAGAAGTGCGACTACGACGTCGAGAAGGCGCAGCAGGGCATCGTCTACATCGATGAAATCGACAAGATCTCGCGCAAGAGCGAGAACCCGTCGATCACCCGCGATGTGTCCGGCGAAGGCGTCCAGCAGGCCCTGCTGAAGCTGATCGAAGGCACCGTGGCCAGCGTTCCGCCGCAGGGCGGTCGCAAGCACCCGCAGCAGGAATTCCTGCAGGTGGACACCAAGAACATCCTGTTCATCTGTGGCGGCGCGTTTGCCGGCCTGGACAAGGTGATCCAGCAGCGCTCCAACGATTCGGGCGGCATCGGGTTCGGTGCCAAGGTGAAGAGTTCCGAGCGCAAGCAGGAAGTGGGCAAGATCCTGGCGGAAGTCGAGCCGGAAGATCTGATCAAGTTCGGCCTCATCCCGGAGTTCGTTGGCCGCCTGCCGGTCGTGGCGACCCTGGAAGAGCTGGACGAGGCCGCCCTGGTGCGGATCCTGACCGAGCCGAAGAACGCCATCACCAAGCAGTTCAAGAAGCTGTTCGAGATGGAGCACGTCGAGCTGGAGTTCCGTCCGGACGCCCTGGCCGCCATTGCCCGCAAGGCACTCAAGCGCAAGACCGGTGCCCGTGGCCTGCGTACGATCGTCGAATCGGTCCTGCTGGACACCATGTATGACCTGCCCTCGGCAGAGAACGTCAGCAAGGTGGTGGTGGACGAATCGGTGATCGAACACAAGTCCGAACCGTACCTGATCTACCAGACGCCGCCGGCGCCTGAACAGAAGGCGGCTGGTGCTGAATAATCAGTTCAAGTAATTGAATTGAAAGAAATTTTTCAGAACAGCTTGCATCTAGAAGCCGATGGCCCCATAACGAGGCCATCGGCTTTTTTTGTATCCGGGCGAGGCGCCCGGAGGCCATCCCCACTGTTCCACTGGAGCCCACATGGCCCGTTCCCCAACTGAGACTCTCGACCTGCCGGTACTGCCGCTGCGTGACGTGGTGGTGTTCCCGCACATGGTCATTCCGCTGTTCGTCGGCCGTGACAAGTCCATGCATGCGCTGGAGCAGGCGATGGAGGCGGACAAGCGCATCCTGCTGCTCGCGCAGAAGTCCGCCGAGACGGATGATCCGTCCGCCGCCGATCTGTACCAGGTCGGTACGCTCGCCCAGGTGCTGCAGCTGCTGAAGCTGCCCGATGGCACCATCAAGGTGCTGGTCGAAGGCCTGTCGCGCGTCAACGTCACCGAAGTGACCGAGCGCGATGGCTCGCTGCACGGCGTGGGCATGGAAATCGAATCGGACGAGTCGCGCGAGCCGCGCGAGATCGAGGCGATCGCCCGTTCGCTGATGTCGCTGTTCGAGCAGTACGTCAAAACCAACCGCAAGCTGCCGCCGGAGCTGCTGCAGACCCTGGCCGGCATCGACGAGCCCGCGCGCCTGGCCGACACCATCGCCGCGCACATCAGCGTGCGCCTGGCCGACAAGCAGCGCCTGCTGGAAACGCTGCAGATCGGCGACCGCCTGGAAATGCTGGTCGGCCTGGTCGATGGCGAGATCGACGTGCAGCAGATGGAAAAGCGCATCCGCGGCCGCGTGAAGTCGCAGATGGAAAAGAGCCAGCGCGAGTACTACCTCAACGAGCAGATGAAGGCCATCCAGAAAGAACTGGGTGACCTGGACGATGCGCCGGGCGAGATGGACGAGCTGGCCCGCAAGATCGCCGAGGCGGGCATGCCCAAGCCGGTGGAGACCAAGGCCAAGGCCGAGCTCAACAAGCTCAAGCAGATGTCGCCGATGTCCGCCGAAGCCGCCGTCGTGCGCAATTACCTGGATTGGCTGCTGGGCGTGCCGTGGAAGAAGCGCAGCAAGGTCCGCAAGGATCTCAAGGCCGCGCAGGACACGCTGGACGCCGATCATTTCGGCTTGGACAAGGTCAAGGACCGCATCCTGGAATACCTGGCGGTGCAGTCGCGCGTGAAGCAGATGAAGGGCCCGATCCTGTGCCTGGTGGGCCCGCCCGGCGTGGGCAAGACCTCGCTCGGCCAGTCCATCGCCAAGGCGACCAACCGCAAGTTCGTGCGCATGAGCCTGGGTGGCGTGCGCGACGAGGCCGAGATCCGCGGCCATCGTCGTACCTACGTCGGCTCGATGCCGGGCCGCATCGTGCAGAACCTCAACAAGGTGGGCAGCAAGAACCCGCTGTTCGTGCTGGATGAGATCGACAAGATGTCGATGGACTTCCGTGGCGATCCGTCCTCGGCGCTGCTGGAAGTGCTTGATCCCGAGCAGAACAACGCGTTCAACGATCACTACCTGGAAGTGGACCTGGACCTGTCCGAAGTGATGTTCGTGGCGACCTCCAACTCGCTCAACATCCCCGGCCCGCTGCTGGACCGCATGGAAGTGATCCGCATCCCCGGTTACACCGAGGATGAGAAGCTCAACATCGCCATGCGTTACCTGGTGCCCAAGCAGATCAAGGCCAACGGCCTGAAGCCGGAAGAGCTGGAGATCGAGGCGGACGCCATCCAGGACATCGTGCGCTATTACACGCGCGAGTCCGGCGTGCGCAACCTTGAGCGCGAAGTCGCCAAGATCTGCCGCAAGGTGGTCAAGGAGATCGCGCTCGCTGGTCCGGTCGCGCCGGCCAAGGCTGCGAAGCCGGCCAAGGCCGGCAAGAAGGCCAGCGCGAAGAAGAAGGCGCTGGTGGTGGTCAACGGCAAGAACCTGGACAAGTACCTGGGCGTGCGCCGTGTCGATTTCGGCCGTGCGGAAGAACAGAACGAAGTGGGCCTGGTCACCGGCCTGGCCTGGACCGAAGTGGGCGGCGACCTGCTGCAGATCGAATCCACGCTGGTGCCGGGCAAGGGCCAGCTGATCCTGACCGGCCAGCTCGGCAACGTGATGAAGGAGTCCGCCTCGGCGGCCCTGTCGGTGGTGCGTTCGCGTGCCGAGCGGCTGGGCATCGACAACGAGTTCCTGCAGAAGCACGACGTGCACGTCCACGTGCCCGATGGCGCCACCCCGAAGGACGGTCCCAGCGCGGGTATCGCCATGGTGACCTCGCTGGTGTCCACGTTGACCAAGGTGCCGATCCGGGCCGAAGTCGCGATGACCGGCGAGATCACCCTGCGGGGCCGCGTCACGGCCATCGGCGGCCTCAAGGAGAAGCTGCTGGCGGCGCTGCGTGGCGGGATCACCACGGTCATCATCCCCGAGGAGAACCGCAAGGATCTGGCCGATATCCCCGCCAATGTCACCCGTGATCTGAAGATCGTGCCGGTGAAGTGGATCGAGGAAGTGCTCGACCTGGCGCTGGAGACGCCGCTGACCGCGCCGAAGCCCAAGAAAGATGGGCAACGCGTCACGGTACGTGGCAAGTCCAAGACAGCTTCCACCACGCGCGTCAAGCATTGACGCGCGCTGTCCAACTGCCCGAAACCCGCGTCGTTATTGGCTTTTCAGCTTGCGCGGGTAGGGGGGCACTGGTATAAAAGCACCACTCGCGAGTCAGCGTAAATCTGAATTCGGCGAACAGAGAACTTCACTGGCATCCGGCGACGTATCGTCGTCGGGTGTCTCAATGTTGAATCCGCGGAATCCCCGCCAAAGGAGCTGTAGAGAATGAACAAGACCGAATTGATCGACGCCGTTGCTGAAGCCGCCGACCTGACCAAGGCCGAGTCCAGCCGCGCCGTTGATGCCGTCATCGCTTCCGTCACCAAGGCCCTGAAGGGCGGTGATGCGGTGACGCTGGTGGGCTTCGGCACGTTCCAGGTCCGCGACCGCGCTGCCCGTACCGGCCGCAACCCGAAGACCGGCGACACCATCAAGATCGCTGCGTCGAAGAATCCGTCGTTCAAGGCTGGCAAAGCCCTGAAGGATGCCGTAAACTAAGCGGCTTGCTGGGGTGCTTAGCTCAGCGGTAGAGCGTCTCCTTTACACGGAGAGGGTCGGGGGTTCGAAACCCTCAGCACCCACCAGGCACTGCCAGTAAAAAGTTTTGAAATGTGGAGCGGTAGTTCAGCTGGTTAGAATGCTGGCCTGTCACGCCGGAGGTCGCGGGTTCAAGTCCCGTCCGCTCCGCCAGTTTTACAAAAACCTCGAAAAAAGCAGTATTTCGGGGTGGGCAATCTGAATATCTTCGGATAGAATGAGCGCCTGCAAAGTTTCAAGTGCGGAGCGGTAGTTCAGCTGGTTAGAATGCTGGCCTGTCACGCCGGAGGTCGCGGGT
>NZ_JBEUMH010000013.1:0-110752 GCF_041080745.1 Stenotrophomonas sp. JAG2 | reverse complement strand
GCCATGCGAGAGTAGGTCATCGCCAGGGTTTTTACCCCGAAAACCCCGCTGCTCACGCAGCGGGGTTTTCTTTTTTTGCAGGCACCTGGTTTTTGCAGGTATCTGTTTCTCGGAAGAGACCTCTGCTGAGCTGGCGCAATGCGCTGCTCCAACCGTCTCCCTGGTGAAATTAGCGCTGTGGAACCACCCGATCCCATCCCGAACTCGGAAGTGAAACGCAGCTGCGCCGATGGTAGTGTGGCCTAAGCCATGCGAGAGTAGGTCATCGCCAGGGTTTACACCCAAAACCCCGCTGCTCACGCAGCGGGGTTTTTTTTGTTCTTCGCTTGGGTCTTCCGCGAGCGTGAGGGCCCCGTAGCGACCGGCAGGCCCCTCGGCAAATGTCCCCCGCCCGCCCGCCCGCCGCTTCGCGGCGACGGCCTCCTCCTTGATTTTGCCCACGAGCCTACCGGCCGCTACGGAGCTCGCATGAGGTATGCGCACTGCAAACCGGAGCTTGCGTTGCGGCGCCCGTGGCCTCCAAACGTGGGTCGCGATGCCTGAATCGCCCCGGCTTTCCTGGCCACCTTGCAGCCATGATTCACAGCAGCACTAGGGGTGTCTATGAGCACCAAGCGATACATGCAGGAGTTCAAGATCGAGGCGATCATCAGCAGCAATTCCGCCTTTGAAGCATGTCTAAGGTGTTTGGCCTGCATCCCAGCGGGTACTACGCCTGGCGGAACAACGGGCTGTGTCCGGTAGGGCTTGGAAAGCAGCAATCAAAATGAGGCTTCGGGGTGTCTACAGAAGCCGGGGCGATTCACGTCGTTGCTGAGACCGCAACGCATTTCCGTGAACAGTCCCTCCGCCATATAGAACCTGGCTTGTTGTGAGCTCTGCCACTCCAGCTGCTTGTTCTGACTGTTAGCCTGCTTTTTCTCTGGCCGTTGGAATGGCTTGGGATCAACCCACAGGGACACGGAGATCCCTATGAAATGGAAGCTTCTAGGTTGTTCTATCGCTCTTTGCCTGACCGCCAACGTCTGGGCGCAGGTGCCTGACCCGGACTCGGATCTGGGCGAGGAAATGCAGACGCTGGTGAAGAGTTACATCACTCGGAATCCCGAAGTGTCCGTCGACGACGCCATCACACGGCTTGCCGTTCAGACCGAGATCATGCAATCGATGGAGGACTTGCGGCAGGAGTTCTCAGACAGGTTGACGGAGATCTCCCTTCAGCATACCCCCGACCAACACATTCTTGTCGAACTGAAAGGTGCAAGCTCCGTCGCAGACCGTGTCGTCCGTACTGAAAGTGGCACGACCCGGGTGGTTTTTGAGACGGGACACAAGTACACCAAGCAAGAGTTCTACGCCATCCTCGATAAACACATGGATCTTCTCTACAGCGCCATACCTGGCGCTACCGGGTTCCTAGGTCGGCCAGGCGAGGATCGGCTGGTGATCTACATCGAAGGAAATGAGGAAAAAGCGGAAGAGCTTCAGACCACCGTCAAGAAGCTTGAGCGGGTTCTGGGCTTTGCAATCACTCTCAGACCAAACATGTCCAAGTCACGCAATGTCGAGTACATCCAAGGCGGCGCGGTGCTTCAAAACAACAATTCGTTTTGCACAGCCCCCTTCGGTCCGTCTATGCCGTTTCAACCTCGGACTACAACACGCGCTCAATCATGTACATGTGGGCGGGTGCAGAGCTTGGGCACGAGCTTTGCTTCCGGGGGGTTAGATCCGGCTGGAGTTGCGGCAAGGTGATCAGCGTTGACTGGAACCCCGGCTTGGCGTGCGGGCCCGGTCAAACGTTGCCCTGCGCCAGCACCTGGATACGTATCGAGGGCGAGGCGCTCGCCTGCGCTCCGGGGGACAGCCGTGCGGCCGTGGTCAGAGGCAATAACGGCCATGGGATTGTCTCGAAAGCTAACTCTAACGGCGTCCTTCCAGGCGAATGCGACGGGGTCACCATCATGCCGTGGGGGAAGATCAAAGAGCTGGGACTTACCTCTGGCTGAGCCTTCCCAGCTAATTTTCGCAAACTCGTCCATCGCGATCACGCGTACGTCCGATTCGCCTTCTCCCCTCAGATGGGAGAAGGCCCAAAAAAACGGCGCCTAGAAAGGCGCCGTTTTCATGAAACAGAGATCACGTCAGAAACAACGACCGCTCAGCGCGCAGGCTCCGCGGCCGGCGTCTCAGCGCCCTTGCCCTTCATCATCGCATCGCGTGCCGCCTTGAACGGATTGCCTTCGTACCAGTTCGGCCAACGGTCGCCGCCAGCCAGCTCCTTGCCAACCCCGTACAGCAGCTGCAGGTCCTCGACCGTGCCATCCAGCTTCCAGGTCGCCGGATCGAACTCGTCCTTCGGGCCGTGGTAACGGTGGCTGCCGTAGTCCTCGGCGGCCTTGCGGCCAGCCTCGACACCGCCGTCGCGCAGATCCTCACCCCCGTCCGCATAGAGCGCCGGCACACCCGCCTTGGCGAAGTTGAAGTGATCCGAACGGAAGTAGAAGCCGCTCTGCACCGCGGTCTCGCCGTGCAGGGTACGGCCTTGGTTCGCGGCCAGCGGCTTGAGGATGTCCTCCAGCTCGGAGCTGCCGAAACCGGTCACGGTCACATCCTTGGCACGGCCCGCCACCGACATCGCATCGATGTTGATCACGCCGGCGATCTTGTCGAGCGGGAAGGTCGGATGACTGACGTAGTACTTCGAGCCCAGCAGGCCCGACTCTTCCAGCGTCACCGCCAGGAACACCACCGAACGCTCCGGTGCCGGCTGCTGGTGGACCATCGCGTCGGCGACTTCCAGGATGCCGGCCACGCCGGTCGCGTTGTCGACGGCGCCGTTGTAGATGTTGTCGCCCTGCTCACCCTCGTGCTTGCCGAGATGATCCCAGTGCGCCATGTACAGCACCGCTTCGTCCGCCCGCTTGCTGCCCGGCAGCACGCCGACCACGTTGCGCGACTTCTTCTCGGCGATGGTGCTCTTCAGGTCGAAGGACACCTTGGCCTTCAACGGCACCGGCTTGAAGCCACGCTTGCTGGCGTCCTTGTAGGCCTTGTCCAGATCCAGGCCGGCCTCGGCGAACAGCTGGCGGGCGGCATCGGCGCTGAGCCAGCCCTGCGCCGGCAGGCGTGCTTCCGGATCATCCTTGGCGGGCAGATCGTATTGCGGACCGGCCCACGAGTTCTTGACCACGTCCCAGCCGTACGACGCGCCGGCGGTGTCGTGCACGATCAGCGCGGCGGCCGCGCCCTTGCGTGCGGCTTCCTCGAACTTGTACGTCCAGCGCCCGTAGTACGTCATGCGCTTGCCGTCGAACAGCTTCCCGTCGTTGACGTGGAAACCGGGGTCGTTGACGAACATCACGACCGTCTTGCCCTTCCAGTCCTGGCCGGCATAGTCGTTCCACTTCTGCTCGGGCGCGTCCACGCCGTAGCCGACGAACACCAGGTCACTGTTCTCGACTTTCACCTCCGGCTGGCCACTGCGGGTCCCGATCACCATGTCGGTGCCGAACTTCAGCTCGCGGGCCTTGCCGGCCTGGTCGAGCTTCAGCACGGTCGACTCATCGGCCGTGGTCTCGGTCATCGCGACATCCTGGAACCAGCTGTCGCCATTGCCCGGCTGCAGGCCGATGCGCTGCATCTGGTCGCGGATGTAGTTGACGGTCAGCTCTTCGCCCTTGCTGCCCGGCGAACGGCCTTCGAACTCGTCCGAGGCCAGGGTCTTGACCAGCTCGGCGAAGTCGTCGGCGTTGATCTCCGACGAAAACGCATGGCTGGGCGCGGTCGGCGCCGCGTCGGTGGCGGGCGCGGCGGCAGGCGCCGCGGATTCGCCCTTGCACGCGGTCAACGCAGCGGCAGCGGCAAGGCACAACAGAAGTTTGCGGGGCATCATCGGTTCCTGGAACGGGAAAGGCGGGTGCGCAGCGCACCAGTGAGCACAATATCAATCCTGCGGCGCGGTGTCGGTATCGAACGGCACGGCCACGGCACCACTGACCGGTCCCACCCGCGCGGTGCGGTGGACGTAGAGGGTGACCTCGCGTTGGAACTCCAACGGTCCGCTGACCGATGCGTTCGGCCCGATGATCACGCGCGGCTTGCGGCCGGGGGTCAGCGACAGGTTGAAGTTCGGTTTCTTGACCTCGATCCCGCCTTCGACCTGCGAGCCCACGCCGACGGTGATGTCGCCGTTGACCGTCTCGATGCCGCGTGCCACGCGCGTCTCGACCAGCCCGATGCTGCCGTTGACGGTCTCCAGACCCCCGTCGATCTGGCTGCCGCGGTCCAGGAAGATGCCGCCGTTGACCGTGTCCACGCCGCCGCTGGCAATCACTTCGCGCCCGACCCGCACGCTGCCGTTGACCGTGGAGATACCGCCGGTCCGCGCGCGATCGGCGACGCGGATGCCGCCGTTGACCGTTTCGATGCGACCGGTGACGGCGCCTTCGGCGACCTTGATGCCGCCGTTGACCGTCTCCAGATTGCCGTAGCTCTGGCCGGCCTCGGCGGAGATGCTGCCGTTGACCTTGCTGATGTTGTCGCCTGCGAAGGCCGGCGCACAGGGCAGCGCCAGGACCAGCAGCAGCGGAAGCAGGGAGCGTTTCATGGGAACCTCGATGGTGGAGCGCGGCTGGCAGGCCGCCTGCAGGAATGTCACCATGCATCGTTGCAATCCGCATCTGCCTGAAGTCACTGGAAAGCCCTTGCGCCACAACGCCTTCTCCTCACGCCGGGATAACAATCCGACCGACGGACGCGGTCGCTCGCAGTGGCTGACCCCGACGTTGCGTGCGCTGCTGCTGGCGGTGGCCGTGCTGGGCGCCAGCCCGCTCGCCGCCCAGTCCTCCAGGGAAGCCGAGCGCAAGCTGCAGAAGCTGCGCAGCGAGCTCAAGGGCGTGGCCCAGGAACGGCGGAACCTGGAAGGTCAGCGCGGACAGGCCTCGCGCCAGCTGCGCGAAGCCGATGAGAAGGTCGCCCGCACCGGCCGCGTCCTGGCCCAGACCGAAACCGCGCTGCAACGCGAAACCCGCGCCATGAGCGAACTGCAGGCCAAGCGCGATGCACTGCAGGCCGGGCTGGAACAGCAGCGGGCGGAGCTGGCGTCGCTGCTGCGCGCGGCGTACCGCATCGGCAACAACGCACCGCTGAAGCTGCTGCTGTCGCAGGATCGCGTCGCCGATGCCAACCGCAGCCTGGCCTATCACCGGTACCTGCAGCGCGAGCGTGCGCAGCGCATCCAGTCGCTGACGGCCGACCTCACCGAACTGCAGCGCGTGGAGACGGAGATCGTCGACCGCCGCAAGGCGTTGGAAGGGACCCGGCAGCAGCAGAAGCAGCAGGTCGCCACGCTGGCCGATGATCGCCGCGAACGGGCGGCGACGGTGGCCACGCTGGACGAGCGCTACAAGGATCGCAGCGAACGCGAAAAGGCGCTGGGCCAGGACGCCAAGGCGCTGGAAACCCTGCTGGCCAACCTGCGTGCCGCCGCTGCCCGGGCGGAGGCCGAACGCCGTGCTGCCGCGCGACGTGCCGCCGCGGAAAAAGCCGCTGCCGACAAGGCCGATCGTGCCGCGGCTGCCAGTGGCACGCGCCCGCCGCCGCGCGCGACCAAGACGCCGCCTGCGGTCGCCTCCGCGCCGCCGCCGAAGGTGGGTGGGCTGGGCTGGCCGCTCTCCGGCAACCTGCTCGCGCGCTATGGCGGCAAGCTGCCCGATGGCCGCACCAGCAGTGGCGTACTGATTGGTGCGCCGGCCGGCAGCACGATCACCGCCGTCGCCGATGGCACCGTGGTGTTCTCCGACTGGATGACCGGCTACGGCATGATCCTGATCGTCGATCATGGCAACGGCTACATGAGCCTGTACGCCCACAACGACACCCTGCTGCGCGATGCCGGCGCCACGGTGAAGAAGGGCGAGGCGGTGGCCAAGGTCGGCAATTCCGGCGGGCAGGGCGTGACCGCGCTCTACTTCGAACTGCGCCGCAATGGGCAGCCGGTCGATCCGGGCAGCTGGCTGCAGCGGCGATAAACCGCGCCCAACCTGGGCGCGCCGCCGTGCAGGGGATTCAACGGGAATTTATCGTCGCTTCGCGCATAATCGGGCGACGCACCGTGGTGCGTGGATAACCGTCCCCCGCTCATCCTGGAGTGCTTCATGCGCGTAGCCCGTTCCGCCACCTTGCTGCTGGCCCTGTTGCCCGCGGTGTCCTGGGCGCAGCAGACCGCTGAAGCGCCGGCACGCGGGGCCGATGCGGCCACCACGGAAGAAGCGGTGACCTCACGGGTTCCGTTGGAAGAAATCCGCCGCTACGCTGCCGTGTACAACGCGGTGCGCGCGGCCTACGTCGATCCGGTCGACGACAAGAAGCTGATGCAGTCCGCGATCCGCGGCCTGCTGCTGGACCTGGATCCGCACAGCACCTACTTCGACAAGGAAGACGCCGAGGCCTTCGATGAGCAGGCCAACGGCGCCTACGATGGCATCGGCGTGGAGCTGCAGCAGCAGCCCGACAACAGCAGCCTGAAAGTCATTTCGCCGATCGACGATACCCCGGCGACGCGCGCGGGCATCCTGGCGGGCGATCTGATCATCGCCATCGACGGCAAGCCGATCAGCGCGATCGAAGCGACCGAACCGCTGCGTGGCGTCGCCGGCACCAAGGTCGTGCTGACCCTGGTGCGCGAGGGCAAGCCCAAGCCGTTCGATGTCACGGTGACCCGCGAGACCATCCGCGTCACCAGCGTGCGCAGCAAGATGCTTGAACCCGGGTATGGCTACATCCGCCTGAGCACCTTCCAGGCCGACACCGGTGCCGATTTCCAGAAGCATGTCGCCCAGCTGCAGCAGCAGGCCGGTGGCAAGCTGAAGGGACTGGTGCTGGATCTGCGCAGCAATCCGGGTGGCCTGCTCACCGCTGCCGTGCAGGTGGCCGACGATCTGCTCGAGAAGGGCAACATCGTCAGCACCCGTGGCCGCATCTCGATCAGCGATGCACGCTTCGATGCGACCCCGGGCGATCTGCTCAAGGGCGCACCGGTCGTCGTCCTGGCCGACGCCGGCTCGGCCAGCGCCTCCGAAGTGCTGGCCGGTGCCCTGCGTGACAACGGCCGTGCCCGCGTGGTCGGCAGCCGCACCTTCGGCAAGGGCTCGGTGCAGACCGTGCTGCCGCTGGACAACGGTGACTCGGTGAAACTCACCACCGCGCGGTATTTCACGCCGAGCGGCAAGTCCATCCAGGCCACCGGCATCATCCCGGACGTGCTGCTGCAGCCGGAGAAGCGCGCCGGGGATGACGAGCTGCCGGCCAGCTTGACCGATTACAGCGAAGCCACCCTTCCGGGCCACCTGCGTGGCGATGAAGAAGGCACCGAGGGTTACAAGGCCGGTGACGTGCTGCCCGGCGATGGTCCGATCAACGATGCGCTGGCCGAGTTGAAGCAGCCGGGTTCGGTGCTGGCCAGGCAGAAGGCCGAGGCGGCGAAGAAGCCGGCGGCCAAGCCGGCAGCGGCAGGGGCAGCGGTGGCAAAGCCTGCAGAGGCAACGGTCAAGCCGGCAGAAACGAAGCCTGCAGAGACCAAACCGGCAGAGACCAAGCCGGCCGAACAGCCTGCGGCTGCACCGGCTACGCCCGCATCGGCCACGCCGGAAGCCCCGGCCTCGACGGCACCGATCAAGCCCTGATCGGTAGTGCCGGCCGCTGGCCGGCTCCGCATGAAGCCCACCAGGTAGTGCCGGCCGCTGGCCGGCTCTGCTCGAATCCAACGCTGCGTGGAGCCGGCCAGCGGCCGGCACTACCCGTTGGCCGACCTGTCGGCGGACCCGCTCCCGGTCATGCCCTCAGAACCCGTGCCGCTTGCGCAGCCGCCGCGCGATCGCCGCGCGCACATACACGCCGTAGCCGAGCCCGAACACGAAGCCGGCGATGTGCGCCCACCAGGCCACCATGCCGAAGGTCGGGCCGATATACGCGAACACTACCTGCAGCGCCGCCCAGACCCCGATCAGCAGATAGGCCGGGGCGCGGACGAATTCCAGGAACAGGCCCAGCGGGATCACCACGCCCAGCCGCGCGCCCGGGAACAGGGCCAGGTAGGCGCCGATCAGCGCCGACACGGCGCCGCTGGCCCCGATGATGATCTGGTCCGGGCTGCCCATCGTGTAGATCGCGGTCAGGTTGGAGATCGCCCCGCCCACCAGGAACAGCAGCATCAGCCGCCACGGCCCCAGCACGCGCTCGGCCGGCAGCCCGAAGATCAGCAGGAACACCAGGTTGCCCAGCAGGTGGGACCAGTCCGCGTGCAGGAACAGCGCGGTGAACAACCGCAGCACGCTGCCATCCTGCAGGGTCGCCCACCAGTCCAGCGGGTGGGTCAGGCCGGTGGACAGCGCGCCCCAGTCCATCCACAGGCTGCGGCGGGCATCGTCCGGCCGGGAGATCGACCACAGGAAGGCCGCCCACAGCGCGGCGAACAGCAGGGGGGTGGCCCAGCGGTAGGCGGCTTTCTTGCGGGAGGGGGTCGACACGAACATGCGGGCACTAGCCTAGCGCGGAGGCCGAGCTGACGGGGATATGTCGCGTTCAGCATGAATAGCCACAAGGGCGACACACGTTATTGTTTCATTAACCGCTCTCGGTATACTCGCATACGGCGTCGTATGTCGGGAGGGGAATCCGGCGCGTTGTCCTGACCCATCAAGGGGAGGGGCGGCGCAGGCGCGCGTTGCCAACATCACCGCTTTCCGGAGAGAACCAACAATGCATACCGCTTCCACTCTTGCCCGCGTCACCGCCTTGGCCGTCGGCATTGCCGGTGTCCTGGCCGTGGGCCACGTCAACGCTGCCGCCTTCCAGCTGAAGGAAAACAGCGCCAAGGGCCTCGGCCGCGCCTTCGCCGGTTCCGGCAGCGCCGCCGGCGACGCCTCGATCATGGCCGTCAACCCGGCCGGCATGCGCCAGCTCGAAGGCATGCAGGTCCAGGGCGACCTGAGCGCCATCAGCTTCTCGGCCAAGTTCAAGGGCACCGGCCGCAAGCCGACCGGCCAGCCGCAGACCGGCGGTGACGGCGGCGACGCCGGCATGATCGCCCCGGTCCCGGCCGCGTACTTCCACATGCCGATCGGCGAGCAGGCGCACTTCGGCGTCTCGCTGACCGCACCGTTCGGCTTCAAGACCGACTACGACAATGGCTGGGTCGGCCGTTACAGCGGTCTGAAGACCGACATGAAGGCCATCGACCTGGGCTTCGCCGCGTCCTACGACGTCAACCCGTACGTGTCCTTCGGCGCGTCCGTGTTCGTCGAGCACCTGACCATCGAACTGAGCAACCAGATCGACTTCGGCACCGCGCTGGCCCAGGCCCGCGTTCCGGGCTTCGCCCCGGGCAGCGCCGATGGCAAGCTGACCGTTGAAGGCGACAACAACGCCGTGGGCTGGACCGTCGGCGGCTTGTTCAGCCCCGATGAGAACACCCACATCGGCATCAGCTACCGCTCCAAGGTCGAGCACAAGATCACCGGCGGCGATGCCACCTTCGACGTGCCGCAGAACGCTGCCGCCGTGCTGGCCCGCGCCCAGCCGGGCAACTTCGTGAGCACCTCGGGCAAGGCCACGCTGACCCTGCCGGCCTCGGCCACCCTGAGCGTCACCCACAACGTCAACGACCGCTGGACCGTGATGGGTGATGTCACCCGTACCGCCTGGTCGACCGCGTTTGACCAGGTCACCATCGACTACGCCTCCAGCCAGCCCGATTCGGTGCTGGAGTTCGGCTACCGCGATACGACCTTCGTCTCGCTGGGTGCCGACTTCAAGCTGAGCGATACCGTGACCCTGCGTGGCGGTGTCGCGCTGGACCAGACCCCGACCACCAACGCACACCGCGACGTGCGCGTGCCGGACACCAGCCGCAAGTGGCTGTCGATGGGCGTGGGCTGGACCCCGTCGGCGAACACCGAATACAACTTCGGTTACACCCACCTGTTCACCAAGGATCCGGACGTGATCATCGGTGGCACCACCAACAACCAGGGCAACTCGCTGAACGGCAAGTACAAGGTCCGTGGCGACGTCCTGGCCGCTTCGTTCAACTACAAGTTCTGATCGACGCGTCACAGATCGGTTGAACGCAGCAGCAGAAAACCCCGCGAAAGCGGGGTTTTTTGTTGCCTGCAGCGCGTACCGGGCGGATCAGCGCAGCTGGCGCGGCGTCGCGTTGAGACGCTTGCGCATCAGCCGCCGCAGCGCGGTGGGATCGCGGTAGCCCACGCGCTCGGCCACGGTCTCCACCGAGTAGCGGCTGTTCTCCAGCAGGGCGCGCGCCTGGTTCAACTGCACGCTGCGGATCAGGTGCAGCGGCCCTTGCCCGGTGGCCTTGCCGACCTGCCGTGACAGTGTGCGCGTGGACATGCCGACGTGTGCCGCAAGCGCACCGACACTGACCGTGGCCGGCAGCGTGGCTTCGATATGGGCGGTGAGCGAGGCGATCAGCGCATTGCCCTGCGCCATCATCGCCGGGACCATGAACGGCGATTGCAGTTGGCGGCGGTCCAGCAGCAGGGCGCGCGCCACCGCATCGGGCAGGGCCGGACCAAAGCGCTGCCGCAGCAGGTACAGCATCAGGTCGGTATGGCCGAGCGCGGCGCCTGCCGTGATCACCTCCGTGTCATCGATCACCATGCGGTCCGGATCGACCCGGCACTCCGGGGCCTGGCGCTGCAGTGCGCCCGCAAGCCACCAGGTCGTGGTCACGCTGCGCCCGGCAAGCAGCCCGGCGTCGTGCAGCAGGAACACGGACGCACAGGAGGCGGCGACGCGCCCACCCGCCGCCACGTGCGCGCGCAGCGCCCGCAGCACACCCGGGATGTCCGGATCGCGCAGGCGTTGCGCGATGGCCTCGGGATCCTCGACGCCGAGCCCGGGCACGATCCAGCAGGACTGGGGATCGGCGATGCGCGGCATCGCTTCCGCGCGCAACTGCAGGTGCGTCCCCAGGCGGACAGCGCCCCGGGCCGGGCTGCAGACCTGCCAGCGCGGGACCGGCAGGCCCAGCCGCGGCGCCAGCGTGGCGGCCGTGGTGAGGATGTCCAGGGTCAGCGCGACGCTGGAGGCGAACGCACCGGGCAGGACGATGACGGTGAAATCATGCATTGGCTGATTGTGCACGAAAGATGTCGGATCGGCCGATGTTGCCCGGAGCGGTGTTCGGCTCCAATGGACGTCCCTCCCGCCACACCCTGAAGCGCATGCCCAACCTTACCCTGACCGTTCCCGCCGACGCTTTCGACGCGGCCACCCGGCAACGCCTGCTGCAGGCCGTGCACGACGCGGCTGTCCGCGCCACCGGCCTCGGCCCCGAACCGGCCCAGCAGCGCCTGTGCTGGGTGATGCTGCAGGAAATCGCGGCCGGCCACTGGCTGTGCGGCGGCCAGGACATCGGCGCGCGCGCTATCCCCTGCCAGATCGAGGTGCGCATACCGCAGGGCGTGCTGGATGCGCGGCAGCGCGCCGACTACGCCCGCCAACTGCACGAGGCCATCGCGGGGTGCCTGCCGTCGGAGGACACCCGCGTGCTGCTGGGGTCGATCGTGATGACCGACGTGGCCGACGGTCACTGGGCCGTCAATGGACAGCTCTGGCAGGTGAGCGACTTCGTGCGCAGCGCCGGTTACGCGCACCTGCAATCGCAGGCCGCGCCGGCCTGATCCGACGCGCCACCCGGGCGGAGGAAAGAACGCCGGAATGACATCGAACACGACGTACAATCCCCGCCCGGACGGCGCCCCTGCCGTCCCGTGCTTGCTGACAAGGATCTGTATATGTCGTCTCTGCTTCTGCGCTCCGCGCTCGCCCTTGGCCTGGCCGGTCTCTCGCTGCCGGCCCTGGCTGCACCGGAGTTCGCGACCTGTTTTACGTTGACCCCGGGCCTGTCGTGGTCCACCAGTGATGAAACGCTCACCATCGAGAAGGCCACGTTTGCCGGCCAGGATGCGATCAAGGTAAACAGTGCCGGCGGTGGTGTCGGTAGCGCCAGCTACTACGATGCGAGCGGCCGCCAGCTCCTCGGCCAGGAGCGCCTTGGCATGTCCGCCTGGGGTGGCGACGGTTCCAAGCCGGTGATGACCGACGTGTTCAAGCCCGCGCCGACGTTCCCGGCGAACGCCAAGCCGGGCGATCGTTTCGAAGTCAACGGCAAGGGCGAGCGCACGAACCATGCCGAAGACACCGTCGAGCCGATCGACTATGACGGCTTCTCCGACTACACCTTCGTCGGCTTCGAGGACGTGGAAGCGGAGGTCGGCTACCAGCCGCGTACCTTCAAGGACACCTGCCACGTCACTGCCACCTTCGAAGACAGCCGCATCGAGGCGTGGTACGCCGCCGGGTTCGGGCGCATCCGGTTCGAGCGCTACATGGGCGACGAGCTGCTGATGCGCGACGAGATCGAGTCGATCGAAGAGTAATACCCACAAAAAACCCCGCTTTCGCGGGGTTTTTCGTTCAACACAGGACGCCGGGAATCAGTCGCCCAGAGTCAGCAGCGAGGCATTGCCGCCGGCCGCCGTGGTGTTCACGGTGACGGTCTTTTCCGTGGCGAAGCGCAGCAGGTAGTGCGGACCGCCGGCCTTCGGGCCGGTGCCCGACAGGCCCTGGCCGCCGAACGGCTGCACGCCGACGACCGCACCGATCTGGTTGCGGTTGACGTACACGTTGCCGACGTTGATGCGCGAGGAAATACGGTCGACGGTTTCATCGATGCGCGAATGCACGCCCAGGGTCAGGCCGTAGCCGGTCGCGTTGATCTGGTCGATCACCGCGTCGAGCTGATCACCCTTCCAGCGGATCACGTGCAGCACCGGCCCGAAGATTTCCTTGTGCAGCTGGTCCAGGTTCTTCAGTTCGTACGCACGCGGGGCGAAGAAGGTGCCGTGCGCGGCGTCTTCGCCGAGCGTGGCAGCGGCGATCAGACGGGCGTCCTTCTCCATGCGTACCGCGTGATCCTTGAGGATCTGCAGCGCATCGGCATCGATCACCGGGCCGACGTCGGTGGACAGCAGGCCCGGGTCGCCGACCTTCAGTTCGGCCATCGCACCGGACAGCATGGTCATCACCTTGTCGGCGATGTCGTCCTGCACGAACAGCACGCGCGCGGCCGAGCAACGCTGGCCGGCCGAGGTGAACGCCGAACCGATCGCATCCTTGACCAGCTGTTCCGGCAGCGCCGAGGAGTCGGCGATGAAGGCGTTCTGGCCGCCGGTTTCGGCGATCAGCACACCGATGGCGGCGTCGCGGGCGGCCATCGCGCGGTTGATCGCACGGGCGGTGTCGGTCGAGCCGGTGAAGGCCACGCCGGCCACGCGCGGGTCGGAGGTCAGGGCCGCACCGACAGTGGCACCGTCGCCGGGCAGGAACTGCAGCACGCCTTCCGGTACGCCGGCGTCGAGCAGCAGTTTCACCGCGTAATAGCCGATCAGGTTGGTTTGTTCGGCCGGCTTGGCGAGCACGCTGTTGCCGGCCGCCAGTGCAGCACTGACCTGGCCGAGGAAGATCGCCAGCGGGAAGTTCCACGGGCTGATGCAGACGAACACGCCGCGGCCATGCAGCTGCAGTTCGTTGGATTCACCGGTCGGGCTCGGCAGCTTTTCGGCATGCCCGAACTGCTCGCGTGCCTGCTTGGCGTAGTAGCGCAGGAAGTCGACCGCTTCGCGCACTTCGGCGATGCCGTCGGGCAGGCTCTTGCCGGCTTCCTTGACGCACAGGGCCATGAATTCGGGCAGGCGCGCTTCCAGCTGGTCGGCCGCGTGCTCCAGGATCGCGGCGCGGCTGGCGGCCGGGGTACGGTTCCAGGCGGGCTGCGCGGCCACGGCATTGGCCAGCGCCTTCTCGACGGTGGCGCTGTCGGCCGGCTGCCACTGGCCGACGACCTGGCGGGTGTCGGCCGGGTTGGTCACGTTCAACAGCGCGCCGGTCGGGTTGGCACCCGGCACCAGCGGCGCGGCGTGCCACCCGCTCTTGCCCGGCGCGGGCACGGCGGCGTTGAGCTGCTCGGCCAGAGCGCGCAGATCGTTGTCGTTGGCGAGATTGACGCCCATGGAGTTCTTCCTGTCATGGTTCTGGCTGCGCAGCAGATCGACCGGCAGCGGGATTTTCGGGTGCGGGATGGACGCGAACGAGGAGACCACTTCGACCGGATCGCGGATCAGGTCGTCGATGGCCACGTTGTCGTCGGTGATGCGGTTGACGAAGCTGGAATTGGCGCCGTTCTCAAGCAGACGACGCACCAGGTACGGCAGCAGGTCTTCATGCGAACCGACCGGCGCGTACACGCGGCACGGCACGTTCAGACGGTCGGCCGGCACCACTTCGGCGTACAGGTCATCGCCCATGCCGTGCAGCTTCTGGTGCTCGTACTGGCCGCCCTTGGCGATCGCCTGCACCGCTGCGATGGTGTGCGCGTTGTGCGTGGCGAACATCGGGTAGATCGCATCGCTGTGCGTGAACAGACGCTTGGCACAGGCCAGGTAGGACACGTCGGTGTTCTGCTTGCGGGTGAACACCGGATAGGCCGGCAGGCCCTCGATCTGTGCACGCTTGATTTCCGCATCCCAGTACGCGCCCTTGACCAGGCGGACCTGCAGGCGACGACCGATGCGGCGGGCCAGGTCGGCCAGGTAATCGATCGTGTACGGGGTGCGCTTCTGGTACGACTGCACGACCACACCGAAGCCTTCCCAACCGGCCAGCGAGGCATCGCTGACGACCGCTTCGATGATGTCCAGCGACAGCTCCAGGCGGTCGGTTTCTTCGGCGTCGACGGTGCAGCCGATGCCATAGGACTTGGCCAGCTGCGCCAGTTCGAGCACGCCCGGGACCAGGTCGGCCATGACGCGTGCGCGCTTGGCGTGCTCGTAGCGCGGGTACAGCGCGGAGAGCTTGATCGAGATGCCCGGGGCCGAATTGACGTCGCCATCCGGACGGCCGCCGCGGGCCTTGTGGTCGCCACCGATCGAGTGGATCGCGCGACGGTAGTCTTCCAGGTAACGCTTGGCATCCTTCATGGTCAGCGCACCTTCGCCGAGCATGTCGAACGAATAGCGGTAGCTGGCGTTGTCGCCCTTGTGCGAGCGCGACAGCGCTTCGTCGATGGTGCGACCCATGACGAACTGGTGGCCCATGATCTTCATCGCCTGGCGCACGGCCAGGCGGATCACCGGCTCACCCACGCGGCCGATCAGGCGCTTGAACGCGCCCGGCACGTCGGCGCGGGTGGAGTCGTTGATCTGGACCAGGCGGCCGGTCAGCATCAGGCCCCAGGTGGAGGCGTTGACCAGCACCGAGTCGCTGCCGCCCATGTGCTTCTTCCAGTCGGCATCACCGAGCTTGTCGCGGATCAGCTTGTCGGCGGTGTCCTGGTCCGGAATGCGCAGCAGGGCTTCGGCCACGCACATCAGCAGCACGCCTTCCTCGCTGCCCAGGTCGTACTGGCGCATGAAGGCTTCGATCGCGCCCTGGTCCTGGGCACGCACGCGCACGCGCTTGACCAGGTCGGCGGCAGTGGCCTGCACCTTGGCCTGCTCGGCGGCCGGCAGGCGTGCCTGCTCGAGCAGCTCGCGCACATGGGTGGCCTCGTCCTTCAACCAGGCATCGGTGATCGCCTGGCGGAACGCATTGGGAACGGCCGGCAGCTCGGGGGACAGCAGCGGCGGGCGGGCGGCGCCGGACGATGCCGGGGCAGGGGGAAGGACAGAGGATGCAGTCATGCCGGTCGGCTCGTGGAGAACTTGACCATTTTAATCGTTTTTTGGGCGAGTCAAGTGCTTTCCGTGGCAGTCCGCATCCAGCGCATAGCCTTTCATACAGGGGGATTCGGCGGATTCGACCCGCCTGCCATTTATTGTGCTGTTTTCGTCAAAACGGCCGCCGCAGTCGATGCTGTATTGCACCATTCCTGAAACTGTGAATGGACCCTTGCTACTCGCTGGAGAGCAGGGCTACCATCGAGACGTTTCCCGCGGCAGGAAAAACGCGGTTGCGACATGATCGAGGTGCTCATCGCTCCGGACGGATCAGGGACGCAACTGCGGCTGCGTCCCCCACGGGCGCTCGATGCCCGGCAGTTCGTCCTGTTGTTTGTGGTGTTGGCGGGGGTGATGTGGCTGGCGGCCGGCCTGGGCTGGTTCACCGGCAACGTATTCGCCCCCGTGTTTGCTCTGCTGTACAGCGTGTTGCTGGCAGTGGCGCTGCGCACGGTGTGGCGCAGTGGAGAACGGCAGGAAGAGATCCGGGTAGTGCCGGCGTGCGTGGAAGTGATTCCCGCACCCGGGCATTCGCCGGTGTTCAGCGCCCACCCGCACTGGGTGAGGCTGATCGCCGATGAACGCAGAGTCCGGCTGGCATCCAGCGGTAGGCAGGTGGACGTGGGGAGTTTCCTCGCACCGGCCGAACGCCAGGTACTGGCTCAGAAACTAGAAGGCTTGCTCGCGGCCAATGACGGCCGCAACCGACGACGCTAAGGGTCTAGGCAATGAAGCAATGCAGAAAGTGGGGCAGGACGTTCGGGAAGACAGTGTTGAGCGGGGTCGCGCTGCTGGCGCCGGCCATGGCGTGGGCCCAGGCGGCCGACCCCAAACCGTGGCAGTTGAACATGGGCAAGGGGGTGACCCAGAGCTCGCGGTTGGCGTGGGAGTCCAACCTGTTCTCGCTGTGGGTCTGTACCGTGATCGGTGTGCTGGTGTTCGGCGCGCTGTTCTACGCGATCTTCAAGTTCCGCAAATCCAAGGGCGCGGTCGCCGCCACCTTCAGCCACAACACGAAGGCCGAGGTCATCTGGACCGTGATCCCGGTGATCATCCTGGTGGTGATGGCATGGCCGGCCACGGCCAACCTGATCAAGTTCTACGACACCCGCGATTCGGAAATGACCGTCAAGGTCACCGGCTATCAGTGGATGTGGAAGTACGAATACCTCGGCGAGAACGTCAGCTTCACCAGCCGCCTGGACCGTGAGTCCGACCGCGTGCGCCAGAGTGGCGTCGTGCCGACCCGCGACAGCCATCCGCACTATCTGCTGGATGTCGACAACCGCCTGGTGCTGCCGGTCGATACCAAGGTGCGCTTCGTGATCACCTCCGACGACGTCATCCACGCGTGGTGGGTGCCGGCGCTGGGCTGGAAGCAGGATGCGATCCCCGGCTTCATCAACGAGGCCTGGACCAACATCGAGCAGGTCGGCGTGTACCGCGGCCAGTGCGCCGAGCTGTGCGGCAAGGACCATGGCTTCATGCCGATCGTGGTCGAGGCGGTCTCCAAGGAGGACTACCAGAAGTGGCTGGCCTCGAAGAAGCCTGCCCCGGCACCCGCACCCGAGGCGGCTCCGGCCCCTGCGCCGGCCGCCCCGGCCGAGGCCACCCCGGCACCGGCCAGCGAGCCGGCCGCTGCAGCAACAGACAGCAACGCCTGAAATCGAGCCGCGTCCGCCAGCCGGCGGATGCGGGTACCACCGGATACAGTGAGGTGTAGTTGCGATGGCGCATTCCGCAGTTGACCACGACGGGCATCACGGGCATCAGCAGGGGTTCTTCGAGCGTTGGTTCTTCTCGACCAACCACAAGGACATCGGCACGCTCTACCTGCTTTTCAGCTTCATCATGTTCATCATCGGCGCGGCGATGAGCGTGATCATCCGCGCTGAACTGGCGCAACCGGGCCTGCAGTTCGTCAAGCCCGAGTTCTTCAACCAGATGACCACCGTGCATGCGCTGGTGATGATCTTCGGTGGCGTGATGCCGGCCTTCGTCGGCCTGGCCAACTGGATGATCCCGCTGCAGATCGGCGCGCCGGACATGGCCCTGCCGCGCATGAACAACTGGTCGTTCTGGCTGCTGCCGGTGGCCTTCAGCCTGCTGCTGCTGACCCTGTTCCTGCCGGGCGGCGCCCCCGCCGGTGGCTGGACGCTGTACCCGCCGCTGTCGCTGCAGGGTGGCTACAACGTGGCCTTCAGCGTGTTCGCCATCCACGTGGCCGGCATCAGCTCGATCATGGGGGCGATCAACATCATCGCCACCGTGCTCAACATGCGCGCCCCCGGGATCGACCTGCTGAAGATGCCGATCTTCTGCTGGGCCTGGCTGATCACCGCGTTCCTGCTGATCGCGGTGATGCCGGTGCTCGCCGGTGCGGTGACGATGCTGCTCACCGACAAGTTCTTCGGGACCAGCTTCTTCAATGCTGCCGGTGGCGGTGACCCGGTGATGTACCAGCACATCTTCTGGTTCTTCGGGCACCCGGAGGTCTACATCATGATCCTGCCGGCGTTCGGCGTGGTCAGCGAGATCATCCCGACCTTCAGCCGCAAGCCGCTGTTCGGTTACCAGGCCATGGTCTACGCGATCGCCGCGATCGCCTTCCTGTCCTTCATCGTCTGGGCCCACCACATGTTCACCGTGGGCATGCCGCTGGGCGGCGAGATCTACTTCATGTTCGCCACCATGCTCATCTCCATCCCGACCGGGGTGAAGGTGTTCAACTGGGTCAGCACCATGTGGCGCGGCTCGCTCACCTTCGAAGCGCCGATGCTGTGGGCGGTGGCGTTCGTGATCCTGTTCACCATCGGTGGCTTCTCCGGCCTGATGCTGGCGATCGTGGTAGCCGACTTCCAGTACCACGACACCTATTTCGTGGTCGCGCACTTCCACTACGTGCTGGTCACCGGCGCGGTGTTCGGGTTGATCGCCGCGGTGTACTACTGGTGGCCGAAGTGGACCGGGCGCATGTACAGCGAAACCTGGGCCAAGGTGCATTTCTGGTGGTCTATCGTGTTCGTGAACCTGCTGTTCTTCCCGCAGCATTTCCTCGGCCTGGCCGGCATGCCGCGACGCATCCCCGATTACAGCGTGGCCTTCGCCGACTGGAACCTGATCAGCTCGATCGGTGCGTTCGGCATGTTCGTCACGCCCTTCATGATGGCCGCGATCCTGTGGCACTCGCTGCGCCACGGCGCGAAGGCCGCCGACCGCTGCTGGGAAGGCGCACGTGGCCTGGAGTGGACGATTCCCTCGCCCGCACCGGCGCACACCTTCACCACACCGCCGACCATCCGTCCGGGTGATCTGGCCCATGACGACATCACCCATTGAGGCCGCTCGTGACCAGCACAACGCGTACTCCGGATGAGCAGGCCCTGCAGCGCCGTCGTGCGCATCGCACCGCGTGGGCGGTCGGCATCGTCGCGGTGATGGTCTATGCCGGCTTCATCCTCAGCGGGGTGATCGGGCGATGAGCGATCCGCGCCCGGCCGCCCCCGCACGTCACGCGGGCCTGCCCCGCCTGATCGGGGTGGCGCTGGCGGTGTTCGTGCTGACCTTCTCGCTGGTGCCGCTGTACCGCATCGCCTGCGAAAAGGTGTTCGGCGTGCGCCTGGAACGGGGCCCCGGCGCCGCTGCGTCCACGGCGGCGACCACCGGCAAGCGCACGGTGCGGGTCGAGTTCGATGGCGGGGTGAATTCCAAGCTGCCCTGGGCCTTCCATCCCGAGCAGCTGACCATGGACGTGGTGCCCGGCGAGCTCAACGAAGCGCTGTACTTCGCGCGCAATGACAGCGACCGCGCGCTGGTCGGCAGCGCGGTGCCCTCGGTGGCGCCGGCCAAGGCGTCGGGCTACTTCAGCAAGACCGAGTGCTTCTGCTTCACCGCGCAGACCCTGCAGGCCGGTGAGAAACGCGACATGCCGGTGCGCTTCATCGTCGATCCCGACCTGCCGGCCAACATCACCACGATCACCCTGTCCTACACCTTCTACAAGAACGACGCCTTGTCCGCGGAGCTGGCCCCGGCCAGCCTGCCGACCGGCGCGCGTGCAGCTCCCTGATCCGGACCGGACCCAAGACCATGGCCCAGCAAAGCCCCGATGCGAACGTGTACTTCGTGCCCACGCACAGCAAATGGCCGTTCATCGGTTCCATCGCGATGATGGTGACAATGGTCGGCGTGGCCAGCTGGCTCAACGATTCGGGCTGGGGCAAGTGGACCTTCTACGCCGGTATCGCGATGCTGGTGCTGACCCTGTTCTGGTGGTTCAGCGACGTGGTGCGCGAATCGCAGGCCGGCAGCTACAACCGCCAGGTGGACGGCTCGTTCCGGATGGGGATGGTGTGGTTCATCTTCTCGGAAGTGATGTTCTTCGGCGCGTTCTTCGGCGCGCTGTTCTACACCCGCAACCTGGGCCTGCCGTGGCTGGGCGGTGCGGGCGACGGGGTGATGACCAACGAGTTGTTGTGGGACGGCTATTCGGCGGCATGGCCGACCAATGGCCCCGGTGCGATCGGCGGACACTTCCAGACCATCCCGGCCTGGGGCCTGCCGCTGATCAACACGCTGATCCTGCTCACCTCCGGCGTCACCCTGACCATCGCGCATCACGCGCTCAAGGCCGGGCACCGCCGCCAGCTGCTGGTCTGGCTGGGCATCACCGTGCTGCTCGGCGTGGGCTTCCTCACCCTGCAGGCGGAGGAGTACATCCACGCCTACAAGGAACTCAACCTCACCCTGGGCTCGGGCATCTACGGCTCGACCTTCTTCATGCTCACCGGCTTCCACGGCGTGCACGTGCTGCTCGGCACGATCATGCTGGCGGTGATGTGGCTGCGCTCGTCGAAAGGGCATTTCACCCGCGACAACCACTTCGGCTTCGAAGCGGCCGCGTGGTACTGGCACTTCGTCGACGTGGTGTGGCTGATGCTGTTCCTGTTCGTCTACGTGCTGTAGCGTCGGCGCGACGTCCTGCCGCATCGACGCCGGTGCGGCCTCAGCCGCCGATGCCGTGGGGCTTGATCCAACCGCTGTAGATGCCGATGACCACCAGCACGATCAGCGCCACCGACACCGCGATGCGGCGGGTGAGGGCATTGACGGTGCGCTTGGTCTGGCCGCGATCGACCAGCAGGTAATACAGCCCGGCGCCCAGATTCCAGACGATGACGATCAGAAACGCGATTACCAGCAGGGTCTTCAACGAATCATTCATGCGCGGCTCGATGGCGTGGCGGGTGTGTCTATATCACCGCGTTTTGCCGGCATTGTCATGATGCGCAAGCACACACGCCTGATGGGCTGGATCGCCGCGGTGCTCGTCATCCTCGCGTTCTGCCAGCTGGGCCGCTGGCAACTGCAGCGCATGCATGAGAAAGAGGTGTTGCTGGCCCAGCAGGTGCCCGCGCGCGCGCAGTCGCTCACGCTGCGCCAGGCCCAGACCGCACCGCCGCGGCTGCGCTGGGTGGAGGATCGCGGTCGCTTCCTGCCCGGCACGATCCTGCTCGACAACCAGACCCGCGAAGGCCGCGCCGGGATCAAGGTCTATCAGCCGTTCCAGAGTGATGACGGCGCACAGGTGCTGGTCGATCTCGGCTGGCTGCCGATGCCGCCTGATCGGGTGGTGCCGTCGATCACCCCGCGTACCGGCCACACGGCCATCAGCGGCCTGCTGGCGCCACCCCCGGCCACCGGCCTGGCCCTGGGGCCGGCGCTGTCGCCGGTACCGCAGGCGGGCGTGTGGCTGGCCAGCCGGATGCCACCCGATGACATGGCCCGCGCGCTGTCGCTGCCGCCGGGCAGCCTGGCGGTGCGCGTGCTGCGGCTGGATCCGGCGCTGCCTGGTGGTTACGCGCGCGATCTGGAGCTGCTGCCCAATACCCTGCCGCCCAGTCGCCATCTCGGCTACGCCGTGCAATGGTTCGGGCTGGCGTTGACCGTGCTGGTGGTCGCGCTGGTCCTGGAATTCCGTCGCCATCGCCGCCGGCGTGGCACTCCCCGGCGCTGACCGGCTCAACATGAGAAAATGCCGCCCATGAATGCCACTTCCCCGGCACGGCTGCCGTCCCGTTCACGCGGCCGCTGGACCCTGATCGCGTTGTTCGGCGTGTTCTTCGGCGCCATGGCGCTGGCGGGCGTGCTGCGCTTCTCCGGCTGGCAGCCGACCTCGCACCGCAATACCGGGGCGCTGCTGCAGCCGCCGGCCGATCTGCGCGCGCTGCCGCCCACCCTGGCCGATGGTCAGCCGTACCCGTGGAACCCGAACGATCGCACCTGGCGGATCCTCGTTGCCCCGTCTGCCAGCTGTACCAGCGAGTGCGTCACTTTGTCGCAGGGATTGGGCAAGGTGTGGCAGCTGTTCGGCCATAACGCCGATAATGTCGAGATCCTGTGGCTGGGCACGCCGCCGGCCGAGGTCCAGGGCATGCCCGCACTGCGCGCGCTGCGCGCCCAACCGGACCTGCGTGCCGCTTTGCCCGCCGTGGATGACGCCGCCGGCACGCCTGTGTATGTGATCGATCCCAATGGATTCGTGATCATGCGGTACGCGCCGGGATTCGATATGGCCGGTCTGCGCAAAGACCTGGCCACGCTGCTGAAACTGAAGTGAGTTCCGTTTAGATGAGCCTCTCCGCACGCCCGGTGCTGCACCGCAATTTCCACCGTCTGGCGTGGTTTGCGCTGATCATGACCGCCAGCACGATCATGTTCGGTTCGTTCGTGCGTCTGTCCGATGCGGGCCTGAGCTGCCCGGACTGGCCGACCTGCTATGGCCGCGTCACCTGGCCGCAGCACGCCGCGGACGTCATCGGCCACGAGGCCGCCAAGATCCGCCCGCTGGAGACGCACAAGGCGTGGCGCGAGCAGGTTCACCGTTTCCTGGCCGGCGCACTCGGCATCGAGATCCTCACCCTGGCGTTGCTGGCCACGCGCCGTCGTCGCTGGGGCAGCACCGCGGTGATCACCGCCTGTGTACTGGTGGCGACCGGCATACCGCTGTACATGATGGGGATGCACGTTCCGGCGAGCATCCTGGCGATCATCGGCGAGGCGATCCTGCTGATCGCCGCACTGCGATGGACAAACATCGACCTGGCCCGCGCGGCCTTGTTGACGCTGGCGGTGGTGATCTTCCAGGCGCTGCTCGGCATGTGGACGGTCACCTGGCTGCTCAAGCCGATCGTGGTGATGGGCCATCTGCTCGGCGGCATGCTGATGTTCGGCCTGCTGGTGTGGATGGCGTGGCGCGCCACGCACATGCCGATCACCCTGGCCGAAGCGCCGAAGCTGAAATGGCTGATCCGCGCCGGCGTGGCCGTGCTGGTCGCGCAGATCGCCCTCGGCGGCTGGGTCAGCGCCAACTACGCCGCACTCGCCTGCGGTGGCGGCAGCGCCTCGCTGGACAACTTCCCGCGCTGCGTCAGCCAGTGGTGGCCGCCGCATGACTTCAAGGAAGGCTTCACCCTGTGGCGCGGCATCGGCGTGGATTACGAAGGGGGCGTGCTCGATGGCGCGTCGCGCATCGCGATCCAGATGGCGCACCGCTTGATGGCGATCGTGGTGGCCGTCTACCTGCTGTGGCTCTCCGTGCGCCTGTTCCGCCTGCCGAGCATGCGCGGCTGGGCGAGCGCATTGGGCCTGCTGGTAGTGCTGCAGATCACCCTGGGCATCCTCAACGTGAAGCTGGCGGTGCCGCTGGAAGTGGCCGTCGCGCACAGCGGTGGCGCCGTGGCGCTGTTGTTCGTACTGGTGACGCTGCTGGCGCGCCTGCGTGCGCCGGATGCGGATGGTGGCAAGGCCAGCGCTGCGTCCCCTGCCGTGCAGGCAGGCTGACGGCATGGCCAGTTACCGTCAGTACTGGGATCTGACCAAGCCCAAGGTCGTCGCCCTGATCGTGTTCACCGCGCTGGTGGGCATGTTCCTGGCCATCCCCGGCGTGCCCACCGCGCAGCAGGCGCTGGACGGCGCCCTCGGCTTCCTCGGCATCTGGCTGGCCGCCTCGGCCGCCGCGGCGATCAACCAGCTGCTGGACGCGCGCATCGATGCGCAGATGGCGCGTACCTCGTGGCGCCCGCTGGTGGTGGGCAAGGTCAAGCCATGGCAGGTACTGGTCTTCGCCGGCCTGCTGATCGTGCTGTCGATGACGATCCTGGTGGTCTGGGTCAACGTCATCACTGCGGTGCTCACCTTCGCCTCGCTGATCGGTTACGCGGTGATCTACACCGTGTACCTCAAGCGCGCGACTTCGCAGAACATCGTCATCGGCGGCCTCGCCGGCGCCACCCCGCCGATGCTGGGGTGGGCCGCGATCACCGGCATGCAGGGCCCGTGGGACTGGGCCTACGCGTCGCTGCTGGTGCTGATCATCTTCATCTGGACCCCGCCGCACTTCTGGGCGCTGGCGATCTTCCGCCGCGAGGATTACGCCAAGGCGGAGATCCCGATGCTGCCGGTGACCCATGGCGTGGCGTATACCCGCAAGTCGATCATGGTCTATTCGATCGCACTGGCCATCGTCAGCATCCTGCCGGTCGTGTTCGGCATGAGCGGCATGTTCTACCTTGGCGGCGCGATCGTGCTCAACGCGGTCTTCCTCTGGTACGCCTGGCGCATGCTCAACCCGCCGGACGAACTGTTCTCGATGAAGATGTTCGGCTACTCCATCGTCTACCTGATGGCGTTGTTCGCCTTCCTGATGGTGGACCACTGGATGCTGCCCTGGTTGTAGGGGCGGGTGCGCTGCGACACATTGAATTTCCCGCAAGCGTCGCCATTGCTTTCATGACCGAACAGGACGTGACGGCATGAAACGATGGATGCGAAGCGCAGTACTGGCCATGACACTGCTGTGCAGCGCGGCGATTGCCGCGCCTGCACCCGATGAGACGGCCACGCAGATCATGCGGCACGCCGGCGACCACCGCCTGCTCGTGCTGGGCGAATACCACGGCACCGCCGAAACGCCGCTGCTGGTGGCTGACCTGATGGAACGCTACAGCCGCAACACGGCCGCCGTGCGGCTGGGGCTGGAACTGCCGATGAGCGAGAACGTCGCGTTGGCGCGCTACCTGCGCTCGGACGGTGGTGCCGACGCGCGCGAGACGCTGCGCACGTCGCCGTTCTGGGTGGTGAAGGACGATCAGCATGACGGCAGGCGCAGCCGCGACATGATCGCGCTGATCGAGGCCGTCCGTGTGTTGCGGGCCCAGGGCCGCGATGTGGGCGTGGCCGGCTATGACAACGAAACCGGCACTTCCACCAGCAGTGACCAGCGCGATGCGGCCATGGCCACGCACCTGCGCCAGCAGTTCAATGCGCTGCCTGCAGATGCGCGGATGCTGGTGCTGACAGGCAACGTGCATGCCATGCGCGCCCGGTCGGCTGATGCGCCCCCAGAGATGCAGAAGACAATGGCCGCGTACCTGCTGGACCTGCCGCTGTACAGCGTCCGTCTGGAAGCGCTGCGTGGCCATTTCTGGGCGTGCTTTCAGCCGTGCCGCGCGGTGCCGCTGATCGAGCGTCCACCGCGCGCGGCGACAGAAGATACAGGAGCGGATCGGCAGTACGACCTGTGGATATGGATGCCCGCCTTGAGCGTTGCCACCCTGACCGACCGCTGAGATAACGCCGTTCGCGGCGGACACGACGCCAGTATTGCGCCACGGATGTTGCGTGCGAACCTTGCGTGATTCACTCCGGGCGGACGGTTGGCGCCGGGTCAATGGGATCACGCGCATACCGCTGCGCGATCATCGCGCAGACGATCAGCTGGATCTGGTGGTAGATCATGATCGGCAGCACGATCGCACCGAGGCTGCCGCCGGCGAACAGCACCTTCGCGATCGGCACCCCGGTGGCCAGGCTCTTCTTGGAGCCGCAGAACAGGATGGTGATTTCATCCTCGCGGTTGAAGCCCAGCCGGCGCGCGATGAAGCGGATCAGCGGCATCGCGATGCCGAGCAGGACCGCCGCCACCACCGCCACGCTCACCAGCGACAGCAGCGGGGTCTTGCTCCACAGTCCTTCGCTGACGGCTTCGCCGAAGGCGGAGTAGACCACCAACAGGATCGTGCCCTGGTCGGTGTAGCGCAGCAGGGCGCGCTGCTTTTCCACCCAGCGGGCGATCCACGGGCGCAGCAGGTGGCCGGCCACGAACGGCACCAGCAGCTGCAGCATGATGCTGATGATGGCTTGGCCGGGGTTGTGCATGCCGCCCTCGGTGCCGGCCAGCAGGGCCAGCAGCAGCGGGGTCAGGAACACGCCCAGGATGCTCGACAGCGAGGCGCTGCATACGGCCGCCGGCACGTTGCCGCGCGCGATCGAGGTGAACGCGATCGAGGACTGCACGGTGGACGGCAGCGCGCACAGGAACAGCACGCCGATGTAGAGCTCCGGGGTCAGCAGCCAGCCATCCAGCGGTTTGAACATCAGCCCCAGCAGCGGGAACAGCACGAAGGTGCAGGCCAGGATGGTCAGGTGCAGGCGCCAGTGCAGCAGGCCGGCGACGATCGACTCCCGCGGCAGGCGCGCGCCGTGCAGGAAGAACAGCGCGGCGATGGCGACGTCGGTGACATCGTCGAGCACCATCGCGGCGGCGCCGTGCATCGGCAGGAAGGACGCCAGCAGCACGGTAAAGAGCAGGGCGAGGGTGAAGTTGTCCGGTCGCAGGCGCGACCACCAGCGGGTCATGGTGGGCAGGCTCCTGTAGAGCAGGGAAGTAAGCGGGGGAAGAAGGGCTGGGTCAACGCGCGGCGTCCTGCTCCAGCAGGACACGGGTCGGTGCTTCCAGCGAGGTCATGCCGGCGGCGCGGCCGAACGTGAGTGCGTCATCCACCGAGGCGCCCTCGCGTGCCTGCAGCAGTGCCAGCAGCGCACCGGCGCGGTTGCCGGAGGCACAGTGCAGCAGCACCGGCCCCTGGCTCTGTGCGAGCGCGGTACGCAGGGCCTGCGCATTGGCCGCGGTCAGGCCGGCGGCACCGGCAACCGGGATGCGCACATAGCGCAGCCCCAGGCGTTCGGCCGCGGCGGTTTCATCGAAGCCACGCACTTCGTCGGGCTGGCGCAGGTCGATCAGGGTGGTGACCCCGGCCGCGGCGGCCTGCTGCAGCTCAGCGGCACTGGGCTGCCCGGCGGTGTAGAGCTGCGGTCGTGGCTGCGCGAACGGCAGTTCCCCTGCCGCGGCGGGCAGGACCAGCGCGAACAGCGCAGCGAAGACGCCAAGGCGAAGCAGGCGGACGATCGATGCGGCAGGATTCACGATGTGGGAAGCCACGACTGCTCCGTCGGTCAGAAGCGGATGGTGCTGCGCGCCTTGAGCAGTTCGCGCAGCTCGTACTTGTCAGTATCGTCCAGACCCTGCTGGCTCTGCTTTGCCTGAAGCTCATCGAGGCGTTGCATCAGCAGCTGTTTCTCCAGCTGGGCAACCGCGTCATGCAGCTCCTGGGTCCACATCGCCTCATCGCCGGGCAGGGTCTGCGCGGCCAGCTTGTGCAGTGATTCCTGCTCCTCGCGGCCCTCGAAGTGCTCCAGCAGCGCGCCCGTGCTGATATCCGGGCGCTGCTCCACCAGGGTCAGCAGTTCGGTCAGCAGATCGATGCCGGGCAGGCGCAGGCCGGTGAAGTGATGGCCTTCCAGCGTCATCGCCAACGAGGGCTGCTGCAGCAGGATCGCGATCGCGGCGCGCACCAGGCTGCGGCGCTGTGCCGGTGCCACCGCGCGCTGTGGTTGGCGCGAGGGCTGCGCGGATGCACTGGGCTTGGCACCCAAGCCGGTCAGCGTGGTCAGCTGCTGCTTCATCAGGTCGCCGAAGGCGCCATCGGGAATCTGCGCCAGCATCGGCTTGGCCCGTTCGGCCAGGCGTGCCTTGCCATCGAGCGTGCCCATGTTGACTTCACGGGTGAGCTCGTCGAAGAAGAACTGCGACAGCGGCGTGGCCTGCTGCAGGCGTGCATCGAAGCCCTCGCGGCCTTCCTTGCGCACGATGGTGTCCGGGTCTTCGCCATCGGGCAGGAACAGGAAGAAGGCCTGGCGGCCGTCCTTCATGCGCGGCAGCACCGACTCCAGCGCACGCCAGCCGGCGCGACGACCGGCGGCATCGCCATCGAAGCAGAAGAACACGTCCGGCGCGTTGCGGAACAGCAGCTCGGCGTGGTCCGGCGTGGTCGCCGTGCCCAGCGTGGCCACCGCCTGGGTGACGCCGAACTGGAACAGCGAGACCACGTCCATGTAGCCCTCGACCACGATCAGCCGCTCGATCTTCTGGTTGGCCTGGCGCACCTGCCACAGACCGTACAGCTCGCGGCCCTTGTGGAACAGCGCGGTCTCGGGCGAGTTGAGGTACTTCGGGCCGGCGTCCCGGCCGTCATCAGGTGCGCCCATGACCCGGCCGCCGTACGCGATCACGCGGCCACGGCGGTCGAAGATCGGGAACATCACCCGGTCGCGGAACTTGTCGTAGACGTGGCCGCGATCGTTCTTGGAGAACAGGCCGGCGCGGTCGAGCAGCTTCATCCGCCGCTCGTCCTTGCCCAGCGCATCCTTCAGCGCGCTGTAGCCGTCCGGTGCGTAACCGATGGCGAAGCGCTCGCGGTTCTCTTCATCGACACCGCGCTGGTCCAGGTAGGCGCGCGCCTTGTCGCTGCCCTTCAGCGCGGTCTGGAAGAACCGCGTGGCCGCATCCAGCGCCGAGTACAGATCGCGGCTGTCGTCCTGCTGCTGCGCGGTGCGCGGCTGGGTGTCGCGCGGCACTTCCATGCCGACGCGCTTGGCCAGCTCATCGACCGCGTCGAGAAACTCGAGGCGGTCGTAGTTCATCAGGAAGCTGATCGCCGTGCCATGCGCGCCGCAGCCGAAGCAGTGATAGAACTGCTTGGTCGGCGAGACCGTGAACGACGCCGAGCGCTCGTCATGGAACGGGCAGCGTGCCGCATATTCCTTGCCCTGGCGCTTCAACGGCACGCGGCTGCCCACTACCTCGACAATGTCGGAGCGGGCCAGCAGGTCGTCGATGAATGCGTCGGGGATACGGGCCATGGGCAGCAGGCAGGGGCATGGCCGGTCACGGCCACGCGCGGAAGCGGGGGTGCCGCTAGTCTACTAGGTGCCGGCCGGTTCGCCCGGTTTCGGCGGCTCGACACCGGCCTGGGCCAGGTAGGCGTGGGCGCGCAGGCGCTCGTCGATCACCGAGGTCATCAATGCACCGACGAAGAACACCACGGTGGCGTAGTAGATCCAGACCAGCGAGATCACCAGGGCGCCCATCGAGCCATACGCGCTGCCGGGCGCGACCGTGGCGATGTACAGGCCGATGCCATAGCGGCCCAGTGCGAACAGGGCCGAGGTGATCGCACCGCCGATGAAGGCCTGCCGCCACGCCACGCGGCGGTCGGGCAGGTAGTGGTAGAGGAAGGCAAAGCCCACGGTGTAAAGCGCCAGGCTGGTCAGGTAGCCGATCGCCGGCAGCACCGAGGGCAGGTGCGCGAAGACGACCTGCAGCATGGTCGTCGCGGTCATCGACAGGATCAGCAGGAAGCCCAGCGCCAGCACCACGCCGAACGAGAACACGCGCTTGCGCAGCCACGGCACGATGCCGTCCAGGCGCTCGCCGCTGGTGTTGAAGATCAGGTTCAGGGCGTTCTGCAGCTGGGCGAACACCGCCGTGGCACCGATGAACAGCAGCAGCGTGCTCCACACGCCTGCCAGCGTGCCGATGTCCGGCTGGTTGTTGGCATTGCTGAGCACGGTCTCCGCCACCGAGGCAGCACTGGTGCCGGCCACATCGTTGATCTGGCCCAGCAGCGCCTCCTGCGCGGGCGGGTACAGCGAGGCCGTCAGCCACAGCAGCAGGACCAGCAGCGGCGCCATGGAGAGCAGGGCATAGAAAGCCAGCGCGGCGGCCTGCGTCATGACGTCCGCATCGATGAAGCGGCGCAGCAGCACGGCAGGAAAGCTCTTCTCCAGCCGCGCCATGTGCTTGCGGACCTTGGACAGGGAGTGGCTTGGCAGGTGCATTGACGGCGTCGGATCGGGGCGAGGCCCCCGTTCTAGCAAATCGCCGGACTGCACCGGGTGAAGTGTCGGGATCAGGTTCTGATCGCAACACCGCACCTGCTGAAACGGAAAAGGCCCGCATGATGCGGGCCTTTTCACTGCGGCATGGTGGCGGGATCAGCCGGCCAGCTGCTGCTTGACCAGCTTGGACACCAGGCCCATGTCGGCCTGGCCGGCCAGACGCGGCTTCAGCGCGCCCATCAGCTTGCCGATGTCGGCCGGGGTGGTCGCACCGGTTTCAGCGATGGCGGCCTGGATGGCGGCCACGATCTCGGCCTCGCCCAGCTTGGCCGGCAGGTACTGGTCGATCACCACGATTTCCTCGCGCTCGATCACGGCCAGGTCTTCGCGATTGGCGGCTTCGAACTGGGTGACCGAGTCCTTGCGCTGCTTGACCATCTTCTCCAGCACGGCGAGCACGGCGGCGTCGTCCAGCTCGATGCGCTCGTCGACTTCGCGCTGCTTGATCGCGGCGTTCATCAGGCGGATCACGCCCAGGCGGTGCTTCTCGCCGGCCTTCATGGCGGCCTTCATGTCATCGGTGAGCTGCTGCTTCAGGCTCATGGGAACACCTCGTGTCGGTGGAAAAGGAAAGCGGGGCGCCGAAGCGCTGGAACGCAAAAAGCCGGTAACGCTCGCGCGTTCCGGCTTCGGCTCCGTCACGACAGGCCAAGGCCTGCCGTATCGAAGTTGCGTCCGATCAGTACAGGCGCTGACGCTTGGTGACGTCGCGCGACGAACGGCGCAGCTGACGCTTCACAGCAGCGGCAGCCTTACGCTTACGCTCCTGGGTCGGCTTTTCATAGAACTCGCGCTTGCGGGTTTCGGCCAGCACGCCGGCCTTTTCGCAGGTGCGCTTGAAGCGACGGAGCGCAAACTCGAAGGGCTCGTTCTCGCGGACTTTAACGCTGGGCATGGAATCTCCGGGACACAGTAGAACCGGGTCTCGCCCGGTGAGAGCCGCACATTATAGCGGCGAGAAAAGAAGTTGCAACCCACCCCGGCGAACTTCTTGGCCACGGGTGATGCAGAGACAGGCCAGCGTACGTCTGCCGGGGCCTGAAGAGGTCCATAATACCCCGTATGCGAGTCCTTGGTATCGAATCTTCCTGCGATGAGACCGGCGTGGCGGTGTATGACACCTCCCTGTCCGGGATCGACGCCCTGCGCGCCCATGCGGTCTACAGCCAGATCGCCCTTCACGCCGAGTACGGCGGGGTGGTGCCCGAGCTGGCCAGCCGCGACCACGTGCGCAAGCTGCTGCCGCTGATCCGGCAGACCCTGGCCGAGGCCGGCATGACGGTCGCCGACATTGATGGGGTGGCCTATACGGCCGGCCCCGGCCTGGTCGGCGCGCTGCTGGTGGGGGCGGGCGTGGCCCGTTCGCTGGCCTGGGCGCTGGAGGTGCCGGCGGTCGGTGTACATCATATGGAAGGCCATCTGCTGGCCCCGCTGATGGAAGACGACCCGCCGCAGGCGCCGTTCGTGGCCCTGCTGGTGTCCGGCGGGCATACCCAACTGGTGGCGGTGGACCGGATCGGCCAGTACCGCCTGCTGGGCGAGACCCTGGACGATGCCGCCGGCGAGGCCTTCGACAAGACCGCCAAGCTGATGGGCCTGCCGTATCCGGGCGGCCCGCAGCTGGCCGCGCTGGCCGAGCGCGGCACCCCGGGCCGGTTCAAGTTCACCCGCCCGATGACCGATCGCCCGGGGTTGGATTTCAGCTTCTCCGGGTTGAAGACCCAGGTCCTGCTGGCCTGGCGCGACAGTGACCAGAGCGAGCAGACCCGCGCCGATATCGCGCGGGGCTTTGAAGATGCCGTGGTCGACACCCTGGCGATCAAGTGCGAGCGCGCGCTGGATGCGGCGGGCACCGATGTGATCGTGGTGGCCGGCGGGGTGGGGGCCAACAAGCGCCTGCGCGCCAAGCTGCAGCAGATGGCCGCCCGCCGCGGTGGGCGTGCCTGCTTCCCGCGCCCGGCGCTGTGCACCGACAACGGCGCGATGATCGCCTTCGCCGGTGCCCTGCGCCTGGAAGCCGGCCAGCACAACCCGCCGCAGGTGCAGGTCACGCCGCGCTGGGACATGGCGACGCTGCCGGCGGTGTGAGGTTGGCGGCTGGCCTGCAACACCTCAGGCAGGCCTCTGCTCCAGCCACGATGTCACTGACTCATGCCGGGTCATCCACCGTTCGGTATGGGGGCAGCGCATTTGCACGATTCGTCCAATGGTGGCCAGATCCAGCGCGAGGTCACGCGCGAAGATCGGTTCGTGATGCGCAATCCGGTTGCGCAACTGCCTTACCTGTTCCAGGTACCCGTGCAATTGCGCGCGCAGAAGGTACCCCGGCATGTCCGGATCCGCGCCTGGAAGGACGTGCCTCAGGGTCTTGGACCAGAGCGTCCTGTCGAATCGCTGGGTAAACAGGTGCTGCCAGAACGCGAATCTCAGCGATGCGATGACGGCTGCCGTTGAAGTGTGGTTCGACGCCACGCGTCGCAGCTCTTCGCGTGCGTTGTACCTCGCCGTGCCGCCGGGAAGGCTGGCGCGGAAACCTTCCTGCCACGGCCAGAGGGCACCATGCTGCTGGGCCAACGCTTCAGACACCGCGTTGCGGATGACTACTTCGCAGGTATGGAGTGGCAGTAGAAATGCGCCGCTGACACGCATGTTCCATCGATACAGCTCAAATGGATGGGCGCGCAGTTGGGCGCGTGCGACGGCTCCTTCATAGGTTGTCATGCGTGCTGCGGAGAACGAGCGGTAAATCAGGTGCTGATCGCGCACGACAGAGCTTTGGTGGGTCCATGGGCCTCCACCGTAGAGGGCAGCTCTGGCGTGCGGTATCAGGGAATCCGGTTAGTGACGGCGGGGCTGATCTACCGAAAAAACTTCTTGGATCAATGATCTACCAAGCTCTTGGTGAGGTGAGCACCACGTCGTAAATCCAGGTTGCGGCCATTGACCCTTTCTGGCTCCCCCGGTACTGTTGCCTTGTGTGCCACCGGGACCAGCTGATGGGTCAGCCCATTTCCCCCGGGGACAGTGGTGGTAAGCAAAGGGTCCCGCGCGGGGCCCTTTGTCATTTCTGGCATCGGTGTAGACGCCCCCTCACCCCGGTTCCCGGCACATTCCGGACAGCCCCGTTACCATGGTCGCCATCTTCCACGTGGCATGGCTATGGACAAGGTATTCATCGAAGGGCTCGAGATCGATGCCCTGATCGGTATCTACGACTGGGAACGGCGGATCCGCCAGACCCTGCGTTTCGATCTGGAAATGGGCTTCGACAACCGCCGCCCGGCGGCCAGCGACGACATCGCCGATACCCTCAATTACAAAGCCGTCAGCAAGCGCATCGAGCAGTTCGTGCGTGACTCGGACTATGGCCTGGTCGAGACCCTGGCCGAGCGCATCGCCGAGATCGTGCTGCGTGAATTCAACGTGCAATGGCTGCGTCTCAAACTCAGCAAGCCCGGTGCGGTGCGCGGCGCGCGCGCGGTCGGCGTGATCATCGAGCGCACCCGGCAGGACCTGGCAACGCCCTGATACCCCCGATAGGAGAGCGATACACGATGTTGGATGCGGTAGTGGCAACCCGATGGCTGGACAGTGTCCAGCGGACCCTCGAACCCTGGCCCTGGGCCTACACCCTGGTGGTGCTGGCCGCGCTGGCCCTGGCGGCCTGGCTGGCCAACTTCGTCACCAAGAAGATCCTGCTGCGCGGCCTGCGCAAGCTGGTCAGCCGCCTGCCCGGTCACAGCGCGGGCAATGAAGGCGGCAACAACCTGCGGGTGATCTCGCGGCTGTCCAACGTGGTGCCGAGCATGGTCATCGCGGCCGGCATCCGGATCGTGCCGGACCTGCCTCCGGAACTGGTGGCATTCGTGATCGGCGCTTGCCAAGCGTGGGCAGTGCTGACCGTGGCGCTCGCCGTCTCGCATGCACTGGATGCTGCCAACGATCTGTACGAGCGCCGCCCGGATGCGCGCAACAAACCGATCAAGGGCTACCTGCAGGTCGTGAAGATCATCGTCTTCGTGATCGCCGGCCTGTCGATCGTGGCGACTTTGCTGGGCGTGAAGCTCGGCCCGCTGGTCACCGGCCTCGGTGCGGCCACCGCGGTATTCATGCTGATCTTCCAGGACACCATCCTGTCGCTGGTCGCCAGCGTGCAGATCAGCGGCGATGGCCGGGTACGGCTGGGCGACTGGATCGAGATGCCGAGCCAGAATGCCGATGGCGACGTGATCGATATCGCGCTGCACACCATCACCGTGCAGAACTTCGACAAGACCATCACCACCATCCCGACCAAGAAGCTGGTCACCGAGTCGTTCAAGAACTGGCGCGGCATGCAGGAGGCGGGCGGACGCCGGATCAAGCGCGCGCTGTTCCTGGACCAGCACAGCGTGGGCTTCGTCGATGCGCCGATGCTGGCCGAGCTGCAGCAGTTCGCGGTGCTCGGCGATTACCTGCGCGAGAAGCAGGCCGAGCTGCAGCAGTACAACGCCGGGCTGCAGGCCAAGGGCATGGCGGCGGTCAACGCGCGTCGCGTCACCAACCTGGGCACGTTCCGTGCGTACGTGGAGCGCTACCTGAAGCAGCACCCGGGCATCCATACGGAGATGACCCTGCTGGTACGGCAGCTGCAGCCGACCACCGAAGGCCTGCCGCTGGAGATCTACTGCTTCACCCGCAGCACTGCCTGGGGTGAGTACGAAGGCGTGCAGTCGGACGTGTTCGATCACCTGCTGGCGATCCTGCCGGCGTTCGGGCTGCGCGTGTTCCAGGCCTCCAGCGATGCGATGCTGATGGCCGGGCAGCAGCGGCTGGCGGCGGAAGAGTAAGCTCCTGTGCCCCCGTCGGCGTGCCGGCGGGGGTGGAGATATTCCCCCCGGGGAAGAAAAATGAACGCAAAAGTCATTCACAACCGCCTCGGGAACGCTAGAATCCCGGGCTTGTAAACGTTTTCATAAGGACAGCCGGTGGCCGCCGATCGTATCGAAACCCTCATTGCCCAGATGACCGTCGAAGAAAAAGTCGGCCAGCTGGGTGTGTTCGCCGACATGGTCCGCCCGTTCGCCCCGGACGTGAACCCGGAAGCCAACGTGCTCAACGCCGACCAGGTGCTGCAGCAGGTGCGCGAGGGCAAGGTGGGCTCGCTGTTCAATGGTGTCGGCGTCGAAGCCGGTCGCCGCATCCAGCAGGTCGCGCTGGAAGAAAGCCGCCTGAAGATCCCGGTGATCCTCGCCGCGGACGTCATCCACGGCATGCGCACCGTGTTCCCGATCCCGCTGGGCGAGGCCGCCAGCTTCGAGCCGGACCTGGCCGAGCGCACCGCCCGCGCCACCGCGGTGGAAGCCACCGCCGCCGGCCTGCACTGGACCTACGCACCGGCCGTGGATATCGCCCGCGACCAGCGCTGGGGCCGGGGTGCCGAGGGCGCCGGTGAAGACGTGGTGCTGGGCTGTGCGTTCGCCGCCGCCCGCGTGCGCGGCTTCCAGGGCCCGGACCTGCGCGCCGCCGATGCGCTGCTGGCCACGCCGAAGCACTTCGCCGCCTACGGCGCGGTGATGGCCGGCATGGAATACAACATGGTCGACATCTCGCCGCAGACCCTGCGCGACGTCCACCTGCCGCCGTTCAAGGCCGCTTTCGACGCCGGCGCGCTGACCGTGATGTCCTCCTTCAACGACATCAACGGCGTGCCGGCCAGCGCCAACGCCGAGCTGCTGACCGACATCCTGCGCGGGGAGTGGAACTTCCCGGGCGTGGTGATCTCCGACTACACCGCCGACATGGAACTGGTCGCGCACGGTTATGCCGCCGATGACCGCGATGCCACCGCCAAGGCTTTCACCGCCGGCCTGGACCTGAGCATGCAGAGCGGTTTCTACGCCGAGCACCTGCCGGGCCTGATCGAGAGCGGCGAAGTGCCGATGGCCACGCTGGACGAATCGGTGCGCCGCATCCTGCGCCTGAAGGACGCGATCGGTCTGTTCGACGATCCCTACCGCTCGCTGGACCTGGCGCGCGAAGCGGATACCTCGCACATCGCCGCGCATGACGAACTCTCGCGCGATGCCGCGCGCCGCTCGATCGTGCTGCTCAAGAACGCGGATTCGGTGCTGCCGCTGAAGAAGACCGGCCAGAAGATCGCGTTGATCGGGCCGTTCGTGCAGGACCGCGAGAACATCGAAGGCTGCTGGACCCTGTTCGGCGACAAGTCGCGTTACGTCACCTTGGAAGCCGGCGTACGCGCGGCGATCAGCGATGAAGCACTGCTGGAGATCGTGCCGGGCTGCGATCTGGAAGCGGCCGTGCAGGATGGCATCGAACAGGCCGTGGCCGCCGCGCTGCGTGCCGACGTGGTGGTGCTCGCCCTGGGCGAGCCGCAGCGCTACAGCGGTGAAGCGCAGTCGCGCGTTGAGATCACGTTGCCGCCCGCGCAGCAGGCGTTGGCCGAAGCAGTGGCGATGACCGGCAAGCCGCTGGTCGTGCTGCTGCGCAATGGTCGCGCGCTCGCGCTGCAGGGCGCGGTGCGCAATGCGCATGCCGTGGCGATCACCTGGTACCTGGGCACGCAGACCGGTCACGCCGTGGCAGATGTGCTGTTCGGCGATTACAACCCGTCCGGCCGCCTGCCGGTGAGCTTCCCGCAGGTGTCCGGCCAGCAGCCGTACTTCTACAACCACGCCCGCACCGGTCGCCCGGAACTGCCGACCATGTCCGAGTTCAAGGCTCGCTGGCGCGAGATCCCGAACGAGCCGGCGTATGCGTTCGGCCACGGCATCGGCTACACCACTTTCGCCTACGGTGTGCCGCAGCTGAGCAGCGCGACGCTGGCCTGGGACGACACCCTGACCATCACCACCACCCTGACCAACACCGGTGCGGTGGCGGGTGAGGAAGTGGTGCAGCTGTACATCCACGACCGCGTGGCCAGCCGCGTGCGGCCGGTGCGCGAGCTGAAGGGCTTCGACAAGATCGCCCTGCAGCCGGGTGAGAGCACCGAGGTGCAGTTCACGCTGGATCGCCACGCGCTGGGCTTCACCGGTCGCGACGGCGTGTTCCGCGCCGAGCCGGGCCAGTTCGAGCTGTGGGTGTGCGCCTCTTCGGCCAGCGGCGAGCCGGTGATCTTCGAGCTGCTGGCCGCCTGAGCCGGCACGCGTCACCCGGTAGTGCCGGCCGCTGGCCGGCACCATCGTGATCCATCATCGGCGGCTGACGTTTCGGCGGGTACGCTGGCTCCCTCGTGAAATCGATGGAGCCTCCCCATGCGTCTGTCCCGTACCCCCCTGCTGCTGGCCCTGGCCAGCCCGTTGTGGCTGGCCGCCTGCAGCCCGTCGGCGCCGCCGCCGGCCGATACCGCGGCTGCAGACCCCGCACAGGGGCCCGCCACCGCCATTCCCGAAGGCCGCCCGACACCCGGTGAGACCGTGCCGTCCTCGGGCCTGTCACCGGATGCGGTTACTGCGGGCAGCCCGGCGCCGGATGCCGCTGCGCCTGCTGCGGGCGATGCCGCACCCCCCACGGCAGGTGCTGCCGACACACCGGCTTCAGCCAATGGCGATGTCCGTCAGCGCATCGAGCAGGTGCTCGGCGATGCGGCCCAGTACGAGACCGTCTTCAACGCCTTCCAGAAGGCCGTCAATGGCGGCGATCGCGCCGCCGTGGTCGAGGAAGTCCGCTTCCCGCTGAACATCGCCAATGGCGCCAGGATCACCGGGCCCGGCGAGTTCCAGCGCAACTACGAGCGCATCCTGACCCCGGCCGTGCGCAAGGCCATCGCCGCGCAGAAATTCGACGACGTCATGGTCAACCAGCAGGGCGTGATGATCGGCGATGGCCAGGTCTGGCTCAACGGCACCTGCCTGGACCAGGCGTGCAGCCGCACCGAGGTCAAGGTCGTGACCATCCAGTAAGCACGGATGTCATGCAGGCTGCCGGCGGTGTGCCGGCAGTCTGTCTGGTTCAGGCCTTCGGCGTGAGCTTGAGCAGCTTGCCGTTGCTGCCGTCTTCGAGCAGCCAGATCGCGCCATCCGGGCCCTGTTCGATCTCGCGGATGCGCTCGCCCATGTCGAAGCGTTCGGCCTCGCGGGCGTTGTCGCCATCGAAGGCCACGCGCACCAGCGCCTTGGACGACAGGCCGCCGATGAAGCCGCTGCCGTTCCACTTCGGGAACTGCTTGCCGCTGTAGATGATGAAGCCGGCCGGGGAGATCACCGGCGTCCAGCTCACCTTGGGTGCCGCGAACTCCGGGCGGGTGGCATGGTCGGGAATGTCACGGCCATCGTAATGATTGCCGTTGGAGACGATCGGGTAGCCGTAGTTGGCGCCGCGCTGGATCAGGTTCAGCTCGTCACCGCCGGCCGGGCCCATCTCATGCACCCACAGCTTGCCGCGCGCATCGAAGGCGATGCCCAGCACATTGCGGTGGCCGAGCGACCACACCTGTGCGGCCACGCCGCCCTGCGAGGCGAACGGGTTGTCGGCGGGGACGCTGCCGTCGTCATTCAGACGGATCAGCTTGCCGAGGTTGCCGCTCATGTCCTGGGCCGGATCGAACTTCTGGCGCTCGCTGGAGGTGATCCACAGCTTGCCGTCGGGGCCGAACGCGAGGCGATGGCCGTAATGGCCCTTGCCGCTGACCTTCGGGGTCTGGCGCCAGATCACCTTGAGGTCTTCCAGCGTGCCACTGCCATCGGCGGCCAGCGCCAGGCGTGCACGCGCCACCGCGGCGCCACGGGTATCGCCGTCGCCTTCCTCGGCGTAGCTGAGATAGACAAGCTGGTTCTTCGCGAAGTCCGGGTGCGGCAGCACATCGCCGAAGCCCCCTTGGCCGCCGTACGCCACCTTGGGCACGCCGGTGATGGTGGCGGACGTGCGGGTCTGCACGTTGAAATGTTTCAGCGCGCCTTTCTTCTCGGTGACCAGCAGGCTGCCGTCGGGCAGGAAGCTCATCGCCCAGGGCTCGTCGAATCGGGCGAACTCGGTAGCGGCGAACGGCCACTGTGCCTTCGCCACGACGGGCGCGGCAGCGTTGTCTGCAGCGACGCAGGCGGTGGTGAACAGGGCGGGGGTGAGGCTGATGGCGAGGGTGAGCAACAGCTTGCGGGTCATGGAAGTCTCCGTCGGGGAGGCGATGGCCAGCCCCTGTTGTACACCATGCCCATCAACGGCGCGTGGACCAGACGTCCTGCGGACACGACAACGGCGACCCGAAGGCCGCCGTCGTCGATGTGCCGTGGGTGAACGCAGGCGCGATCAGGTGCCGCGCGGCACACCCTTGTCCAGATGCGCCTGGCGCAGCGCGGTGGATTCATCCCAGCCGCGGCGGACCGCGTTGCGGGCCTGCTCCCAGCTGAGCTTGCTCTGGCCACGTTCCTGCGCCCAGCGGGTCTGCAGCTCGGCTTCCACTTCTTCGTAGGCGCGGATCATGTCGTCGGCGCGGGTGCGATGGCCCAGCTGGTAGGCCGGCTCATAGTCATCGAAGAACTGGTTGTTGTCGTAATACGGTTCGCTCGGAAAGCGTTCACGCCAATAGTCCGATACGGCCTGGCGCGGGACACCGTCTTCCGGCACCCGGCCGGGAATCTGATAGTCAGTGCTCATGTGTTGGCTCCGGTTGGGTGAGGCTTCACCGTACCCAAGGCCGGGTTAACGCCATGGACCCGCGAGGTGAATGACACATCAAGCGCCATTCACCTGTGCAGCTTCTCAGCCCTCGTGATCGCGGCGCGGGAACCTGTAAATGACCGCACCGACGGCAAACGCGATGCCTGCCGCGGCGATGTTCTGCCAGCTCGCACTGGCGAACAAGGCCAGGCACAGCACCAGCGCGAGAATCGGAATCAACGGCCCACCCGGCAGCTTCAGCGCGCCCGGGCGATCACGGAAGCGACGCGCCAACACCAGCACCGCCGCCGCCGTGCCGATGTAGGCGAACAGGCGCGTGGTCATCGACAACAGTGCCAACTGCACGAACGAACCGGACAAGGCCAGCGCCAGCGCGATCAGGCCCTGCGCGATGATCGCCGCCGCCGGCGTGCGGAAGCGCGGATGCACCTGCGCCAGGATCTTCGGCCCGTAGCCGTCGCGCGCCAAGGCGAACAGGAAGCGCGGGCCCATCATCATCGTGTTGCTGTTGGTGCCGAGGATGGAGATCGTCGCGCCGACGGTGAGGATCAACGCGAGCGTGAGCCCGCCGAAACTCGCGGCGGCATCGGCCAGCGGCGTCGGCGACGCGGCCAGGCCGGCCAGGGTGCCCTGTGCGATGAACTGCACCGCGCCGTAGATCACGGTGACGGTGATGATCATGGTGATCAGCGCGAAGGGAATATCGCGGCGCGGGTTCTTGTACTCGCCGGCGGCAGCCGGGATGTTCTCGAACCCGGCGTACGCATACAGCAGCAGCAGCGCGGCCTCGCCCATGCGCTGCAGATCGTGCGGGTCCGGGCGCACGCCGGAGAAGGCCAGGTCGGTATCGACGTAGAACACGCCGATCGCCACGAACAGCAGCAGCGGCAGCAGCTTGCCGATCACCAGGATCACCCCGGTGCGTGCGGCCGAACGCACGCCGGCCACGTTCACCGCGGTGAGGAAGCCCAGCGACACCACGATGATCGCGATGCGACCGATGTCATGCCCGGCCCACGGCCAGAAGCGCGCCACCGCGTCGGCCAGCGCGTTGCTGAGCGCGGCCGCCGAGCTGATCCGGGTCAGCCAGATCATCCAGCCGATCTCGAACCCGGCAAACCGGCCGAACGCCTCGCGCGCATACAGATAGCTGCCACCGGGCTCGTCGAAATAACTGGCCGCCTGTGCGTAGCACAGCACCAGCAGCGCCACCACGATGCCGGCGGCGACCACGCCCCAGAGGCTGAAGGGGCCGAGCAGGGCGACGGTGGCGGCAGGCAGCAGGTAGATGCCGCTGCCGATCACATCGTTGATCGAGAGCCCGACGATCTGCCAGCGGCTGACCGCGCGTTCGAGTTGTGGATCGGGCGGGGCGCTCAACGCTTCGCTCCACTCAGGGCCGGCAACTCCCAAACGACCTGCAGATCCTCGTACTCGTCCTTCGGCAGCAGGACGAATGCCGGGCGGGTATCCGGCTTCAGCCAGGCCAGCAGGGCCTTCATGTGCTGCGGCTGCATGGCCGTGCAGCCGGCAGTGGCCTCGCCTGGCGTGCGCCAGAGGTGGGCGAAGATGCAGCTGCCGGCGCCAGGGGTGTGGTTGCTGTTGTGCTCGATTACAAAGCCCTCGCGATAGCGCACATCGCCCTTGTTGTGCAGGTCCAGCCGCATCGGTTCGGTGGACCCTTTCACTGCGGCGACGCCGACGTCCTGGGCATCGACGATGCGGTTGTAGTAACGCGAATCGGGTACATCCATGCAGTAGTGGCTGGCCGTCATCGGCTGGTAGGGCATGGCACTGGCGATCGTTGGCGCGTACCCGAATGCCGGGCCGATCTCGAAGATACCGGCGGGGCTGCGCCCGTCGCCTTCCTTCTTCTGTGGCCGCTGGTTGCGCAGCGACGCACGGCCTAGGCCCCAGGCACTGCCGTTGCGCCCAACGGCTACGGTGAAGGCAGGGCCGTGCGGGCGCCAGGCGCCGTCGATGCTCTTGCGCTCATAGGCCTGCAGTCGGCCGTGCGAGGCGTCCCAGCTGTCGGTGACCACCACGATGGCCTGCCTGCTGTGCGCCATCGGCGGCGCCGGGATGAGTGCACCGGCCGGCAGCGCGGCGGCGAGAGCGGTAACGGCGAGGGCGGTACGCAGCAACGGCAGCATCGTTTACTCCGGCAATCAGGTATCGATCAGGTGTTCGATCCGTTCCAGGTTCACCCCGAGCTGGCGGTGGCGGTCCGGGTTGGCGTGGCACAGCAGGACGAAGACGAAGTCCAGCAGGGACTGCAGGGAAGAACGGTACAGCAGTTGCGCCACGTGCGGCGCCGGGTCGTGGGCGCACAGCACCAGGCTGGCATCGGCATGCGCGCGCAGCGGATTGGCGCTGTGGCGGGTGATCGAGACCACCTTGCCGCCCATGTCCTGGAACTGGCGGGAGAGCTGGAACAGCTGCGGCAGCTTGCCGAACTCGGAGAACACCAGCATCGCATCGCCCGTGCGTGCCGCCGAGAGGTTGGCCATCATCAGGATCGGGTCGGCGTGGTGCACGGTGAGCATGCCCAGCAGCGACAGGCGCATGGCGAACTCGCGTGCGTACAGGCCGTCATCGCCCAGGCCATAGACGAACACCTTGGGCGCCCCATCGATCAGCTGCACGATGGCTTCGATGTCGGCCTGCGGATTGGCCAGCCAGGTTTCCTCTTCAGCGGCGGCCTTGCTCACGCGCAGGCGCTCGGCGATCTGGGCGTAGTCGTCGGCGGCCTCGGGCGCGGGCGGCCGGCTGTGCGGATCGTTGCCGGCGCGGGCGACCGCCTCGCCGATGGAGTACTTGAGGTCGGGATAGCCCTTGAAGCCGAGTTTCTGGCTGAACTTGACCACGCTGGACTGGCTGATGCCCAGCGCGCTCGCCAGCTGCTGGGACGAGTAATCGCGCAGCAGGTGGGCGTTGTCGAGGATGAAGTCGGCGATGCGACGTTCGATCGCCGACATGTGGTCACGCTCGGAGCGGATTTTCACCAGGGGCGGCATGGGGAGGGGGTCAGGTCCGGTAGAGCCACCCCATGGGGGGCTGCGGCAGGTGGGATTGCGCGAACGGCAGCCACGCATGGCGTGGCTCTACCGTAGGCGACCGGCGAGGCGGATACAACGCTCACCACCGCCGCGGCGTGATCATTTCCAGCCCACGTACTTCGGTGATGCCCAACCCGGGCGCATCGCTGATGGTGATCTCCGATTCGTTGAAGTTGACCCCGCCGGTGACCGGGTTGAACTGGCCCAGCGACGGCCCATCCAGATCCACCTTGGTGATGATGTCGCTCTTGGCGACCGCCAGATGCACGGCGGCGGCCACGGAGATGCTCGATTCGATCATGCAGCCGATCATGCACGGCACGCCGTAGATCGCGGCGATGTCGGCGATGCGGATCGCATTGGACAGGCCGCCGGTTTTCATCAGCTTGATGTTGATGATGTCGGCGGCGCGCTGCTGGATCAGGTCGAACACCTGGCCGGGATTGAACACGCTTTCATCGGCCATGACCGGCGTGTTGACCCGGTCGGTGACGTACTTCAGGCCGCTGATGTCGGCGGCCTTGACCGGCTGCTCCAGCAGCTCCAGCACGACGCCGGCTTCTTCCAGCGCCTGCATCGCATGCACGGCCTGCTTGGCGGTCCAGCCCTGGTTGGCATCCAGCCGCAGCAGGGCACGACCCTGCACCGCGGCATGGATCGCCTTGACCCGCTCGATGTCCAGGCCGATGTCCTTGCCGACCTTGATCTTCAGCGACTCGAAGCCGCGTTCGATCGCCGAGAGCGAGTCGGCCACCATCTTGTCGATGTAGTCCACGCTGATGGTGATGTCGGTGGTGATCACCGGGTCGCCACCGCCGAGCATGCGGTACAGCGGCGCGTTGTGCAGCTGCGCCCACAGATCGTAGACCGCGATCTCCACCGCCGCCTTGGCGCTGGTGTTGCGCTCCATCGAGGTCTGGATCAGGCCGCAGAGCCGGTTGAGGTTGGCCACGTCCTCGCCGATCAGGCGCGGCTTGATGAAGCCGTCGATGGCCTCGATGATCGAGCCGTGGGTGTCGCCGGTGATCACCGCCGTGGCCGGCGCTTCACCGTAGCCGGTGTGGCCGCTGTCGGTACGGATCAGCACCACCACGTCTTCGACGGTGTCCACGGTGCGCAGCGCGGTCTTGAACGGGGTCTTCAACGGCACGCGCAGCATGCCGAGTTCGATGTCGGTGATCTTCATTCAGGGGTTCTGTGGCCGAAGGCGCTGGATGTTGGTGATGCGGTCGATGTAGCTCACTGTATCGCTGGCCATCATCGGCTCCAGCGGGGTGACCGACACGCCGTTGAGATGCGCCTGCACGCGCGTGCCGTCCGCGCCGAGCCAGCCGCCGCCGGCGGTGTCGTGGATCAGCCAGGTGCGGCCGTCGATATGGCCGATCGCCATCATCACGTGGCCGGGGATATAGATCAGGTCGCCCACCTGCAGCTGCTTCACCGCGGCGTCGCGCGTGGCCTTGCCGTCCTTGGCGGTGAACGCGATGCGGTCCAGCGCCGGGCTGATCGCCTGCGCGCTGGTGTTGCGCGGCATCAGCACGCCGACGCTGCGGTAGATCTCCGAGATGAAGCCACTACAGTCGCGGGTATCGTAATCGTGGCCCCAGCCGTAGCGCTCGCCGAGGAACTTGAAAGCCTGGGTCAGCAGCGTGCGCGGAGTCAGCGGCAGGTAGTCGTCGGCGGTGTCCTGCGAACGCGGCAGCAGCGCCGGGATCAGTGCCAGGCGACCATCGGCTTCGCGCACCGGCAGCTGCACCACATGCGCGGCGTGGGCCTGCTGGCCGTTGACCGTCTTGTCCAGCGGCCAGTCGGCGACCACCGGCAGGCGCACGCCCATGTCCAGCTGCAGCCGCGATACGCGCGGCTCTTCCGGGGTATACGCGGTGAACGCCGTGGCCCCGGTGACCACCCGGTACGGCCCGTGCTGACCGTAGCCGAGCACGGTGTCGGCATCGCCGATGCCGACGAAGCGCTTCTCCATCCACGCCGAGTAGCGCTCGCTGGTGATGAACAGCCAGCGTCCGTCCGCGCTTTCATGCAGCACCGCCACGGCGTCGCCGGGGAACAGCGCCGATTCCTGGAAGCGGTCGATGTCGGTGTCGCCCTGGCTGCTGAACACCCGCAGCGCGGTCGGGAACGCCCGCAGCGCCGCGCGATGGGTCACCAGGCCGTACTGCAGCGGGCGCTGCGCCGGTATGGACTCAACGGCGAGGTTGGCCAGCGCCTCACTGCGCTGCCGGTCGCTGATGGTCTTGCCATCCTGGCCGTACAGCGTGCGCTCCGGCCACTTGGACAGCGACTGGATGCTGCCCAGCACCTGAGCGCGGGGCAGCTGCGCCGGCAACGCGCGCAGGTCATGGATCGAGGCATCCTCGGCCCGCATCCGGGCGTTCTGCGCCGCGATACCGGCGCGATCGAGGATCACGCGGTCCGGATCGGGCAGGCGATCGGCCCAGAAGCCCGGGCTGAGATAGGCCTCGCGCAGGGCGATGACCCCGCCGAAATCAGCGCTGGCCGCAGCACGCGGCGCCTCGGCCCACGCTGGCGCGACGCTGGTGGCCAGCAGTGCAGCCAGCACGGCGCGCGACAGCCAGCGGGACCGCACGGGGCGGTGGGGGGAAGCCTGGATCGTCACGCGGTCACCCTCCTCGGAAACGTCAGGAATATTTATTCCTTTTTTCGGCGAAAGCAAGAATAAATTATTGACCGGCTATCAGGCCCGTGTTACACAGCGATTACCCCACCCGCACCTTGGGAAGTGTCGCCGTGGATCCTGTGATGCGCAAACCGTTCTCGCTCCACACCGCGCGCTGCCGTGCGGCGGGCTGTCTGTTGCTGGCGCTGCCCTCACTGTACGCGGTGGCGGCAGTGTCGCCGCTGCCGCAGGTGATCGCCCAGGTCGACCGGGGTGCGTTCGCCACGGCCGACGCCCAGATCGATGCCGCGCTGCACGACAGCACGCTCGACGAGGCCGCACGCCGGGACTACGCATACCAGCGCGAGCGGATGCGCCGCATGCGCCTGGACTTCAGCCTGGATGCAGAGGGCGCCAAAGCACAGCTGCGGAAGCAGATTCCCGATCTTCGCGCGGACGAATTCGCGCGCTGGGATGCCGCCGGCCTGATCGAACACCTCGATATCGATGGCCAGCGCCGCTACTTCAAACGCGCGCCGTCCAACCTGTTCCGGGTCAGTGCCGAGGCGCGCGCCCGGCGCGCACCCGATGCCGCGGTGCCGAAGGATGGCCCTTACGAGCATCTGCACCCGCACCACCAGGAGATCGTCGCGGCCGCCCGCGCCACCGGCGCGACCAGCCTCGTGCCGCGCCGCGTCGAGGTGACCCAGTCGCTGGTGGTCAAGCCCGACGCCGTGCCTGCCGGCGAAACCATCCGTGCATGGATTCCGTACCCGCGCGCCATTGCCGGCCAGCAGGAAGACATCACCTGGATGGCGAGTACGCCGGCCGGCGCGCAGGTGGCTCCCGAAGCCACGCTGCAGCGCACCGCCTACCTGGAGCGCAAGGCAGTGGCCGGCACGCCCACCGAGTTCCAGATCCGCTACGCAGTGACTGTGTACGCGCGCCATATCGAGATCGATCCGGCCAGGGTCCAGCCCACGCCGGAAGATCCTGCGCTGAAGCCGTACCTCGCCGAGCAGGCGCCGCACATCGTGTTCACCCCGGCGCTGCGCGCGTTCTCGACGAAGGTGGTCGGGACGGAGACCGATCCGTACCGGATCGTGCAGAAGCTGTTCGACGCGGTGGACGCCATTCCGTGGGCCGGTGCGCGCGAGTACGCGACGATCTCCAACATCAGCGACTACGCCCTGCACGCCGGCCACGCCGACTGCGGCCAGCAGACGCTGCTGTTGATCGCCCTGCTGCGCCTGAACGGCATTCCCGCGCGCTGGCAGTCGGGCATGGTCTATTCCGATGATGCGGCCGGCTACAACAACCTGCACGACTGGGGCGCGGTGTATCTGGCCCCCTATGGCTGGGTGCCGATGGATGTCACCACCGGGCGGCTGGACAGTCCGCAGCAGGCGCTGCGCGATTTCTATCTGGGCGGGCTGGATGCCTACCGCATCGCCTTCAACGACGACTACGGCCAGCCGCTGGTGCCGGCCAAGCAGCATTTCCGCTCGGACACGGTGGATTCGCAGCGCGGTGAAGCCGAGTGGTCCGGCGGCAATCTGTACTTCGATCAATGGAACTACGACTTCCAGTCGCACGTGGTGCCACTGGGGGCCAAGCGGTAAACGGTAAACAGCGGTATCCACGATTCCACATCTGCAGGAGAGAGCAGGGAATGAACGTAAATCGATTGAAGCGGGCGGCGCTGTGCGTTGCCCTGGGGGCCTGCCTCGGCAGCCTGGCGCCGGCGGCGATGGCGCAGGACGGTGCCGTGGTCGGCAAGCTGATCACCGATTCCGGGCAGCGCCTGGAGAACGCCACGGTGACCGTGCGCAATCCCGCCACTGGGTTCGTCCGCTCGGTGAGGGCCGAGGCCAATGGCAGCTACCGCATCCCGCTGCTGCCGGTGGGCACCTATGACCTGGACGTGACCGTGGCCGGCGGCGCGCCCGCGCAGGTGGGCCAGATCAATGTCGGCCTCGGCAGTGCGACAACGGTGAATGTGCCGGTCAGCGGCGTCAACACGCTGGGCACGGTGCAGGTACGCGCGCCGCAGGTGGTGTCGATGGTGGACGTGAAGTCGACCGAATCGGCCACCAACATCACCCGCGAGGAGCTTTCGCGCCTGCCGGTGGACCGCGACATCACCGCCGTGGCCCTGTTGGCTCCCGGCGCCGTCAAAGGCAAAGGCTCGCTGGGTGGGCAGGGCATTTCCTTCGGCGGCTCGTCGGTCGCCGAGAACACCGTTTACATCAATGGCCTGAATGTCACCGACTTCTACAACCGGGTCGGTTTTTCCTCGGTGCCGTTCGCGTTCTACCAGGAATTCCAGGTCAAGACCGGCGGCTATTCGGTAGAGTTCGGGCGCAGCACCGGCGGCGTGATCAACGCGGTGACCCGCTCGGGCAGCAACGACTTCAAGGCTGGCGCCGAGCTGGTGCTGGAACCGCGCGCCTGGCAGTCGCAGGCGCGTGACCGCTACGACCGTGATGGCAGCCGCTACATCACCGCCAGCCGCGATGATTACTCGCGCAGCGCGCTGAACGTGTTCGCCTCCGGCGCACTGGTGCAGGACAAGCTGTTCTTCTTCGGCATGTACGAAGCACGCGACTACAAGCCCAACTCCACCAACGATGCCGGCACCGTGCTCAACCGCGGCACCGCCGACGATCCGTTCTGGGGCGGCAAGCTGGACTGGCAGATCACCGACAACCAGATGCTCTCGCTGTTCGGCTTCTCGGACAAAAGCGATACCGTCACCGACGTCTACAAGTACGACTACGACACCGGCCTGGCAGTGGGCGACCGCACCAACCAGGTCTACAACACCGTGGGCGGCAAGAACTGGTCCGGCACCTACAGCTGGCAGGTCAACAACGACCTGACCATGAAGCTGATGTACGGCGAGAACAAGCGCAACCGCACCCAGAGCAGCCTCATGGACGAGAACTGCAACCGGGTGTTCGACAACCGCACCGCCAGCCAGGGCGTGCCCACCGATCTGCAGGGCGATCGCAGCTGCACCAGCAGTTCGCAGCTGGAATCGGCCCTGGATACCCGCAAGGCGGCGCGTGCCGACTTCGAATGGTCGCTTGGCAACCATCTGCTGCGCTTCGGCATGGACCGCGAAGAGAACACCTCCGACTACGAGCGGGCCTATCCCGGCCCGGGCGGGCTGCGCTATGACATCTATTACCGCACCCCGGGCAGCTCGCTCAACGGCGGCGTGGTCCCGGCCAGTGGACTGGGCGCGCGCACCCGCCGCTACGAAGTGGCCGGTTCGTTCGAGACCATCAACTCGGCGTACTACATCGAAGACAACTGGCAGGTCACGCCGAACCTCCTGCTCAACATCGGCGCCCGCGTGGAAGGGTTCGACAACAAGGGCGGCGACGGCGACAGCTACATCAAGATCGACGACATGATCGCCCCGCGCCTGGGCTTTGCCTGGGACGTGCGCGGTGACGGCACCACCAAGGTGTTCGGCAACCTGGGCCGCTACTTCCTGCCCGTGGCCAACGTGATCAACATCAAGCAGGCTGGTGGCTTCCTGGATGAGCGCACCTGGTACGAGTTCCTGGGCTACAGCGGCGCGAGCAACAACGTGCCGAACCTGGGCGGCCAGATCGGGCCGGTGGACAACTCGCAGGGCGACGGCAGCGTGCCGGACCTGCGCGCCGAAGTGAACCGGGACATGGATCCGGTCTACCAGGATGAAGCCATCCTCGGCTTCCAGCACATGCTCAGCGCGTCGTGGTCGGTCGGCGCCAGCGTCACCTACCGTCGCCTCAACAACGCCATCGATGACATGAACATCACCGCCACCGGCCAGTGCGGGGCGATCGATGGGGTCTGGATCATGGGCAATCCCGGCCGCACCAACACCGTCTGGGGCGACAGCGACTGCGATGGCAGCAACGACGCCTGGATCGACATCGACACCTCGCGCGAAGGCTGGGCCCTGTACGACGACGACGGCAATTACGTCGGCCAGCGCGGCTGGGTCAAGCCCAAGCGTGATTACAAGGCCCTGGAACTGCAGGTCGACCGCGCATGGGACGGCGCGTGGGGCTTCAACGCGTCCTATACGCTCGCCTACGGCCGTGGCAACGCCGAGGGACCGGTCAACTCCGATACCGACTTCGCCGATTCGGGGCGTACCGAGAACTTCGACAATCCGTGGGTGAACTACCGCGGCTACGGCTACCTGGCCAATGATCGCCGGCACCAGTTCAAGTTCCGTGGCAGCTACGCGGTGACCGAGAACCTGACCGTGGCGGCGACGCTGGGCATCCAGTCGGGCAGCCCGATCACCCGCTTCGGCGCCGGCAATCCGTTCGATGACACCGACTTCCACAGCTACTACGTCTGCGTCTCCAACTGCCAGGCCTCGGTGCCGTCCGAGCGGGTCTTCGTGCATTCTCCGCGCGGCGGCGATGGCCGTACCCCGTGGACGTACGATCTGGACATGAGCGTGGCGTACAAGATTCCAGTGCCGCTGGACATCAACGTGAAGCTGGCGATCTACAACGTGCTCAACCAGCAGCGCATCGTCTCGGTGGACCAGGACTATGAGCCGCAGGACAGCATCGGCACGCCGAACCCGCTCTATGGGTATGGCACCGGCTTCCAGTCGCCCCGCTATGCACAGCTCACGGTGACCTGGAACTATTGATGGCATGAGCGCCAGGAAACAATGGGCGTGGACGGCGGTGCTGGCAGGGCTCGGGATGGCGGCCAGCACCGCTGCGGCGACGCCACCGTCGTTCGACCGGATGTTCGACCAGACCCGGGTGCGCGCCGCGCTGCCGGGCCTGGCCATGGCCGTGGTGGAGGATGGGCGCGTCGTGTACGAACGCACTGCCGGCGAGCGGATCGCCGGCAGCGGCGACCCCATCGACCCGGACACCCTGTTCAAGATCGCCTCCAACAGCAAGGCGATGACCGCCGCGCTGCTCGCGCGCCTGGTCGAGCGCGGTGCACTGCGCTGGGATGACCCGGTCATCAAGTACATGCCGCAGTTCCGCATGCATGACCCTTGGGTGACGCAGCAGATGCAGGTGCGTGACCTGCTGATCCACAACAGCGGCCTCGGCCTGGGGGCGGGCGACCTGATGCTGTGGCCCGAGCCCAACAGTTTCACCCGGCAGGACATCATCGCCGGCCTGGCCCATCTCAGGCCGGTCACCAGCTTCCGCAGCGGCTACGCCTACGACAACCTGATGTATGTGGTCGCGGGCGAGGTCGCCGCTGCCGCCGGTGGCAAGCCTTACGATCAACTGCTGCGCGAGGAAGTGTTCGCGCCGCTGGGGATGGATCGCTGCCAGGTCGGCGCGTGGTCGGTCGCGGCGGTCGGCAACGTCGCCCAGCCGCACGCGCGGAAGGACGGCCGCAACGTGGTGCAGGGGGCCGACGGCGGGAGCAGCGCCGATCTGACCTCGATGGCGGCCGGCGGCATCCGTTGCAGCCTGCGCGACATGACCCGCTGGATGCAGGTGCTGCTCGATCCCGCACGGGCTCCCGGCTGGCTGGGCACGGCGCAGCGCCGCGCACTGTGGACCGCGCACATGCCGATGCCCCTGGGCGAGCGGCAGCGGCGCTGGGACAACGCGCATGTCTCTGCCTATGGTTACGGGTGGCGCTTGTCGGACATGGACGGGCAGTGGAAGGTGGCGCACACCGGCACGCTGTCCGGCATGTATTCCTCGCTCGCGCTGCTGCCGGACCGCAAGGTCGGCGTGGTGATCCTGATCAACGGCGACGCCGAGGATGCACGCACCGCACTGATGCAGGTGGCCTTGAAGCACTACACCGCAGCGGAGGACACGGCCGACGTGGACCACTATCTGGCCCTGCTTGAACAGGAGCGTGCCGACCGCCGGGGTGACGGCAAGGTACGACCGGATACCCGCGCGCGTCGGCCGGCTTCGCTCCGCACCACGGCGTCTGCGCAGGGCCGTTACCGCGACCCGTGGCTGGGCGAGGCCCTGCTCTGTCCGGAGCAGGGCGCGCTGCGCTTCAGCGTGGTCAAGTCGCCGATGCTGCGCGGCCGGGTCATGCAGCTCGGCGCGCGCTGGCTGGTGCAGTGGGATACGCTCGGGGCCGATGCCGAGCCGTGGTTGCAGCTGCAGCCCGGCGCCACGCCCGCCCTGACCTTGGCCGCGATCGATCCGGAGATCGACTTCAGTTATGACTACCAGGACCTGCGCTTCACCCGCATCGGTGATTGCCCGTAGCACGCTGTTGTTGGCGCTGCTGGTCGGGAGCGCCCACGCGGCAGCGCCAGCGGTGACGCTCTCGCCCGCGCGCGATGTGGCCGAAGCCGGACTGGTCGATATCCGCACGCTGGCACCGGCGATCGAACAGGACATCCGCTACGCCGGCGCGGACAACTTCACCGGGCGACGCGTGCCCGGCTATGACGCGCCCAAGTGCTATCTGCTCGCCCCGGCCGCCGCCGCGCTAGCGCAGGTGGAAGCCGACCTGCGTGCCGAAGGGTTCGCGCTGCGCCTCTTTGACTGCTACCGCCCGGCCCACGCGGTGAAGGCCTTCGTCGCCTGGGCACACGACCCGCACGAACAGTCGCGCAAGGCCTTGCAGTACCCCGACCTCGACAAGCCAGCTCTGCTCGGTGGCTACATCGCCGAGACCTCCGGCCACAGCCGGGCTGCCACGGTCGACCTGACCCTGCTCGATTGCCGCCAGGGTGCCTGCGCTGCCGTGGACATGGGCACCGAGTTCGACTTCTTCGGCCCGCGCGCGCATACCGATGCGCCGGAGATCAGCACGGCGCAGCGCCGCCACCGCCAGCAGCTGCGCCAGGCGATGGCCCGGCGTGGCTTCGCCAACTACCCGATGGAGTGGTGGCATTTCACCCTGCAGCCCGAGCCGGCGCCGACCACCGCCTACGACGTGCCGGTCCGATGAGGCGCACCGCTACACTGTGCGCTGACCGCCGGATCGGACCACGATGAACCTGCCGCTGCACTTTGGATTGCTGGGAACGCTGGAGGCAGGGCTGATCGCGCTGATGGTCGGGCTGCTGGTGTATGCGCTGTGGCACCGGCTGTGCCGCTGGGCAGGCTGGACCGATGGCCATGCGATCGGCTGGGCCTGCGTGATCGCGGTGGTGGCCTCGGCCGGCATCGATGCCTGGAACCTCTTCTACATGGGGATGATGCGGCTCGAGTCGCCGCTGTATGCCCGGCTGTTCCTCGCCAGCATCCACGATCCGAACGAACTCGGCTCACGCGTGGTGCTGGAAGTGGCCGGCGCGATCGGAGGTGTTGCGCTGGGCTGGCTTTTGTTCAGTTCCCGCTCAGGCGAAAAAAACAGCAACGCGGCGTGAGATTGCGTTCGCTTCCGGTTAAATGCGGCCTCAATGAATGGGTGCGTTACCAACTGCTCACCTGCGGCTAACCAGCGCGGTACTGCACGTATTCCTGCGAGTGGTTAAGGCGGCGTGCGCAGGGCGATCGAGGGGCAATATCGATTCACAAACGGGGTGGCAGTGTGGGGCCGTGCGGAAACAACAGGCCGCGCAACAACCACCCAAGGAGACCACCCCAATGACTACTCGCATCCGCAAGCCCCTGATCGCCCTGATCGTCGCCGCAGGCAGTGTGCTGGCCATTCCGGCGATGGCCCAGTCGGCGCAGCAGAGTGCCGCGCAGGCCCAGAACCAGGCCGCCCAGGCGCAGCAGGCGGCGGCGCAGGCCGGTGACGCAGCCGATACTGCGGCCAACGCCGCAGCGCAGGCCTCCTCGCAGGCCAACGGTGGCGGTGGCCAGACCTGGGCCAGCGTCGATACCGACGGCAACGGCACCATCAGCAAATCCGAGGCGCAGGTGAACGCGGGCCTCGCCCAGGTGTTCGACCAGGCCGACACCAACAAGGACGGCGAGCTCTCGCCGGATGAATACAAGGCGTACGTGGCCGCCCAGCAGGGCAAGGCCGCCGATAACGGCGCCCAGCAGAGCAAGTAAGGACCGGGGACACCGGTAGCGCAGTGAGGGGGAAAGGGCGGCTTCGGCCGCCCTTTCTTTTTGCGTCGCCGGTTGGGGCGGCTTGGCTGCTGTTGGTATCCTTGGCCGATGATGACTTCCCTGCCCACGCCGCAAGGCGCTATCGGCCTGGTTGGTTTTGACGGTGATGACACGCTGTGGAAGAGCGAGGATTTCTACCGCAAGGCCGAACAGGATTACCTCGACATCCTGTCGCGCTACATCGACGTGCATGACACGCAGACCGCGCGCCACCTGCTGGAAGTGCAGCAGCGCAATCTCGGTGTGTTCGGCTACGGCGTGAAGGGCATGACCCTGTCGATGGTCGAAGCGGCCATCGAGATCACCAACCAGACCATCAGCGCCCGCGACCTGCAGCAGATGCTGGACATCGGCCACGACACCCTGCGCCATCCGGTCGAGCTGATCGACGGTGTGCGTGAGTCGGTCACCGAGATCGCCCGCGATTACCCGGTCGTGCTGATCACCAAGGGCGACCTGTTCCACCAGGAAGCCAAGATCAAGGTGGCCAACCTGCGCGACCTGTTCCCGCGCATCGAGATCGTCTCCGAGAAAGACCCGGAAACCTACGCGCGCGTGCTGGAGGAGTTCGATCTGCCGATCAAGCGCTTCGTGATGGTCGGCAATTCGCTGCGCTCGGACATCGAGCCGGTGATCACCCTTGGCGGCTGGGGCATCCACACCCCGTACGCGGTGACCTGGGCGCACGAGACCCAGCACGGCGTGGCCGATGACGAGCCGCGCATGGTCGACGCGCCGACCGCCTTCGACTGGCCGCAGGCGCTGCGGACCATCGAGGCCAAGGCCGCGCAGGCCGTATGATGCGCGCCGGCCTGCTCGCGCTGCTGCTGATGCTGCCCTGGGCGGCCGCGGCCGAGCAGACCCCGGAGAAGTCCGCCGCCTACGTGGTGGACACCGGCGATGCCTGGGTGGATACCCAGCTGCAGGACATCAATCATTACGCCGAGCGCTATCCGGACAGCTTCCTGGATGAAGTCTCGCGCTACGCCGGTGTCTCGCGCGGTTACGTCGCCGCGCTGATGCACACCCACGGCTGGCAGGCCGGCGACATCTACTTCGCCTGTTTCTGGGCGCACGTGATCGAACATTCCTGCCGCGAGAGCGTACAGGCGTGGTCGCGCGCGGTGCCGGAGGAGGGTGAGGCCAAACGCTGGAAAGCGGTGGTCGCCGAGCTCCCGGTCACCCCGACCAACCTGCACTGGCGCGCGCTGCGCCACGCCATCGTCGCCAGCCACGACCACTGGGACCGCCCGGTGAAGCTCGACGCCACGCTGCAGCGCCAGCTCGGCAACCGCGAGCAGCGGCAGCGCACGGCGGCCAACCCGGCGGACGCGGCGACGCGCTGAGATACCGCGTATCCACGCCATGCGTGGATGCTCTTCGCGCCCATCGCATTCGATGCAGCCACCCATGGGGTGGCTCTACCCTGCCGCCCCCTTTGCTGCTGTGCAGATCGCCGCGCGCGACCGCCTCGGCGACAATGGCGGACTGCTGTCCCTCCCCGTGATCCGTTGCCGAGTACGTCATGAGCACCGACCGTTTCGTTTCACCCGACGATATCCGCAGCCTGTTCGCCCAGGCGATGTCCACCATGTACCGCACCGAGGTGCCGCTGTACGGCACCCTGGTCGACCTGGTGGCCGAGATCAACGACGCCGTGCTGACCGCCAATCCGGCGCTGGCCGAGCAACTGGACCGCACTGACGAACGTGCCCGCCTCGACCAGGAACGCCACGGCGCGATCCGGGTCGGCACGGCGGAAGAACTGGCCACGCTGGGCCGCCTGTTCGCGCTGATGGGCATGTACCCGATCGGCTACTACGACCTCTCCGTGGCCGGCGTGCCGGTGCATTCCACCGCGTTCCGGCCGCGTACCGCGCAGGCGCTGGCACGCAATCCGTTCCGGGTGTTCACTTCGCTGCTGCGGCTGGAGCTGATCGAGAACGTCGCGCTGCGCGAGCAGTCCGCTGCCATTCTCGCCAAGCGCCGGATCTTCACCGATACCGCGCTGGCCCTGATCGCGCAGGCCGAACGCGAGGGCGGCCTCGACCAAGCCGATGCGCGACGCTTCGTCATCGAGGCGCTGGAGACCTTCCGTTGGCACGGCGATGCCACGGTATCGCTGGACACATATCACGCGCTGCATGACGCGCACCGGCTCATCGCCGACGTGGTCAGCTTCCGCGGCCCGCACATCAACCACCTGACCCCGCGCACGCTGGACATCGACGCCGCGCAGGCCGGCATGCTCGCGCGTGGCATCGACGCCAAAGCGGTGATCGAAGGTCCGCCACCGCGCCGCTGCCCGATCCTCCTGCGCCAGACCAGCTTCAAGGCGCTGGAAGAGACCGTGCACTTCCCCTCGGGGGACGCCGGCGATGCCGGTACGCATACCGCGCGCTTTGGTGAGATTGAACAGCGTGGCCTCGCCCTGACGCCCAAGGGCCGCGCGCTGTATGACCAGCTGCTGGCGCAGGCGCGCGACAGTGGGGGTGCCGGCAGCACCGGCCAGGATTACCCGACCCGCCTGGCCGCGGCGTTCACCGCTTTCCCGGATGACCACGACACCCTGCGTCGCGAAGGCCTGGGTTACTACCGCTATGCCCTGACCGAGGCCGGTCGTGCCAACCTGGGTGCGGTGGGTGACCTGCCGGCCGAAGCGCTGATCGCCGCCGGCCTGGCCAGTGCCGATCCGATCGTCTATGAGGACTTCCTGCCGGTCAGCGCCGCGGGCATCTTCCAGTCCAATCTCGGTGGCGACGAACAACGCGCTTACGCCGCACATGCCAACCGCGATGCCTTCGAGCAGGCGCTGGGCATGAAGGTGGAGGACGAGTTCGCGATCTACGAGCGGCTGCAGGCCGAGTCGCTGGCAACGCTGCGCAACGCGTAATACCCGGGTCGCGTGCGCCACGACCAACGGTCGTGGCCTACCGGTGAATCCCGCGGGTGGGTATCGACCGGCTATCCCGCGGGTGGGTATCGACCGGCTATCCCCCGGTAGGTACCGACCGTTGGTCGGTACCGTGCAGCATCAGGCCTTCATCGTCCCGGTATCCAGCCACCGCTGGTGCCACGACAGCGCTTCCGGCAGCAGGTGCGGGGTGTGCTTGCCGTAACTCTCACGGCTCGCGCGGTCGAAGTAGTCGTTCAGCTGGTCGCGGAAATCCGGATGCGCGCAGTTGTCGATCACCACCCGCGCGCGCTTGCGCGGGGTCAGGCCGCGCAGATCAGCCAGGCCCTGTTCGGTGACGATCACCGAGACATCGTGTTCGGTGTGATCCACGTGGCTCACCATCGGTACGATCGCCGAAATGCTGCCGTTCTTGGCCGTCGACGGGCTCAGGAAGGCAGACAGGAAGCCGTTGCGCGCGAAGTCGCCCGAGCCGCCGATGCCGTTCATGATCCGGCTTCCCATTACGTGGGTCGAGTTGACGTTGCCGTACAGGTCGGCTTCGATCATGCCGTTCATGCCGATGCAGCCCAGGCGGCGCACCAGTTCCGGGTGGTTCGAAATTTCCTGCGTGCGCATGATGATGCGCTCGCGGTAGAAATCGATGTGTTCCTTGAAGGTCTCGTTCGCCTGCGGGCTCAGCGCGAAGCCGGTGCACGAGGCATAGCTCAACACGCCGTCGCGCAGCAGGTCGAGCATGCCGTCCTGGATCACCTCGGTGAACGCACTCAGATCGCGGAAGCCGCTCTTGGCCAGCCCGGCCAGCACCGCGTTCGGGATGTTGCCCACGCCGCTCTGCAGCGGCAGCAGGTTGGCCGGCAGGCGGCCCTTGGCCACTTCGTGCTTGAGGAACTCGATCAGGTACTGCGCGATCTGCTCGCTGGTCGTATCGATCGGGCTGAACGGGCTGTTGCGGTCCGGGCCGTTGGTGCGCACCACCGCCACGATCTTGTCCGGGTCGCAGCGCAGTGCGGTCTCGCCGATGCGGTCGTTGGCGTGCACCAGTGGGATCGGCTTGCGGTGCGGCGGCAGCGCGGTGCCGTAGTAGATGTCGTGCATGCCGTCCACGCCGGCCGGCTGCCACGCGTTGACCTCGACGATCACCTTCTTGGCCAGATCCAGCCAGGTCTTGTTGTTGCCGACCGAGGTGGAGGGCACCAATGAGCCGTCCTCGCGGATCGCCGAGACCTCGATCACCGCGGTGTCGATGTCGCCATAGAAGCCGAACCACACGTGCTGGGCGACATGGCTGAGGTGGATGTCGATGTAATCCAGCTTGCCCTCGTTGATGCGGTTGCGCGCATCCGGGTCGCTCTGGAAGGGCATGCGCATCGCGATGCCATCGGCCTTGGCCAGCGCGCCGTCCAGCTCCGGCGCGGTCGAGGCGCCGGTCATCAGGCTGATCTGGAACGGCAGGCCCTGGGCGTGCACCGCCTCGATGCGCTGCGCCAGCGCGACCGGCACCGCCTTGGGATAGCCTGAACCGGTAAAGCCGCTCATGGCGACGGTTTCACCCGGCTGGATCAGGGCGGCGGCAGCTTCGGCGGAGACAACGCGGTCACGCAGACGCGCGTTTGCAATGCGATCGACAGACATGACGACAACGTTTTTGGGGGGATCCCCATTATCGGCGATCCACGCAGGGGCAGGGGTTCTACCTTGGTGGGATGGCGTTTTCACATCGGCGCCTCCCTGTTCAGCTTTCCGGCCTACTTCTGTACCCGCAAGTATTGTTTTGCAGTGCAGCGTGCAAGTTCTCCGCCGACCCTAGAAGATCGACCTGCATCCCGACGTGGGGGAGGGAGCAGAGCCCGCTGGCAGTTCGCTGCAAGCGGGCTTTTTTATGTCTCGCCTCCGGAACATCGGGGCGCCGATGGGGTTTCGCGCGTCGACACGCGCCCGGGCATGACCGCTCAACCGGTGAACACGCTTCTGCCCTGCAGGGCGACCCGCGCCGGGCATAATCCCCTCATGCCGATTTCCGACCTCGCCGCGCCCGCGCGCGTCCCCGACGCCCTTGTTCCCCTGGTCGACCGTGCGCTCGCGCGGCTGGCCCTGTCGCTGACCGATGCCGGGCACTGGCCGCCGCCGGGCCCCGTGCTGGACACGCTGCGCGCGCTGGCCGTCACCAGCGACTTCGCCATCGACACCCTGTGCCGCCAGCCGACGCTGTTGCCGCACCTCACGCAGGCAGGCTGCCCGCCGTTGCCGCTGCCCGAGCTGGACCCGCTGCAACCCAGCGAATGGCAGCAGCGCCTGCGCCGCTACCGCACCGCCGCCTCCACCCGGTTGATCTGGCGCGACCTGACCGGGCTGGATGACGTCCCGGCCACGCTCGCCGGCGCTACCCGGCTGGCCGAAGAGTGCCTGCAGTTGGGGCTGTCCGCGCTGGAGCAGGAATTCACTGGCCGTCATGGCGTTGTCCGGGCCGCCGACGGCAGCGCGCAGCAACTGGTCGTATTCGGGCTGGGCAAGCTGGGCGGTGGCGAACTCAATTTCAGCTCGGATGTGGATCTGGTCTACGCCTACCCGCAGGGCGGCGAATCCGATGGCGCGCGCCCACTCGCGGCCGAGGAATACTTCGCGCGCCTCGGGCAGCGCCTCGCGCGGCTGCTGGATGACACCACCGTGGATGGTTTCAGCCACCGCGTCGATCTGCGCCTGCGCCCGTTCGGCAATGCCGGCCGTGTCGCGCTGTCGTTCGCCGGCATGGACCAGTACTTCCAGCGCGAAGGTCGCGACTGGGAGCGCTACGCCTGGCTGAAGGCGCGCGCCGTGGCCGGGGACATCGCCGCCGGTGAAGCCTGGCTGCAGACCCTGCGCCCGTTCGTCTACCGCCGTTATCTGGATTTCACCGCGCTCGATGGCCTGCGTGAGATGAAGGCCGCGATCACCGCCGAGGTCTCGCGCCGCGAGATGCACGACGACATCAAGCGTGGCCCCGGCGGCATCCGTGAAATCGAATTCCTCGCGCAGGCGCTGCAGCTGATCCGTGGGGGCCGCGAGGCGCCGCTGCGCGAACGCCGCCTGCTGCACGCGCTGCCGGCGCTGGTCGCTTCGGGCCAGATGGCCGAGCAGGACGGCGCCGACCTGCTGCATGCCTACGGCTTCCTGCGTCGGCTGGAAAACCGCCTGCAGATGCTGCGCGACGCACAGACCCACGCGCTGCCCACCGATGCCACCGACCGCCTGCGCATCGCCGCCGGCCTCGGTTACGAGGACTGGGACGCGCTGGTCGCCGCGCTCGACGTACAGCGCGAGCGGGTCAGCACCGAGTTCGCCGCCCTGCTTGCACCGCGCCGCGGCCAGGCCGCGCCGGATGCACTGGCCAGCTACTGGCGGGGCCTGCCCGACAACGGCAGCGCCGAGGTACTGGCCGAGGCTGGCTTCTTCGATGCCGGCAGCGCCGATCAATCCCTGCGCGATTTCGCGCAGAGCTCCGGGGTGAAGTCGCTGTCCGATGCCGCGCGTGCGCGCCTGGACCGCGTGCTGCCGGCGCTGCTGCACGCGGCCACCCGCTCGCCGCAGCCGGATGCCGCGCTCAAGCGCGTGCTCGGCCTGCTGCAGGCGGTCCTGCGCCGCACCAGCTACCTCGCCTTGCTCGACGAACAACCCAGCGCACTGGCGCGGCTGGTCGACGTGCTGGCGCGCAGTGCACTGCTGGCCGAGCGGCTGGCCGCCTACCCGTTGCTGCTCGACGAACTGCTCGACGTGCGCGTCTCCGGCCCGATGCCGGATGCCGCGGGCATGCAGGCCGAGTGCGATGTCGCGCTGACCATCGATGATCCCGAAGGCGCGCTGCGCCTGCTCAACGAGACCCGGCTGGCGCTGAGCTTCCGCATGGCGATGGCCACGCTGGACGGCCGCCAGCGCGCCGTCGACACCACGCGACAGCTGGCCGAGCTCGCACAGGCGGTGGTCGTCACCGTACTCGCGCTGGTGCAGGCCGACATGCAGCGCCAGCACGGCGGCATACCGGGCGGACGTTTCGCGATCATCGGCTACGGCAGCCTGGGCGGACTGGAACTGGGCTTCGGCTCGGACCTGGATCTGGTCTTCCTGCACGATCACCCGGCCGGGCAGGACAGCAGCGATGGTCCGCGCCCGCTTGATCCTGGCCGCTGGTACGCACGCCTGGCGCAGAAGGTGATGGCGATGCTGGGCGCGGTGACCGCCGCCGGCCGCCTGTACGACATCGACGTGCGCCTGCGCCCGGACGGTGGCAAAGGTGCCCTGGTGTCTTCGCTGGCCAGCTACACCGAGTACCAGCGCGAGCGCGCGTGGACCTGGGAGCACCAGGCACTGGTGCGTGCCCGTGCGATTGCGGGCGATGCCTCGCTGCTGGCCGATTTCGAACGGGTGCGCGCAGACACGCTGGCGCGCCCGCGCGACAACGCGGTGCTTTACGCCGATGTGCTGAAGATGCGCGCCCGCATGCGCGCCGAGCTGGACCGCAGCGACGCCGCGCGGCTCGATCTGAAGCAGGGCGCGGGCGGCATCGTCGATCTGGAATTCCTGCTGCAGACCGGTGTGCTGGACAGTGCCGGCATGCATCCGCAGGTGGTGCTGCCGCGCGATACCCCGAGCCTGATCGACGCGCTGGCCGATATCGCGTGGCTGCCCGGCGGCACCCGGGATGGGCTGCACGAGGCGCATGCGGCACTGCTGGACGTGGGCCTGGCCTGCACGCTGGACCGCCGCCCGCGCCTGGCACCGCCGACGCCGGCACTCGAAGCGGCACGCGCGATGATCATCGCGGCGAGCGATGCAGCGGGGTTGCCGTTCCAGGCGCGGATCGACGTCGCGCCCTGACGCCGGTTTGCCCGGGCATGGACCGCATCGATCGGGCATTTACCTTGCATCGCTCGGGCATCGACCTTGCATCGCTCGGGCACCTGTAGTGCCGGCCGCTGGCCGGCTCCCGTGAACCCTGCAGAGCCGGCCAGCGGCCGGCACTACCGACAGCGATCTTCGACCGACAGCGCCTTCCGACCGACAGCGCCACACCGGGCGGCCGGCGCAGATGTCACACCGCGCGCGGCGCCATCTTCCACAGCAACGCGCGGAACGGCGCCAGCAGGAACACGCCGATCGTCAGCTTCACCGCAAGATCGCCGAGCGCCCAGCTCACCCACGGCAGGCTGGAGCCGGCAAACGCGATGCTCCAGAAAATCGTCGTATCCAGCGTCGCGCTGCAGGTCGTCGCCACCATCGGTGCGCGCCACCAGTGCCCGCGGCGCAGCCGGTCGAACACGGTGATGTCCAGCAGCTGCGCGGCGATGAAGGCCAGGCACGAGGCCACCGCGATCCGCGGCGTGGCGATCCAGATCGACAACAGCACCGCCAGCGCGAAACCTGCCCACGCCACCCGCCGTGCCGCCGCCGGACCAAAGCGGCGATTGATCAGATTGCTGACCAGGAAGGCGACCGGGTAGCTGAAGGCGCCCCAGGTCAGCCAATCATTGATCGGGTACTGCACCAGCACGTTCGAGCCCAGCACCACCGCGCCCATGGCCAGCACCGCCAGCAGCAGCGAGCGGGGGGTCAACGGGGCAAACGCAGTGGCAGGACGCGCGGACATGGCGAGCCGGAAAAGTCGGGGAACAGCGGATTATCCGGGCTTGGCCGGCCCAGGGCCAGCCCGGGCCGGTTCAGTCAGAAGCGTTCGCTCATGCTGGTCGCCGCCGCATCCTGGGTCGGCAGGAACGCCAGCGCGGCACCTCCGGCATCGGCCACCATCCAGCCCGCACCGGCCGGGGTCGGGGTGAAAGCCAGCACATCGCCCACCTTCACGCCTGCCGCCGGGTTGTCGGCACGCGCGGGCCATGCCACCACCGCCGGTGCATCCGGGGCCTGCGGGTTCTTCAGCTCCACCTCGTAGCTGCCGTCCGGCTGGTGCGTCACGCGCTCCACGGTGAGGGGCGGCATCGGCGCGGCCTTCTGCCGTTTCGCGGCCCGGGCGGCGCGGTTGTGCGGCATGGAGGCGTCATGCAGTTCGCTCACGCCCAGCGCGCTGAGCCAGACCGGTGCGGTGATCACCGCCAGGCTCACCACCGACGTCGTGAGGACGCTGCTGGTGACCGGCGAGGCATTGCTGAGGTTCTGGGCGCTGACCGGCAGGCTGGCCGTGAGCAAGGCCAGCGTCAGCAGTGGCGCAACGGCAGGACGGGACATCCGGTTCATTCAGTAGCTCCACGAGACAGTGGACAGCGAGGGGTTACCAACGTGCACTCGGCTGCGCCGCCGCCGCATCGATGGGCAGGAAGGCCAAGGCCGTGCCCTCGGCCGTGGTCACCGTCCAGCCGGCGCCGCCCTGGGTGGGCGTCAGCGCCAGGACATCGCCCACCGCCACCGCTGCTGCCGGGTTGTCCTCGCGCGCAGGCCAGGCAATCACGGCCGGTTCGTCCGGTTCCTGCGGGTTCTGCAGGGCCATTTCGATGCCGCCTTCGGGCGTGCGTTCCACCTTCTCCACGGTGAGCGGCGGCAGCGGACCGGCTTTGCCACGTGCGTCCTTGGCCGCGCGGCTGCGTCGAGCGGAGGCATCGCTGGCCCTGCTGAGGCCGGCCGAGACCAGCCACACCGGTGCGGTCACCACCACCACGCTCACCACCGAAGTGACGATGACGCTGCTGGTCACCGGGTGATTGATGCCCACCACCTGCGCGGGCGCGGGCAGGCTGGCCGCGCATACGGCAATGGCCAGCAGCGGTGAAACGACTCTGCGCGAAACACGTGTCATCGAAGATCCTTCTAATGTCTCAACATGGGTCCGCAGTATGCCCGCTGGCGTGCTGCCTGCCGCTGACTCACGGTTTGGGTGCGGTAATGCCCTTGACCGGCACATGCGGCACGGCCAGTTCCTGCTGCAGGCTGCTGCGCAGCTGCAGGAAATCGAAGATCGACTCCACTGTCACCACCGAGTAGTTGCCGGAAAGGCGCTCGCTGGCCGGGTGGTCGGTAACGGCCGCATTGGGCACGAAGAAGCGCGCGCCGAGCCGCTTGGCCACGCCGATGTGCAGCGTGCTGGGCGTATACATGTGCCGCTGCAGCCATTCCTGCGCCTGGGTACGGTTGACGATCAACGTGCGCTCTTCCACCTGCGCCATTGCCGCGCCCAGGACTTCCAGCACCCACTGGTTGGAATTCTGGTATTCGGTGCGGAACGGATAGGCCACCACGCTGTAGCGTGCTTCGTGCAGCGCCTTCGCCTGGATCGCCGGCTGGGTGAGCATCGCCTTGAGCGCATCGCGCACGGCCGGGGTGGGGACCCCGATGCGCAGATCGGTATGGCTGGAGGTCTCGCCGATGAAGGTGGCAACACCCTCGCGGAACAAGTGCGACTCCGCGGTCTTGCAGGGATTGAGCAGATGCACTGCGCGCCATTGGCCATCCTCCTCGCGCATCAGGAAGGCCAGGTGGCTGTGGCGCAAGCCGTACTTGCTCAGGTCCTGGCCGCCGCGGGCGATCAGCACCACGTCCACGCCCTCGAGGGCGTCCAAGGCGTCCGTGGTGGCCAGCGCCACATCGAACATCGAGGCCAGCGCGGCGGGCGTGGGATAGCGTTCGGTGCATTGCGGCTCGGCGTGTGCGGTCAGCGCAGCGCCCAGCAATACCGCGCACAGCAAGGCAGGGGAAAAGCGCTTGCGCAGGGCAGCGAAGGGTACATCCATGTCACACAGTCTCCGGCGGCACCGGCCGCGGCCGCATCATAACGCTGTGCAGGACGTCAGGCGTGGATGCCCAACCGCGCGCGCACCTCTTCGGCAACGCGCGTGGTCTCGCGCAGCGGTTCGATGCGGCCGTCCTTCTGCCAATCCAGCCAGCGCAGCTGCAGGCGGCCACGCTCGCGCAGCGCGCCCTGGAAGTGCGCCAGTCGTCCCTGCGCCTGATCGGCCAGGGCGACGGCCACCGGCATGCGCGTGGCGCAGGCTTCGGAGAGCAGGTTCACCGAATCCGGCGACACCACGACGCGATTGGCCCAGCCGAGCAGGCCGGCATAGGGATTGACGCCATCACCGCCGTCGCCCCAGATCACGTTCGGCACATCGGCGAACGCACTGCGCAGCGCGCCGACCAGCGCCGGGGGCGTGCGTCGCGAGGTCGTAGCCAGCAGGCTGCCTCCCTCCGCGCGCAGCTGCGACGCCAACTGCTGGAATACCTGCACCATGTCCGGCTCATGCCAGGGTGCGTGCGGGGTCGGCCCGCCGACCAGCAGCGCGGTGCGCGGGCCGGGCAGGGCGCTGAACGTCGCGAAGGCGGCACGGCCGCAGGCCAGCCAGTCATCGTTGACCGGATTGAGGCTGCCCAGCAGGGTGAGCACGTTGCCACCGCGCAGGCGGTCGTGTTCGGGGACGACCAGCAGGTCCCAGTGGCGCGGGCTGAGGCGGGGATCGAGGATCTGCACCACCCGGGTGCCACGGCGGCGCAGTTCGCGCAGCGCCCCGGCAGCCTGGCGGCCACAGCCGATGGCCAGCTCCGGGACCTCTTCGGCCAGCGCGGCGAAGGCCTCGCCGTAGCCGGCGGCGGCGCCCGGCAACCAGCGCGGGGCCAGCCAGCGCCAGGGCGCGCGCGGCGTGAGTACCAGCGGACGATGCGCCCCCAGCTTCAATGCCGTGGCCAGGGCCACCGCCTGCCGCACATTGCCGGCACGGCCGTCAGTGATCGTCCAGGGCGGACTCCATCGTTTCACGTATGGCATTAATTCGTTTCAGTCAGGCTGGGTGTTGCAACTGTCGCGACACTCTACACTGCCAGCCTTCGCCGATCGCGCGGTCGCCCTGCCACGGTAGCCGATGCGCGAACGATTCCCCTTGTTTCCGGAGGCTTCATGTCCCACGTCCTTGACGATGCTGCGCTCGATCAGTTGTTCCGTACCGCCCGCACCCAGAACGCCTTCCTCGACAAGCCGGTCGAGGACAGCCAGCTGAAGGCGCTCTATGAGCTGCTGAAGTGGGGCCCGACCGCCGCCAATGGCAGCCCGGCGCGCTTCGTGTTCGTGAAGTCCCCGGAAGCCAAGGCCAAGCTGGCCCCGGCGCTGTCCGAAGGCAACCACGACAAGACCCTGGCCGCCCCGGTCACGGTGATCGTCGCCTTCGACGAAGACTTCCACGAGAAGCTGCCGTTCCTGTTCCCGCACACCGACGCCAAGGCGTGGTTCGACGGCCCGCGTGAAGGCCGTACCGAAGGCGCGTTCCGCAATGGCAGCCTGCAGGGCGCCTACCTGATCCTGGCCGCCCGCGCGCTGGGTCTGGATGCCGGCCCGATGTCCGGCTTCGACAACGCCAAGGTGGACGAAGCCTTCTTCAAGGGCACCGCGATCAAGTCGAATTTCCTCGTCAACCTGGGGTACGGTGACGCCTCGGGCCTGTTCCCGCGGCTGCCTCGCCTGTCGTTCGACGAAGCCGCCCGCATCGCTTAAGCGTTACCGCCGGATCGTGGCCCATCCGTGCGGATAGGCTGCATGACCTTTGCTTCTTTTCCCTTCGAATCGAGAGAGACCTGACATGACCGTGACCCGCAAACTGCTGCTGCCGCTCGCCCTGACCCTGGCCATCGCCGCCTGCTCCAAGCCGGCCGACGAAGCCGCTGCCCCGGCTGCCGACGCGCCGGCCGCCACCGAAACCGCCGCCCCGGCTGCGGACGCTGCTGCTGCCGCTGCCGCCCCGGCTGCCGATGCGATCCAGATTGCCTCGGGCACCTACAAGCTCGACCCGACCCACACCGACGTGCTGGTCCAGTGGAGCCACTTCGGCTTCTCGCACCCGACCGCCCACTTCGGCGCGGCCGAAGGCACCCTGGTGTATGACGCGGCCGACGTGACCAAGTCGACCGTCGAAGTGAAGCTGCCGCTGACCGGCCTGAACAGCTTCACCGCCAAGTTCGACGAGCACCTGAAGAGCGCCGATTTCTTCGACGCCGCCAAGTTCCCGGCCGCCACCTTCAAGAGCACCAAGGTTGAGGCCAACGGCACCAACAAGCTGACCGTCACCGGCGACCTGACCATCAAGGACATCACCAAGCCGGTGACCCTGGATGTCACCGTCAACGGCGGCGGCGAGCACCCGATGGCCAAGGTGCCGGCGGCGGGCTTCGATGCCACCACCACCATCAAGCGCAGCGATTTCGGCGTCGGCGCGTACGCCCCGAACGTCAGCGATGAAGTGAACATCCGCATCACCACCGAGGCCACTGGCGAAAAGCCGGCTGCCTGAGTTTCTCCTCACTCGTCGTGAGAAGGCAGAAAGCCCGCCAATTGGCGGGCTTTCTTTTTGCGCGGTTGCAACCTAACAGCGGTAGCCACCCTGAAAGCGGTAGCCACCGACCGTTGGTCGGTGGGGCGCCAACCGTGAGCCGCAAACGATGACCGATGAGTTACGAACGGTAGTGCCGGCCGCTGGCCGGCAACCAGGAATCCCGCCGAAGCGCAGCCACGCATGGCGTGGCTCTACCGGTGATGGGACCGGGTAGATCCACGCCACGCGTGGATATCAGCGCGATCAAGCCGCCGCTACCGGCGCGATGATCACCCCGCCGCCACCTGCGCGCTCACCTTGCCGAGCCACAGCGTGGTGAAATCGGTCGGCGTCCGCCGTGCCGGTGCACTCAATCCGCTCTCCCGCAGGAATGCATGCGTCGCCTGCGCGAACGCTTGGCGGGCCAGCAGCGCGGCCTGCTTCACCGAGGCCTGCTGCTTGCGCAGCTGCACGATCTGCAGGCTCGGCTTACCGGGCATCGCGTACTTCTGGTAACGGCGCAGCTCATCGGCGACCAGGTCGATATCGATGTTCGCCTGCACCAATGCTGCCTGGGCGCGGGCCAGCGGGATCAGGGCGGTGCGCAACGGGGCGATGTTCCCGCCCACGGAAGGCGCCAGCGCCGCCAGGGCGGCGTCCAGCGCGGGATCGGCGCGCTCGGCGCGGTCGATCAGATCGGTCAGTGCCGAAAGAGGAGAGGCTTGCATGAAAAGGCACCGGCACAAAACGCGATTGTCGCATCCGTGGCCGGTGCCCGTCGCGGGCTCAGTCGTCGTGGTGCTCACTGCCGTGGGCCTTCCAGTAGCCGGTCGAGCGGATCCAGTCCTTCGGCACGCCCAGGTGACCCTCGATGTACTTGCGCATCATCCGGGCCCGGCGCGACTCGGCCGCGATCCAGTAGAAGGTGTCGCCCTCCGGTTCCTCGAAATCGGTCAGCACGTCTTCCAGCAGGGTGCTGCTGGCGGCGTCGAAGCCGTTGCGCTCCAGCCACGAGATGCGGATGCAGTCGTCCTCCGGCAGCTCCTGGCGGTCGCCGGATTCCGGGATCTCGATGTAGACATCGGCGTTCGCACCCTCCGGCAGCGTCTCCAGCCAGCGGCCGATCGCCGGCAGCGCGGTTTCATCGCCGATCAGCACGTAGGTGTCGAAGTCATCGGCGGTCATGTGCGAGCCGCGCGGGCCGCCGACGGCGATCGCATCGCCCGGCTGCGCGTTGGCGGCCCAGGTCGAAGCCAGGCCGTCGCCATGCATGACGAAGTCCAGCGCCAGCTCGTTGGTCTCCAGATCCCACCAGCGCGGGGTGTAATCGCGCGAGGGGGAGGGCGCCTGGCCTTCCGGGTAGCGCGGGCCTTCCGGGGTCATCGTCGGGACCACGAACTGGCCCTCGGCGTTGGGGAAGAACAGCTTGACGTGGTCGTCCGGCGAGGGCGAATCGAAGCCTTCCAGCGCCTCGCCACCGACGATCACCCGGCGCATGCACGGGCTGATCTCTTCGGTGCGCAGCACCTGCAGCGGGCGGAACTTCACGGTATGACGGAGCAGTCGGTTTTCATGCAGAGCCATGGGAATACCTGGATCAGTGCCGCAGCGCGGCGTTGAGAGAGAAGGACCTGGCGGGCGGTGGCTGGCTGGGTCTGAAACGAAGAGGGAAGGTCAGCGGCCCTGCGCACGGATGTGCGCGGCGGCCTCGCGCAGCGCTTCGGCGACGGCAGCGGCGTTGTCGTCCTGCCAGCGGCCGTGGCACAGGCCCAGCGCGTGCTTGAGCTCGCGCAGCGCATCGCGCACGGACGGCGGCAGGTTGGCCTTGGTGATCGTGCGCGCGCTGTCGCGCACCCGGTGCACCGCTGCATCGACCTCGTCGCGCTGCGCCTCCAGCTCGGCCTGGCCCAGCGCGCTGAGCGCGTAGCGTTTGCGCCCACCGTCCTCGACCGCGCCGACCCAGCCGGCCGCCTCGAACTGCGCCAGTACCGGGTAGATCGAGCCGGCGCTGGGCGTGTAGACCCGCACGAACATGTCGCTGATCAGCTGGATCAGCTCATAGCCGTGGCGCGGCTGGTCGGCCAGCAGCGACAGCACCAGCAGGCGCAGATCGCCACGGCTGAGCGGCCGGGCGGTCAGCGGGCGGGCAGGGCGGTCGAGATCGCGCGGAGAGGTCATTTCGATATATCGAATGCAGTGACGGAACGATATATCGAAAACTCCCGTTCGGCCAGCCGCGGCGCACGCATGGCAGGGATGCGTTCAGGTGAATCCAGCGTGCGACGGTGCGTGCTTGTGATGGAACACTGCGCGCCCTCCTGGCCGACGAACGCGGCCGATGATCCACGCCGACGCACCCTGGAACGCCTTCCCGCCGCGCACGATCCACGCCAATCGCCTCTGCCGCAGCGGCTGCGCTGTCCAGCGGTGTCCTGTTGACGCGCCGGTGTCATCGCCGCCGGGCAGGCTGAAATGCAGCGTGGAACCTTCAAGCGCGGTCCGCGCGCTGTCGCCTGCTGTCCTTCCGGACACGCCCGGATGGTTCCATACGCAACCGTAGCGAAGTAAGCAAACCCCTTGGTGCGCTACACTTTGCGGCTAGAAATCTAAAACAGTCGCGCGCGTGCGTGCGGTCATGGGAGCGCAAATGAACTGGTTGAACGAGGTGCTGAACAACGACCCGAATCCTGTGGAAACCCAGGAATGGATCGAGTCGCTGAAGGCCGTTATTGATGTCGAGGGCCCCGAGCGCGCGCATCAGCTGTTGGAAGGCATGGTGGAACTGACCCGTCGTTCGGGTGCTTACCTGCCGTTCTCTCCCACCACCGAGTACGTGAACACCATCGCGCCGACCCTGGAGGCCAAGAGCCCGGGCAACGCCGAACTGGAATGGCGCATTCGTTCCATCATCCGCTGGAACGCGATGGCGACCGTCGTGCGCGCCAACCGCAAGCCGGGCGACCTGGGCGGCCACATCGCCTCCTTCGCCTCCGGCGCCACGCTGTATGACGTGGGCTTCAACCACTTCTGGCGCGCCCCGAGCGAAGACCACCCGGGCGACCTGCTCTTCATCCAGGGCCACAGCGCCCCGGGCATCTATGCGCGTTCCTTCCTGGAAGGCCGCATCGACGAAGCCCAGCTGGACAAGTTCCGCATGGAAGTCGACGGCGGTGGCCTCTCCAGCTACCCGCATCCGTGGCTGATGCCGGATTACTGGCAGACCCCGACCGTGTCGATGGGCCTGGGCCCGCTCGCCGCGATCTACCAGGCGCAGTTCCTGCGTTACCTGGAAAACCGTGGCCTGATCGAGAAGTCCGACCGCAAGGTGTGGTGCTTCATCGGCGACGGCGAGAGCGATGAGCCGGAAACCCTCGGCGCGATCGCGCTGGCCGGCCGCGAAGGCCTGGACAACCTGATCTTCGTGGTCAACTGCAACCTGCAGCGCCTCGACGGCCCGGTGCGTGGCAACGGCAAGATCATCCAGGAACTGGAAGGGGTATTCCGTGGCGGCGGCTGGAATGTCATCAAGCTGCTGTGGGGCGGTTACTGGGATGCCCTGCTGGCCAAGGACACCAATGGCGTCCTGCGCAAGCTGATGATGGAAACCGTCGACGGCGAATACCAGAACTGCAAGGCCTTCGGTGGCGCGTATACGCGCGAGCATTTCTTCGGCAAGTACCCGGAAACCGCTGCGATGGTCGCCGGCCTGTCCGACGACGATATCTGGCGCCTCAACCGTGGTGGCCACGATCCGCACAAGGTGTACGCCGCCTACCACCAGGCCGTGAACACCAAGGGCATGCCGACCGTGATCCTGGCCAAGACGGTCAAGGGCTACGGCATGGGCAGCGCGGGTGAAGCACTGAACCCGACCCACCAGACCAAGAAGCTGGACGACGATGCCGTCCGCCATTTCCGCGACCGCTTCAACATCCCGGTGACCGACGCACAGCTGGCCGATGGCCAGGTGCCGTTCTACCACCCGGGCCCGGATTCGCCGGAAGTGAAGTACCTGCAGGAACGCCGTGCCGCCCTGGGTGGCTACCTGCCGCAGCGCCGCCGCAAGGCGACCAAGAGCTTCAACGCACCGAAGCTGGAAAGCTACGAGCGCCTGCTGAAGTCCAGCGGTGAGCGCAGCTACTCCACCACCATGGCCTTCGTGCAGAGCCTCAACATCACCCTGCGCGACAAGGAACTGGGCCCGCACATCGTGCCGATCGTGGCCGATGAAGCCCGTACCTTCGGCATGGAAGGCCTGTTCCGCCAGATCGGCATCTACGCCCCGTTCGGCCAGAAGTACAAGCCGGTCGATGCGGACCAGCTGATGTTCTACCGCGAAGACCAGAGCGGCCAGGTGCTGCAGCAGGGCATCAGCGAGCCGGGTGCGATCAGCTCCTGGATGGCTGCCGGTACCAGCTACTCGGTCTCCAACGTGCCGATGCTGCCGTTCTACATCTACTACTCGATGTTCGGCTTCCAGCGCGTGGGCGACATCGCCTGGCAGGCCGCGGACATGCGTACCCGTGGCTTCCTGCTCGGCGGCACCGCCGGCCGCACCACGCTGAACGGTGAAGGCCTGCAGCACGAAGATGGCTTCAGCCATATCGTCGCCGGTGGCATCCCGAACGTGCGCAGCTATGACCCGACCTTCGGCTTCGAAGTGACGGTGATCCTGCAGCACGGCACCAAGGCCATGATGGAAGATCAGATTGATGAGTACTACTACATCACCCTGATGAACGAAAACTACACCCACCCGGAAATGCCGGAAGGCGCGGCCGAAGGCATCGTCAAGGGCATGTACCTGCTCACCGACGCCGGCAAGCCGAAGAAGGGCGAGCTGCGCGTGCAGCTGCTGGGTTCGGGCACCATCCTGCGTGAAGCGATTGCCGCGGCCGAGCTGCTGGACAAGGACTTCGGCGTGACCGCCGATATCTGGAGCTGCCCGAGCATCAACGAACTGCGCCGCGATGGTTTCGATGCCGAGCGCTACAACCGCTTCCACCCGGAAGCCGAACAGCGCAAGGCCTACGTGACCGAGCTGCTGGAAGGCCGCCAGGGCCCGGCGATTGCCGCGACCGACTATGTGCGTGCGTATGCGGACCAGATCCGTGCGTTCGTGCCAATGTCGTACACGGTGCTGGGTACGGATGGCTTTGGTCGTTCGGATACCCGGGCGAACCTGCGTCGCTTTTTCGAGGTTGACCGGTACTACATCGCGCATGCCGCGATTGCGGCGCTGGCGAAGGAAGGGAAGATGACGGGTAAGGATGTTGCCCGGGCGATCAAGCAGTACAAGATTGATCCTGAGAAGGCTAATCCGGTTGGGGTTTGACCTTTTTAACGTATGAGATGGAAAGCAAAAGAGCCGCGTATGCGGCTCTTTTGCTAACAAGGGGCCGCATCACCCCATACGTATCGCTTGGCTCTGGGATTCACGAACGCGGGCGTCCAGTTCCTGCTGCGTGGTCTGTGCCAACGCCTGCTGCTGCCGCTCCTGACCGGCGACGTCCAGCTGCCGCATGGACTGCTCCACCGGCGTCTGCACAGCGACATCGGTCGGCATTGAAGCGCGGCGATGCGCCGGGTCGGCCAGTTCGCCCTGGACAACAAAGACATTTCGGCCAGCAGGGCTATCCGAGGTCTGCGAACTCAGCAGCACGTGGTCGGCGCGTTCCAATCCATTCTGTCGCGCCAGCGCAACCACGCTTGCGGTCAGGCGCTCGCTGGTCTCGTCCGGAGTGCGACCTTGCTTGGCGTCGATGGCGGCAACGCCTTCGCGGACCTGCTGTACCAACGCGTAGTCCGGGTGGCCGGGGCCGATGTCGGCCAAGCGGGTAGGTGCTTGCCGCTCGCCCGGCACGCCATCAAGGGATGCGGTCATCGGGCTGCGGGTGATCGTACGGTACGGATCATCCTCATGGAACTGAGTGGCCTTCTGCTGGCGTTCCAGGCGCACGTCGCGCGCATCGTTCAGTTCGGCGATCCGGGCCGGATTGATCTCTTCCCTCATAGAAAGGTGGCCGCCGCCGGTGCTCACATTGGCCCACTTTCGTTCGCCTTCGAAGTACATGGCGTAGTAGCTGTTGCCGCCGATCACGTTGGGGTTGGTCGAGGAGCGGCCTTCAAGAAACTGGGCGGCCTCCGTCGCGCCGAGCTTGGCCAGGTATTCCCCACCGTCCACCAAGCCCATTTGATCAATTGCGTCATATCCTGTCTTGCCCACACGGATTGCGCCGACGTAGTCGTTGTCGAGCATGTTCGTCCAGATCTGCTCGAGCTTTTGAGGTCCGCTCTTCTCGAGGGCGGCCTGCAGCAGGACACGGGGCGTCCAGCAGTTGGGATCCAGCTCGTGAAGGTCAAACGCGCGGTCATGCGCTCTCATGACATCCTTACCAGGGAGGTTCAGCGCCTTGTCAGGCTGCTTCTGTTCCATCCAGTAGCTGCGGAGTTCAAGGTCCTGCTTGAGCAGCGTTTGCCCAAAGTCCTCCCACTGGCGCTCACTAAGCTCGGCATTGGGGTGACGCGAACCACTGTCGTGCTGAGTCTTTGCATGGTCCTGTGCATAGGTGTTTGCCACCCGGCCGGGCAGGCTATCATTGCGAACCACGCCCAGTGCGAGCGTGCCATAGCCGTCCGCGCCCGGCAGCTGAGAGAGGTAATTCCAGTACAGCTCCCGGTTTCCGGCGTCCGCATAGCTGCTCAAAATTCTGATGTCGCGCTGAGTCAATCCACTCATTTACTACTCCCTGTAGATGCTTGATTCACTTGGCCTTGCTGCTGGCCAAGAGGTCACGCACTGCGTCTTCCATGCGCTTCCAGTCTTTCAGGAATGCTCGCTTGTAGTTCAGGGTGATCGAAAGTTTGTTCTCAACATCCGAGAAGTAGTGGACGCAACCAGCGGCTACTGAACCCTCTTCATGGATGACCTGCTGACCCTCCAGCCGTACACCATCGCTGCGGAATTTGGTGCTGTCGCACTTGATGAAGGTCGTGAGGTTGCCGTTCGGACCGCGTGCAACGTACCAGTCATCCTCGAAACCCGGATTGCGGGTATGCGACTTGCGGTAGCGGGCTTCGTATTGCTCTGAGTACACGGCCATCTTCGCTTCGTCGATGGCGTAGGGAGTCAGCCCCATCGTCTCAGGCTGGGCGACGCGCAGGTCCAGGCGATCCTTGGGATTTCCACGCTCCACCGAGTCAGCCTCGGTGACAGCCTCATTGGAAGACAGCCGTTCCAGTGAGGTTTCAATGGGAGCGCTGTCGATGTAATCGATAGAGACCGCGATCTCATTGCGGAAGTCATTCGTCCGGGGATTTGCCCGAGCGCCTGGCGCAGTGGGCTTCATGTCCGGCCACTCAAGGATCAGGCTCACACCTCCACCGGGCCAAGGCGCAATCTGGCTATCCAGGTAGTTGGCCGGGATGCGGAAGGTATTCGGCCCAAGCTCTACGTCGACCGATGCATCGGTGTAGGTGTGCCCATTGATGGTTCGACCGGTTTCAGTTGCTTCCGACATCTTCGAGTTCCCTTTCTGATCTGTAGGCGGCGTTCGTGCACAGGCGCTGGCGCTCAGGACAACGGCGAGTGCAGCCGTGAGGCACCGCCCGGATGACATCACGCTCATGGGCCATTCCATTGCATTGGATGGGGCAACTATAGAGGAGGTGCCGGTAGGGCTCCAGCTGGTCTCGAGGTGTTGAACGCACGTGAAGAATGCGCATGCAAAATTCAAGAGGATACGGTTCGAGAGATTGTCGTGCCGCTGAGGTCAGGTGAACGGGTTAACAGAATGCGCCGCTTCTCAGGTGGTACGGTCTGCAGCAAGCAACTGACATCGGTTGGTACCTGCACAAAAGGGTAGAAGCGCATGAAAACACCAACAGCCGCATGCATCCTGCTTTTGATCGCCACTCGCTTGGGTGCGGCAGAGCCACCTGCGCCACCACTGAACGCCGCCGTGAAGCGCGTGACGTCTTCAGAGGCCGTCGACGAGGCAGCAGCAAGCCGGCGCATCGCTGAGAGAAGGGCGCTGGCGCCCGTGAACGCGGCGCTGGTGCAGGAGTTCGGCGACCGTTACGCAGGGCGCGTGATCACGCGGGATCCCCTGGGGATGACAGTGCGCCTGAAAGGCGCCGGCGCCGTGCCTGGCCGCATCGTGGCCACAGCGATGGGGCCTGCCCAAGTGCGGTTTGTACCGGGGGTACGGCATTCAAGCAAGGACCTGCAGCAGATCGTTGCGTCCAACCGATTGCGGTCCTACTTTCCCAACGCTGGCGGGATGGGCGTGAACGCTGCAGAGGGCCGCATCGACATTGGTGTTGTGGATCCAGACACCCTCAAAGGCATACCGCGCGCGCCAGGCCGAAGTGGAAAAGGCGCTAGGCGTCCACCTTCATTTCAAGCGCTCTGCGGAGGTGCGGCTGTAGCGACTCCAAACCGCAAGGCGCCAAACAGGCGTGGATCCGGGTCTTCCCACTGGCAGTAGGACGGCAATGAGCGCACGCAGACCTCCCCGGCCTGCTACCATCCCTGCGCCATAGCCAGCCTTCCCTTGCGCAGTAGTAGCATGGGGCGGCCGTTGTACGACGGCCCCGCGAGCCAGGACACCCCGTGCCCATTCAAGGAAGCTCGCATGCACCCGCGTACCCTCATCCGTTCTGCCACCCTGGCCCTGGCCATTTCCCTCACGCTTGGCGTGCCCGCCGCCTTCGCTGACGCGTCGGCCACCGCATCGGCCACCGCCGCCGCCGTGCAGCGCAAGGCCGTCGCCCAGGGCCTGTACGAGCTCGCCTTCAGCCCCAAGCAGAACGCCGTGTTCGTCGCCTCCTCGGGCGGCTTCGGTGATGCCGCCGGTCCGTCCCAGGTCCTGCGCCTGAACCCGGAAACCCTGGCCGTCGAAACCGCCATCCCGCTGGAGCGCAAGGCGTTCGGTGTGGTGCTGGACGATGCCAACAACCGCCTCTACGTCGGCAACACCGTCGATACCTCGGTCACCGTGGTCGACACCGCCACGAACAAGTCCGTTGGCATCGTGCAGCTGATGGAGAAGAAGGTCGGCAAGGATGGCAAGGCCGCCTACACCCACGATTTGCGCGAGTTGGTCGTCGATGGCGCCAACAACCGTCTGTACGTCACCGGCCACTCGGGTGAGGGCAGCGTGCTGTTCGTGGTGGACACGAAGTCGCTGAAGGTCATCAACACCATTCCGGGCCTGGGCAATGCCAAGGCGCCGGGTCTGGCGCTGGATGCCAAGGCCAAGCGCGTCTACACGTCCAACCTGCTGGCCGAGGTCGTCACTGTCGGCACCGACAGCGGCAAGGTCGAGCAGCGCTTCAAGGTCAGTGCGGAGCAGCCGATGAACATCGCGCTGGACCCGGCCGGCAAGCGCCTGTTCGTGACCGACCAGGGCTCGGAGATGATCCGCAAGTACCAGGGCAGCAGCTCGGGCTTCGAATCGAAGCACCCGGGCCAGCGTGTGCTGGTGCTGGACCGCACCACCGGCAAGGAACTGGCCAGCATCCCGACCGACGCCGGCCCGCTGGGCATCCTGCTGGATGCACCGCGCAAGCGCCTGTATGTGACCAACCGCGATGGCGGCACAGTGACCGCGTACAACAGCGAAACCTACAAGCAGGTGGCGACGTACGCGGTGCCGACGCACCCGAACAGCCTGGCACTGGATGCCAAGAAGAACGTGCTGTACGTGACCGTCAAGAATGGTGACAGCGAGCCGAAGGGCAGCGAAGAGTCAGTTGCTCGGATTGCGCTTTAACAAATAGTAGGGCCGCGCTGCCCGGTGGCCGATAGGCGCCGGGCAGCTTGCGATGGCCAATTGTGGTGATCCCCAAGCTGGCGGTCGCGTTTTTATTCATGCGCCGGGCGATAAATCGTGGTCGACGCCTCGAAACGGTGGTGCACAGTACATCTGCCCGGCACGCGCTATCGCGACAGAGCCCAGCTAACCACTTTGGTGGCGCCGTCGCGTCTGCGCGAATCAGCGGTACGCATCCAATGCAGCAAGGCCGCCCCGGATCGATCTATACAACAACATCGGCCGACCTGCTGCGAAATTTAGGGCTACTCGTCAGAGTCCCTGAGTAACGCTGTGTCCACGGCAGAAATGGTGCCAAACACGACAATAGCTAGTTACTATCGCAAGTCGATCCGCCAATAGGCGGACTAATGACTTGAGAGATAGGAACAGGGATGAACTATTGGTGGGTTAACCAGAATAAGACCTTCAAGATCGCGCTGAACGGAGGCTACTTGTGGTCGCCCAAGCAACGGAGCGACGGCGGCCGGAGTGAGTTCTACGACAACATGACGAAGGTCCAGCCGGGGGACATCGTCTTTTCGTTCGTGGACACTTACATCCAAGCACTCGCTGTTGTTGCGGAGCCACATAAGAGCCGAGACAAGCCTGCGGAGTTCAAGACGGCGGATCCCAATTGGACGGAAAATGGTTGGTACGTAAAGGTCGATTACACCTTGCTGGAGAACAAGGTGCGACCCCGTGATCATATGGCTATCCTGGCTCCCCTGCTGCCTGGCAAGTACTCGCCCCTTCAGTCCAATGGAGATGCGAACCAGGTGTACCTGGCTCATATCTCCCCCTCCTTGGCTAAAGCGCTCCTTTCCCTTATAGGTGAAGAAGGTGACGAGAAGCTCGCCGAGGCAGCAGCAAACGCGATTTGTCAGGACAAGAATCTGACGGTCACGGAGAAGGAGCAGCTGATCAAGGCCCGTAGGGGACAAGGTCTATTCCGCCGCCGCGTGAGCGCAACCGAAGTTCGTTGTCGTGTCACTGGTGTAGACGACGAGCGATTTCTGACGGCGAGTCACATCAAGCCTTGGTCGAAAAGTGACAATGAAGCGCGGCTTGACGGCAACAACGGGCTGATGCTCTCGCCTCACATTGATCGACTGTTCGACAAGGGGTACATCTCCTTCGACGATCTCGGCGCGCTGCTCATTAGCGTCCAACTACCTGCAGAGGTCAAGGACAAGTGGAATCTGGCTAAGGTCGCGGTTGCGAGGTCCCTATCCGAGCAGCAACGGCTCTACATGGCCTATCACCGCAGAGAGATCCTACGGAAATAGTCGCCTGCTGATAGGCGTTGCCAGCGCTGCAGAATTTGAAACGGCTGGAGAGCCGCAAAGCAATCCTCCTTCCAGGCCGCCGTCAATCTCCAATTGGACGGCGGCTGTAGCCTAGCATTGTGGTTCTTCCGCGCTACCGGGATAGGCATTTCACTATTAATGCTAAACCGCAGCCGATCATGCTAGCCGTGGGGCGGATCATGACGCTCTCTATCAACTGCAGAGTGTCCTGCAGCTGGCTGCATACTCGTACGTACGGCACAAGCTATTCACCCACAGGATTCTCTCCATGCTTGTATAAGCGGTTAGCATACGAAGCGGAGCAGATCTCGTTACCCACTTGCCATGTCCGACATCTAATTGAATGATTGCGCCGTGGTATGGTCTCCTGATCATTTAGGGGCTGCGCTACAGTGACCATGGATAGGTCGTCTGCTAGGGGATAGACATGACGGATAAAGTGAAGCGTATTGCAGAATTGTATGAAATTGCTCGGAAATCTCGTGACTTCGAAATATCTCAGCTAGTTCAACGAAACAACTTCTTCATGATCTTTCAGGGAGTGCTCCTCGCGGGCTTGGCACAAGCGAGTGCTTCCGTGACAGCGAAGCCGATCGTCAGCTTCTGCTTGTGTTTGGCAGGGGTGCTTATATCGGTCTTGCAAGTCGGGATGGCCGCAGGTGCTAAATTCTGGCAGGAACGCTGGGAGGACGCAGTTGAGCGCGTCGAAAGGCAGCTGTTGCTCGCGTTGCGAGGCGGAAGCAGTGAATGCAAGGGTGCTTGTTGCAATGGCTCTGAAAGTAATGGAACTACTGCAGAGATAATTGACCTGTATGCTGAAAGCGAGGAAAAGATCAATGAGATCGTAAGGAAGCGGATGGGGAACAAGCGTGTCGCATGGCTGGTGAACAAGCGTTTCTCGACCAGTAGAATTCCTATCTACGCAGCGCTTTCACTTGTTGTTGTTTGGGGGATTTTGCTTGCATGCACGGTAAGTGGTCCACTCTCCGTTCCGTCTTGGATTCGAGGGTTCTAGGCTCTCGGTATGACGTCATTTTTTCTACGGGCACAGGGATAGGCAGCCCCACATCGCTGTAATTTATGGTGCCCCCAATCTGCAAAGCACCAGCGCAACACTTCGGGCGCCTCTACAATTTCTTCGAAGCTCCGGGCTGACCAGCGTGCTCCCGCCGCACGTAATACCCCCGCCCCTCCCCAAACACCACACTCAACGCCGCCACCTTCCCGAACGCATCCCGATGGAACTCAATCTCCAGCCCATCGATATCCGGTGACACGAACCGATTCGGCGACACCGGCAGCACACGTCCATCGCGGTTCGTGCCCGCCACACCCACCCGCACGTCCCCATCAGCCACCTTCACCTGCAGCGCGGGCACATCGAAGATGTCCGCCAACGCGCGGCGCTGCGCCATCGGCACGCTCTTGTCCTGCTCGAACACCCCGACATAGTCCGCATACCGCGGCTCGCGCAGGTCCAGCGCAATCGTGCGTACGGCGGGATTCACCCCACGCCCGATCGCATCGGACAGCGCATTGCGGATCTCCGTCGCCAGCGCGGCGCCATTCTCGCCATTGGTCAGAATCACGAAGCCGTCGCCCGTCTCCAGATACCCCTCGATCCACGCCCGGTAACTGTCGTTGGAGCCGCCATGGTGGAAGATCCGGGTCTGCCCGGCACCGTTCAGGCGCGGGCCAAGGCCGTGCCAGCTCGGCGAGACCTCGGTCATCATGTCGGTCGCGATGGGGTGCGGCAGGAAGTCGCCCTGGCCACGGTAGCTGGCCGTAAGCGCAGCCACGAACGCAGCAAGGTCGTTGGCGCTGGTCCACAGGCCGGAGGCGCCCTGTTCGGGGAACGACTGCCAGCCGCGCGGCAGGGCGGTGAGCTTGCCGTCGCCGTCATGCGCTTTGGCGATGTTGTCGGTGTTGGAGGGTGGATCGGTGAAACGACTGCGCTGCATGTGCAGTGGCTCGAAGACCTGCTTGCGTGCGAGCGTGTCCAGCGGCTGGCCGGTCACATCTTCGAGCACAAGCTGTTCGACCATCACGCCACCGCCGGAGTAATCGCCCCGCTCGCCGGGCGGGTGGATCAGGCGGACGGGTTTGTTTCTGGCCGGGGCGATGCCATCCAGTGTCTGCAGCAGGGTGGGCAGCGGCTCGCCGGGCAGGTAGTCGGCGAAGCCGTGCACGCCCAGCCCGGCGGTCTGCGACATCAGCATGCGCAGGGTCAGCCGCGGCTCCGGAACCGCTGGGGTGGCAGGCACTTTCCAGTTGCGCAGATACGTCGCAATGTCCTGGTCCAGTGCGAGGGTGCCGTCTGCGACCAGTCGCAGCGATGTGGCGGCCGTAACCACCTTGCTGACCGAACCGACCGAGAACAGCGTGTCGGCATTCACGGCAGCCTGGGTGCCCGCCTCGCGTGTGCCGTAGCCGGCGCTGTGCACGAGCTTGCCGTCGCGCAGGACGGCAATCGCAACGCCAGGGACATGGTGCTGGGCCATGCGTTCCTGCAGCGACCAGTGCGGCAGCGCGCCGTCGGCCGGCACCACGGTGGGGCGCACGCCGGAGGTGAGCGCCTTATGGATCGTCGTGTCTTCGCGGTCCGCCGCCGCCGCCGCCGCGGGGCCGGCAAGCAGCAGCATTAGCGCGGCACACACTGACGCACGCAGTACGCCGATCTGAACGCTGCGGGTTCGTGAATGTAGGGGTGCCTGCGGAGTGGATGCGTAAGCCATGCGATACCTCATGAGGGGGCGATGCGCGAAAGACAGGCGTGCGCGTGCACGCCGCAGTGACGGGCTATACGGTGCAGCGAAGGAGGGCATTGCAGGGTGGGTGACGGCCGCGGCGCCATCGCACCGATCAGCGTCACCCGTGGGTAGTGCGGCCGGTCAGCGCCGGCCGGCGACCGCACCACGCTGGGTGAGGTAGTCGCGGACGCGATCGTTGCGCGCCTGGTTCAGCGGCGAGCGCCACTGTCCCCGGTCGGCGACTACGCCCAGGTTGACGTCGGCGCCGTGCTCGACCAGATAAGCGACGGTGTCGACGTCGCCGGAGCGGGCCGCGTTGATCAGCGGGGTTTCGTCGTAGGCGACAATGCGGTTGACGTCGGCCCCGGCGCCGACCAGACGCTCGACCACCGGCAGACGGCCGCGACGTGCCGCAGCGATCAACGGATTGCCATCGCCGCGCGAGGCCAGGTCGGGCTGCGCGCCGAGGACGAGCAGCGCGTCGACCATCGCGAGTTCGCCTTGCTTGGCGGCGATGATCAGCGCGGTGCCGTCGCCACTGACCTGCGTATCCACGGCAACACCCGTCTTGACCAGCTCCTGCACGCGGGAGATGTCTCCAGTGCCGGCAGCGCTGAGCAGCTGCTCGGCCTGCGGCGAGGCGCTACGCGGCGCGGCGGCGGGCGTGTCCTCGACAAGGATGACGGCCTTGCCCAACCGCGGCGTGGCCGCAACAGTGACGCCAACGTGCGCGACCAATGCAATTGCACACAGGGCGCCCCAGCCGAGGCGCGTCGTCCAGCGGGCAGGGCGTGTATCCAGGGTGAGCAGCCCATCGATGCGCTGGCGCAGCCCAGTGCGGGTGGCGGACATGGCCACGGCCAAGGGCACACTGCGATCGCGCTGCTGGATCAGTCCGGCGATGCCCGTCAGCAGGGAGTCGGCATAGCTACGGCCACTACCGCTGCGCAGTGCGGCACGCTCGTCGCACGCCATCTCGCGGGCGAGATCCAGGCGGCGGCCCAGCAGGCGCAGGAGCGGGCTCCACCAGTACACGGCGAGCAGTGCGCGCTGTGCGGCGCAGATCCACAGATCGTGCCGACGGATATGCGCGGCTTCATGCAGCAGCAGATCGCGCAGCGCGGCCGGCGGCAGGGTCGATGCCATCGTGGTCGGCACCAGAATGCGCGGCGACCACAGGCCGACCACCATCGGGCCGGGGGCACGGTCGGACAGCGCAATGCCGGCACCGGACGGCAGCTCCCCGCGCAGCAGTGACTCCAACGCGGGCGCAGGCCGCGCGCTGCGATGCAGGCGACGCGCCTGCCAGGCGCCTTGGCCCAGTCGGCCCAGCCCCCACAGCGTGCCGAGCAGCCAGATCACCACGACGCCGTGCAGCAGGGTCGGTGTGGTGGTGGAGGTAGTCATCGCGTGGGCAACGTCGGCCGGTTTCGGCGCGATAACCTGCACCGCGCTGTTCGCGGCGGGCGGCGACACGGTCTGCTGCGCGACGGAAATCGGCGTCGGCGCACTGCGCGGCAGCAGGACCAGCAGCGGTGACGCCGCCGCCAGCACGAAGGCCGCGCACAACGCCCAGGAGCGCGCTTCCGCACTGAGCCGGCTTCGCCCCAGCACGAGTGCGGCCAGTGCGAACAGCAGGGCGCTGTGCCAGAGGTGTTGCACGGCCATCGTCGCCAGGGCCTGGGTCCAATGCACGGTCATTTGGGCGTCCTCGAGGGAGATGCGTCATCCACGCGCTGCTGCAGGGCCTTGAGCTCGTCAGCGTCCATGTCGTGCTCATCGATCAGGTGCTGGGCCAGCACGCTGGGCGAATCGTTGAAGAAGGATTTGAGCAGATTCTCCAGCGCCTGCCTGCGCGCGTCGCTGCGGGTGATGGCGGCGCTGTAGATGAAGGCGCGCCCCTCGCTGCGATGGTGGACCAGTCCCTTCTTGTCCAGCACCTTGAACATGGTCAGCACGGTCGTATACGCGACCGGCTTCTTCCTGGACAGCTCATCGGTGACCTCACGCACGGACGCCTCCTTCTTCTTCCAGAGCACCTCCAGGATGCGGCGTTCGGCGTCGGTCAGGGCGGGCGAGACGGGGCGGGCCATGGCTGTCTACTGGTTCGTTAGTTGATGGCCGCATCGTGCGCCCGCCGGATCGGCGGTGTCAACTATGTAATTAGTAATGGATCGCTGGCAGCCCTCTACGGGTCTGCGTGGCGACGCAGCAGCGCACAGCTGGCACACCGTTCGGTCAACGGGATCTGCCGTAGTGCGGTGCTCAATGCCGCGCGGGACGCGGGGTGTGCACCGAGCCCATGCAGCAGCAACGTGATGGCGAGCCCGCAACAGGCTCCGTCGGGCGGGATGGGCGCCGCGCGGGTGGCAACGTCCGGCGTGATCTCATGACAGTCCATGTACCGGTTCCCAGCGTCGACGATGCCCCACCGCGACTATGGTCGGGCGCCGTCTCAGAAGCTGAGATCGCGCCGCGTCATCCCGTCGTCGTTTCGCTGAACCCATCGGCGGATGTCAGTCAGGCCTGTGCACGTCACGTCAGTGATGCCGCGGAATCGTTCACGGCCCGCGCAACCTCCGCTGCCTAGGATCGCTTCTTCCTTCCCCATCGCTCCAAGGAGTTCCCATGGCTGCTTCCCGCGTTCGCCTGCACGTTGAAGATTCCGGTGGCACCGGCCGCCCGGTGGTGCTGATCCACGGCTGGCCGCTCTCGGCCGAATCGTGGAAGGCGCAGGTTCCCGCGCTGCGCGATGCGGGCTACCGCGTGGTGGCCTATGACCGCCGGGGCTTCGGGCGCTCGGACAAGCCCGCCGATGGCTACGAGTACGACACGCTCGCTGATGATCTGGCCGGTGTGATCGAGGATCTGGACCTGAAGGATGCCACCCTGGTCGGCTTCTCGATGGGCGGTGGTGAAGTGGCGCGCTATGTCGCCAAACATGGCGAATCGCGCCTGCACAGCGTGGTGTTCGCGTCGGCGGTGCCCCCGTACATGCTCAAGACCAGCGACAACCGCGAGGGCCCGCTGACGAAGAAAAAAGCCGATGAAATGCGCGCGGGCCTGGAGAAGGATCGCGATACGTTCTTCGATGGCTTCACCAAGGATTTCTTCAGCGCCAACGGCGAGCTGAAGGTGAGCGAGGAAGCACGCCAGGCCGCGATCACGCTCTGCAGTCAGTCCGACCAGACCGCGGCGCTGGGCTGCATGAAGGCGTTCGGCACGACCGACTTCCGTAGCGACCTGAAGAAAGTCACGGTGCCGACCCTCGTCCTGCACGGCGACAGCGACGGCACGGTGCCGTTCGAAGGCTCGGGCAAGCGCACGCATGAGGCCATCGCGGGCAGTGAGGTGGTGGTGCTGAAGGATGCGCCGCACGGGTGCAATGCCAGCCATGCCGAGGCATTCAACACGGCGCTGCTGGACTTCCTGAAGAAGTAAGTCGCAGAACGTCCGCAGATAGCGCCCGGCACGTTGCGATCACGTGTCGGGCGTTCTTGTAAGCTGCACTCGCTGAGCGGAAATGCAGCGATAATCCAGTCGAGACCGCACATGGCCCAGTCCCAGACACCGCCCTGGAAGAAGCCCAGTCCCAATGGGAGGAAAAAGTCGCAGCCGCTCTCCCAGGCACAGAAGGATGCGGCCCGTCAGCGCGCCGAGGAAAACGGGCGACGCTATCCCAATCTGGTCGACAACATGTGGGCGGCCAAACTGCCCCGCGGCAGTTGAGCGACACCTGCCTCAGCGCTTGACCGCAAGCACCCCATCCATCGCCAGCTCGGCCTTGAAGCCCGCCTTTTCCAAACGCTTGGCGACCTCGCGCGGCACGTCGCGGCCGCTGGTCAGCTTGTTCGGCGCACCGGTGTAATGGAACATCCGGCCGCCTTTGCGGATGACGCGCGCGAGCTGGTCGTAGAACACCTGTGAATACAGCTCGCCGGCAATGCCGAAACGCGGCGGGTCATGCAGGATCGCGTCGACCGAGGCGCTCTCCAGCCCTTCGATCTCCTGCGACACATCGCCTTGGCTCAGTGACAGCCGGCCGCCGCTGCTCTCCGCCTCCGGATCCGGCGACCACGGGTTGAGCGTGCGCAGCCACAGCACGTCCGGATTCTTCTCGAAGGAGCGGATGCGGGCGACGCCGCCTTCCAGGCAGCATGCGGCGAAATAGCCCAGGCCGCCGCAGGTATCGAGCACGGTCTTGCCGGCCGGGGCGATCAGCGCGACCTTGCGGCGGGCATCCTCGAACGGAGACACCTGCGCGCTCGGCAGCATCTTGATGCCGTCGATCTCGAAGGTCGGCGCGTCCCAGTCGGTCGGCACCAGCTTTATCAGTGCCGACCCGAAGCGCGAGATCGCCAGGAACTCCTCGCCGTCCCAGTAGTAAAGGGTGCGGTCCTTGGTCTTGCCGGGATAGGCATAGGTCTCGCCTTCCCACTGCCAGTGGTCGGCCGCCAGCAGGGCGGTGCCGGTGGAGCGGCCGAGGTCGAGCGAGCCCGTCCATTCCCCGGTCCCGGCATCGCGGGCGCGGGTCAGGGTCTCGGCAAGCGGGCGGGTCAGCAGGGGGCCGGTGTAATGGGGCACGGGATCGGGCCGGGGCGCGGGCGCCAGGCGGTCTGTCAGTCAGGGGTGGGCATCGTACCTGAGAAGGCCGTCGCGGGCCCTGGTGCACTCCCCCAAGGCGGGAATCCGACCCTTCCGTGCGCGTGTGTCCGAGGCGCTGGCAGGGAGTGCGCTGATCGTAGCGGGCCGGGGACTTTGGATACTTGGGTCATGTCCTACGACCACCTTCTCTGGCCCACCGGTACGGCGTACTTCTTCAGTGCGCACCTGCGCGATCGCAGCAGCAGCCTGCTGGTGGAGCAGGCACAGGTCCTGCGGCTGGCGTTCCGGGTGGCGCAGCAGGCGAGGCCGTTCCGGATCAACGCGATCGTGGTGCTGCCGGATCACCTGCATGGGGTTTGGACGCTGCCGGAGGGCGACGAGGAGGGCCATCGTCGCTGGTCGCAGATCCAAGCGATCTTCGACCGCCAGCTGCCGGTGGCCGAGCCGCGCCTGCAGCTGCGCCGGGATCGCAGTCTGCGGCCGCTGTGGCACAACGGTTTCCGCGAGCATCGGATCGTGGACGCCGACGACCTGCAGCGGCATGTGGCCTATGTCCACCACAACCCGGTCAAGCACGGGCATGTGCGCGATGCGACGCAGTGGCCGTACAGCTCGATCCATCGCGGTCGCCGTGATCCGGAGACGCCATGTTGAAGTACGGGGAGGGGATGCCCGCCTGTGTAGGCCTGCGGGTGGGGCGGTGTCGGGGATGGGTGTTGCGGGCCGGGCTACCGGTGCGGGCGGGCGGTGATCGCTGCCTGCCGCCGGTGGTCCGGCGGGTGGGAGTATCCAACGCGGAGGGTCAGGGGCATTTCACCGGGAACACCGGGCCGGCGCCGATCAGGACCAGGGCCATGTAGTCGCTGTCCTTGGCCTTGCCCTTGAGCGTGGCACCCGGATTGAACTTGAAGATGCCGAAGCCGCCACCGGGGCGGACCAGCGCTTTGTCGATCTGATCCGCATCGTCGCGGAAGAACTGTGCGATCTCGGCGCGGCTGGATTCCTGCAGCGGCGTGGCGTCGCGCTGCCATTGCTCATCGCGGTGGAAGGACACGTAGTACTGGCCGCTCTGCTGCTCGATGCGGAACTCGGCCGGCTTGCGCGCGTGGGTGGCATAGCAGCCCAGCATCGGATCGGAGGAGAAGACGCCGGCGCTGTTGTCTTCGCCGCAGCCGGCCAGCAGGAGCGGGGACAGGAGGAGCAGGCTGGGCAACAAGCGCATGGCGGATCCTGACGGCGGGTGGTGAGGGCATTGTAGGCACCGCGCGGCGCAAGCCCGTGTAAAGCCGGTCGGGTCTGTCGATCCGAAAGCTGCTCCTCAGATGGCAACTTCCGTCAGCGCCTACTTCGTCCTGCCCGGCGCATCTCTGATGAAGCAGTCTGCCAGCGGGACCACGCCCGCGCTTCCATCGAGCTCAGGAAGAGGTGCATCCGGCATGTACTCGTGACTGCGGTGGCAGCCCCAGCCTGAGCTGTTGCCGACCATGAGAGCTTCTCCGTCTCTCATGGGCTCCATGCCTGATGTTGCGCAGAGCGCCTCATGGTAGGCCCGGGTTTCTGCGCGCTGGTCGTGGAAGTCATACCGCAGATATCCATCGGCAGTGACTTGCAAACGCTGCTGGACCGGCACCGTGCCGCCATTCTGATCCGGCCAGCAGCTCGTGCGTATGACGATGCGGTGGCCGTCGGCGGTGAACTCGATGCTGTCATGAGGCACCTGGGCATGAAGCGCTGACGAAAATGGCAACGTGGTCAGGAAAAGCACGAAGGGGGGGCGCATGACGAACTCGATGTGGGGGCCGGCAGAAGCGCCCAGCTTCCACGCTCCGGTATCTTCCGGCTGTGCGCTACCTCTGGCTTCCGCGCTCCCACCTGTTGGCATTGCTCATCGAATCCGTTCGTCCACTCAGCTTGGTCAATGACCATGGCAGCGGGATGTCGTGCTGACCAAGGCGTGGCCGGTGCTCGGCATGGCGCAACGAAAGGGTGTACGTTGTTGGTGAACTCCACGAGACATGCGCGTGCAAGAAGAAAAAACCAACCCTGCTCGCTCCATGGCACGGATTGAATCGCGTAGCCAGCGACTCCCGCTGCTCGGCCTCGTCAGTTTCCTCGGCCTCCCCATCGGGGCCTTCGCCGCACACATCGCCACCGCCGCCAATCACGGTGTCACCGCGGGCGCCAGCACCACCGGCGTGTCCATCGGCGTACTCGCCTCGGCCGCGGTGGGCCTCATCGCCACCGTCGGCTCGCGCGTGCGCCAGGAACGGTGGCCGTGGCTGGGCATCATCGGCGCGGTGCTCAGTGCAGCACCGCTGGTGCTGTTCCTGGTCGGGATGATGTTCAAGCACTGAGCCGTGCGCTCAGTGCCGGTGCCGCCGCCACGCATTCCACACATGGGTGCTGGCCAGCAGCAGGCTGCCGACCACGGTCATCGGGGTCTCGGCCTCGTGGCTAGGCCAGCCCAGGGCGCCGGCGAGCAGCAACAACAGCCCTGCCGCCGCGCCGGCCATCGCCCACGCGGGCAGCGGGTGCTGGCGGTGCGCGCGCCACAGCGCGAAGCCGGTCAGGGGCGCGGCGATCGCCACGAACAGGGCATGCACCCACTCGGCTTCGGCCCACACGCCCATCAGCGGGAGCATCGCCGCGAGCAGCGGCAGGGCCAGGCAGTGCAGCAGGCACAGGCCGGACAGCGCGATGGCGCCGGCATCCAACAGGGCAGAGGATCGCTTCATGGGGCGTAGGGGTCCTGGTCCGTTAATGTTATATAGTAACAATTCATTCCCCGTCCTGACCTGCTCCGCCATGACTGCCTCTCCTGCCCTTCGTGATTCCCGCCTGCCGGTGACGGTGCTGTCCGGCTTCCTCGGCGCCGGCAAGACCACTCTGCTCAATCAGCTGCTGCGCAACCGCGAGGGCCGCCGGGTGGCGGTGATCGTCAACGACATGAGCGAGATCAATGTCGACGCGCAGCTGGTCCGCGACGGCGGCGCTGCGCTGAGCCGCACCGAGGAGACGCTGGTGGAGTTCAGCAACGGCTGCATCTGCTGCACGCTGCGCGATGACCTGCTGCAGGAGGTGCGCCGGCTCGCGGCCGAGGGCCGCTACGACTACCTGTTGATCGAGTCGACCGGAATCGCCGAGCCGATGCCGGTCGCGGCGACCTTCTCGGTGCGCGATGAAGAGGGCTTCAGCCTCAGTGACATCGCGCGGCTGGACACGCTGGTGACGGTGGTCGACGGTGCGCGGTTCCTGCACGACTTCGGCTCCAGCGATCGGCTGATCGACCGCGGCCAGCAGGCTGGTGAAGACGACGACCGCGGTGTGGTCAACCTGCTTGCCGAGCAGATCGAGTTCGCCAACGTGATCGTGGTGAGCAAGTGCGATCTGATCGACGACGACAGGCTGCAGTCCACGCTGGCCGTACTGCGTGCGATGAACCGCGATGCGCGGCTGGTCCTGGCCGAACACGGCAACGTGCCGCTGCACGAGGTGCTTGATACCGGCCGCTACGACTTCGTCAAAGCGCAGCTGGCGCCGGGCTGGATGCAGGCGCTGCGCGGCCAGCACACGCCGGAGACCGAGGAATACGGCATCACCAGTTTCGTCTACCGCTCGCGCCGGCCGTTCCATCCGCAGCCTTTCGCACAGCTGCTCGACACCGGGCTGGGCAGCGTGATCCGCAGCAAGGGCTTTTTCTGGCTGGCCAACCGCATGGACTCGGTGGGGGAGCTCTCCAGCGTCGGTGCGGCGACGCAGACCTCGGTCGCGGGGTTCTGGTACGCCTCGCGCGAGCGCATGGAGGCCGGGCTGGACAACACCGCGCCGACGCTGCCGCCCACGCGCGTGCCGTATACCGACATGGGCTGGGCCCGCCAGCAGGCGGGCTGCTGGACCGCGCCAATGCCCAGCGTCGAGCAGGTCGGCGATGCCGGTGAGTACCAGGCCATGCGCAGGCTGTGGCATCCCTGGTGGGGCGACCGCCGCCAGGAGCTGGCGGTGATCGGGGTGGCGATGGACGAGCACGCGGTCCGCGCCGAGCTGGATGCCTGCCTGCTCAACGATGAGGAACTGCGCGCCGGGCCGCTGCTGTGGCAGCTGCTGCCGGATGCGTTTCCGGCGTGGGCACGGGCCTGACCGCCGGCGTTACACCGGGGTCAGCCGCCATCCCTCATCGGCCGCGTGCAGCGTGTGGGTCAGCCCGACCGCGTCCAGCAGCGCGCTATCGTGCGAGACGATCATCAGCGTGCCGGTGTACTGGTTGAGCATCTGCTCAAGTGCGGTCAGCGAGGGCAGGTCGAGGTGATTGCCCGGCTCGTCCAGCAACAGCAGCTGCGGCGGCGTCTGCGCGTACAGCACCGAGGCCAGTGCGGCCTTCAACCGCTCGCCACCGCTGAGCGTGGCCAACGGCCGCAGGCTGCGCTCGGCATCGAGCCCGAGCAGCGCCAACTGCGTGCGCAACGTGCCTTCGCTGGCTAGCGGATGCGCACGCTGCAGCAGTGACAGCGCCGAGGCATCGCCCGGCAGCATCGTCAGCGACTGGTCGAGCAGGGCGACGCTGGCCGCCACCTCCACATGCCCCGACACCGGCGCCAGCGCGCCGGCCAACAACCGCAGCAGCGTCGATTTGCCGCTGCCGTTGCGGCCCTGCACGCCGATCCGCTGCCCACGCTGCAGGGTGAGATCGAGCGTCTTCCACGGCGCCTGCACCCAAGGCAGCCCGGCAGCGACGAGCTCGGCCACGCGCTGTGGGCCCGGCTGGCGGATCACCGGGGCAAGCAGGGCGATTTCGATGTCCTGCTCCACCTCGCCGGCGGCCTCGCGCACGCGCGCATCCAGTTCGGTACGGCGCTCGCTCTGCTGCGCCTGCCAGCGGCCCGCGCTGTGCTCGCTGCGGTTCTTCATGCCACCGAGCAGGATCGGTGCCTGGTTGGCGGTGCGTGCATCGCGTGTCGCCCGCGCCTGGCGGTGTTCCATCCGTTCGCGCTGGTCGCGCATCTCGTTCTGCTGCTGGCGGCGCTCGCGTTTACGCAGGGCAAGCTGCGCGTCCGTGCTGCGGCGTTCGTCCTGCTTCTGCGCGGCGTAGAGCGCGTAGTTGCCGCCGTAGTGACGGAGTCCGGCCGGTGACAGCTCCACGATGCGCGCCATGCTGTTCAACAAGGCACGGTCGTGGCTGATCACGATCAGGCCGCCGTGCCAGCGCTGCAGCGCCGCGATGAGGCGCTCGCGATGCGCGGCGTCGAGATGGTTGCTGGGCTCATCCAGGATCAGGCCCTCGGCCCCGGAGAGGAACGCGCCGGCCAGCGCCACCTGCACCGCCTGGCCACCGCTGAGCGTGGCGGCCGGCAGCAGGGGATCCAGCGCTGGCAGGCCCACCAGGTACCACTGCGCCTGCAGCTGTTCGCGCAGGTCCCAGCGCTCCCCGACGCAGGTGAAGTCGTCCGGGTCGACGCTGCCGGCCTCGATGCGATGCAGTGCATCGAGCACCGGGCCGACACCGGCCAGATCGGCGATGCGACCTGCGGGCACGCCGCTGTGCTGCGCGAGCAGGTGCACGGGGCCACTGCGCTGGATGCGGCCGGACGTGGGTGTGAGATCCCCGCTGAGCAGGCGGGCGAGCACGCTTTTGCCCACGCCGTTGCGCCCGACCAGGCCGGTCGGGGTGCCGTCGAACGCGGCGGACAGTTCGGAAAACAGGACCCGGCCGTCGGGCAGGGTATGCGTCACGCGATCGAGCGTGAGGGCGAATGCGGTCATGCGACCTCCATGGATGCCAAGGACTCCCCTCCTGCAGGACAGGCGGGTGGAGACAGGCCGTCAGACGACGGCGGCATCAATGGCGCATGTAGGCCTACCTCGGCAACAAAGGCGACTGGCTGTCCCGCGGCCAGTATAAAACCGCCCGACGGCCGGGCGATGAACGCGGCCTGCTCAGCAGCTCACCCCGGTCAGCCGCGCGCTGATGAAATCGATGAAGACGCGCAGCTTGGGCAGCACATGGCGGCCCGAGGGCCACAGCAGGTAGAAGCTGCCGCAGGCGTGGATGCGGTTGGCCAGCACCCGCTGCAGGCGGCCATCGGCCAGCGCGTCGCGCACCGAGTGCTCGGGAAGGTAAGCAATGCCACGCCCGGCCAAGGCGAAAGCAAGCCGCGCCTCGATCGTATTGCTGACCATTGAGATCGGCAGGACCAGCGGCGCGGCGCCCGGGGTCTGCGGTAGCGGCCAACACTCCAGCTTGCCGCTGCTGGGAAAGCGGTAGTGCAGGCAGTCGTGCAGCAGCAGGTCCTCGGGCAGGCGCGGGGTGCCGCGGCGGGCCAGGTAATCCGGCGAGGCCACCAGATAGCGTGGGAATTCGCCCAGCTGCCGCGCGCTCAGGCGCGAGTCGGCCGGCTCGCTGACCCGCAGCACGGCGTCAAAGCCTTCCTCGATCACATCGACCAGGCGGTCATCGAAATCCAGCTCCAGCCGGATGCCCGGGTAAGCGGCCATGAACTCGGTCAGCAGCGGCAGCGAGATGTCGCCGACCAGCGGCAGGCTGACCCGCAGCACGCCGGTCGGCGCCTCGGTCTGCTGGACCAGTTCGTCGCGGGCGGCATCGCGCTCGTCGAGGATGCGCCGGCAGCGCACCAGGAAGCGCTCGCCCTCGGCGGTGAGGGTGACGCTGCGGGTGCTGCGATGGAACAGCCGCACGCCCAGCGCCTGCTCCAGCCGCGACACGGTCTTGCCGGCGGCCGAGGCGGAGATGCCGAGCACGCGGCCGGTCTCGACGAAGCTGCGGGTATCGGCCACCTGCACGAAGGTCTGCAGATTGCCGAGGTTGTCCAAGGCTGACATGGGCGGCCACAGAGGAGGGAAGCGGCCACTCTAGCGGCCATCGGGGTGCGCAGGAGCACGGGCGCACGCATCGGCCCGCAACACTGCGGTGCGCCGTTGGCGGGTTCGGGCGCAGGACCTTGCAGGGCGGGCACCTTGCCGATTGCCGCCACCGCAGTCCGGAATGTGCGGAGCGCCGCCCCGCTGTTTCCCCGGCCGCGCAGCGCCTACGGTGGCGCTCCCCTCCTTCCGGCCGCTTCCCATGTCTGCTCGCCACGCCCCTGCCTCGCTCTCCGCCCCCCGTACCGCTGCGTGCACGGTGGCCTCCCCATGAGCGGGCATGCGCTCGATCCCACCGCCGTCCCCGTGGCCGACGCCGCCACCCGGTTGCCGCTCGGCGGCCTGCTGGCGCTGGCCTGCGCGGGCTTCATCACCATCCTCACCGAGGCACTGCCGGCCGGGCTGCTGTCGCCGATGAGCGCCGATCTCGGCGTCAGCCGCGCGCTGGTGGGACAACTGGTCACGATCTACGCGCTGGGCTCGCTGGTCGCGGCACTGCCGATGACCGCGCTGACCCGGCGCTGGCCGCGGCGTCCGCTGCTGCTCACCGCGATCGCCGGCTTCGTGGTGGTCAACACGATCACCGCGATGAGCCACCACTACGGGGTGATGCTGGTCGCGCGTTTCTGCGCCGGGATCAGCGCCGGCCTGCTGTGGTCGCTGGTGGCCGGCTATGCCAGCCGCATGGTGGTGCCGCAGCTGCAGGGCCGGGCGATCGCGGTGGCGATGGTGGGTACACCGCTGGCGCTGTCACTGGGCATTCCGGCCGGCACCCTGCTGGGCCAGACCATCGGCTGGCGCTGGGCGTTCGCGCTGATGTCGATCCTCAGCGTGGGCCTGCTGGTGTGGGCGCGGTTGGCCTTGCCGCCGCTGCCGGCGCCGGGCGCGGCGGCACAGCAGCCACTGGGCAGCGTGCTGCGCCTGCGCGGCATGCGCACCGCGTTGCTGACGATGTTCCTGTACGTGCTGGCGCACAACGTGCTCTACACCTACATCGAACCGTTCGCGGCGTTGTCCGGCGCGGCCGCATGGCTGGATCGCCTGCTGCTGGTGTTCGGCGTGGCCGCGCTGGGCGGCATCTGGATCACCGGCCTGCTGGTGGACCGCTGGCTGCGCGAACTGGTGATCGCGAGCACGGTGGCCTTTGCGCTCTCGGCGGTGGCGTTTGGCCTGTGGCCCGGTTCGACGTGGGTGCTGGTGGCCGGCACGGTGGTGTGGGGTATTTCCTTCGGTGGCGTCGCCACCCAGTTCCAGACGGCCGTGGCACGCCGCGCCGACGAGGCCGGTGACATCGCGCAGTCGTTCGTGGTGACGGGTTGGAACCTGGCGATTGCGCTGGCCGGCATCCTTGGCGGCGTGATGCTGGAAACCGTCGGTGAACGCTGGCTGCCGGCAATCCTGCTGGTGCTGCTGCTGGCCACGCTGGTCGTGGTGCTGCGCCAGCCGCGGGCATGGGAACCGATCGCGCACTGAGCCCAGCCGCCGCACACGGCAAGGTGGGCCGCGATACCCGGCGCTATGCTGGGGGCGGGTATCGCGATGGGAGCAGCGGGTGCGCAAGGGAGTTCTTCGAAGTGCTGTGCTGGCACTGCTGTGCCTGGCCGGCATCGCCCACGCGGCGGCGCCGGATCGGCGCATCGCGCTGACCATCGACGATCTGCCTTGGCAGCGTCTGGACGAACGCGCCGAGCCCGAGCTTGCTGCCCGCCATGCGCAGCTGATCGCGGCCCTGAAGCACGCGGACGTGCCGGTGGTGGGCTTCGTCAACGAGGTCAAGCTGGAGGTGGATGGCCGGATACAGCCGGCACGCGTGCAGATGCTGCGCGACTGGCGCGATGCCGGGTTCGAGCTCGGCAACCACACCTTCGGCCATGTCGATCTGCATGCGATCGGGCTGGCCGCGTATGAGCAGGACATCCTGCGCGGTGAAGCGACGTTGCGCCCGCTGCTGGCCGAGACCGGACAGGCACCGCGCTGGTTCCGGCATCCCTATCTGCGGGCCGGGCAGTCGCCGCAGGAACGTGCCGCGCTCGGTGTGTTCCTGCAGCAGCACGGGTATCGGGTGGCGCCGGTTACGGTCGACAACAGCGAGTGGATCTGGGCGTTCGCCTACGACCACGTGCGCGATACCGAGACCGATCCCATCGCGCGCGAGGCACGCCTGCGCCAGCTGCGCCGTGGCTATGTGCCGTACATGCTCAACAAGCTGGATTACTACGAGCAGCAGGGCCAGCAGCTGCTGGGCCGGCTCCCGGCGCAGGTGTGGTTGATCCACGCCAACGCGCTCAGCGCCGATTGCGTGGAGGAACTGGTCGCGGCCACCCGTCGGCGCGGCTATCGCTTCGTCTCGCTGGAGGCCGCTCTGCAGGACCCGGCCTACCAGCATGCCGACGGCTACAACGGTGCCGGCGGCATCAGCTGGATCCAGCGCTGGGCCATGGCCGAGAACAGGCCCAAGGCCTTTTACGCGGGCGAACCCCAGGTCCCCGCGTGGGTGATGACGCTGGCCGGGCTTGATGCGGAGTAGGGAGGCCGCTCAGTCGGGCATGTCGCCGTTGGGGTTCTGCATGTTCTCCGGTGCCTGCCCGTACTGCTGCTTGCGTTGCTCGTGGAACGCCACGAACTCCGCCGGCGGCAGTGCCTTGGAGAACAGCCAGCCCTGGCCGAACTCCACCTGGCGTGCCTGCAGATAGGCCAGCTGCGCGGGGGTTTCCACGCCCTCGGCGACGGTGAACAGGCCCAGCGTCTTGGCCATCTCGATGATGTGCGAGGTCACCGGGCTGGTCGCGCTGTCGGTGCCGATCGCATCGATGAACGACTTGTCGATCTTCAACGCATCCAGCGGGAGCTGCTGCAGGTACTGCAGGCTGGAATAGCCGACACCGAAGTCGTCGATCGCCACGCAGTGGCCCATGCGTCGTGCATTGGCCAGGTGGGTGCGCGCGCGGCGGACATCCATGAAGCCGCGCTCGGTCGCTTCCAGCCAGATCTGCTGGGGATGGATGCCGGTGCCGTGCAGCTTGGCCGCCAGTACCTTCAGCGCCCGCCCACTGCTGACATCCTCGGCGGCCAGGTTGATCGCGATGTGCGCGCTGCGATCCTGCACCAGCAGGGTGCGCATGTCGGCGATCACGTGGTCGATGACCTGGTCGGTCAGTGCATCGATCAGTCCGGCTTCCTCGGCCAGTGGAATGAACAGGTCCGGGCGCACCAGGCTGCCATCGGGACGGCGCCAGCGCACCAGCGATTCGGCGCCCACGCAGATGCCGGTCGCCAGCTCGATGATCGGCTGGTAGTGCATGAAGAACTCACGCTTGCGCACCGCGGTGGCCAGTTCGCCGCGCAGCGACAGCCGCCGCCGCGACAGCCACACCACGCCGCCGATCGCCGCCAGCGCGCCGAGTACGCCCAGCGGAATGAACTGGCCGATCTGGTGGCGGAACGCGGCGACCAGATCGGTGCGCGGTGCGGTGGCGATCGCCAGCCACTCCTGGTCCTGCGCGGTGGCATACAGGGTCTGGCCTTCCATGCCGGTGGCCGGCTCGCGCAGCAGCCGCTGCAGCAATGCCTGGTCCTGGATGTCCTGCTGGGCGATCAGCCGCCCATCAGGGCTGGCCACGGCCAGCCGCACGTTGGGATCGACGATCACGTCGATCAGCCGTGCCGGGTCCATGAGGATGTCGTAACGGCCGTAGCTGAGCGCCATCAGCGGCTGCTGCGGCGTGCCGGCAAGCGGGCGGATGTCCAGCGTGATGCCGGCGCCCTCGGCGGTGACGTACGCCGGTGGCCGCTGCATGACCTCGGCCTCCATCGGCCCCCACGAGGTGCAGGCCAGCCGTCCGTTCTCGAAGTAGCCGATCTGCTCGGCCGAATGGGTGAGCATCACCAGCCCGCGCATCACTTGCAGATGCTCGGGCGAGCAGGGCACCAGGGTGCTGCGGTTGAGCTCGCGCAGGGTGTTCAACGCACCCTCGTAGGCGCGGTGCGCGCGCTGCAGGGTGCGCTCGGCGGTGGTCTGCAGCCGCACCTGCTCGGACTCGCTGGCGCGGCTCCAGGTGAAATAGAACACCGTTGCGATCGGCACCAGGGCGCCGAGCAGGGCCAGCAGGACGGTGACGGCGATGATCCTGGCGCGGTTCAAGCGAATCTCGATGCCTCGTCGAAAGGGGGTTCCATGGCAGCCCGGCGGGCCAGGGCGGTCGCGGCCCCAGGCGCTATATGACCATCAGTGCGGTCGATTTGATACCAGTGCGTCCGGGGCGCCCGCCCGGCCGACCGGGGCAGGCCTCTGATCGCGGACGGAACTGGCTGATCCCGTCAGCAGCCCGCCGGTGCAAGCCCGGCATTCACCTTCGGTTCGCGCCGCCGGCCGGATGATCGCGCCGCACCCTTCCGTGCCCCCGATCCGAGCCGATGAACCCGACCCTGCCTGCCGTGTTGGCCCTGTTGTCGTTGCTGCTGCCTGGCCTGGCATCGGCGCGCACGGTCTATCGCTGCGTGCAGAGCAACACGGTCAGCCTGGCCACCGCGCCCGAGCCGGGCTCCCGCTGCACCCCGCAGCAGATCGACGACAACGCCGTGCAGACGCCCAACCTGTGGGGCAACATGGGCGTCTTCAGCGGCACCCTGTACGAACGCGAGCAGGACGGTGCGATGGTCTACTCGACCCGCAACCTGCCGGGCTCGCGCGTGTTCCTGAAGTTCACTGTCGCCACGCCGCCGGGCGAACCGGCGCATGAAGGCCTGGGCAAGGTCGGTACGCCGCAGTTGAACCGGCATGCCAAGCAGTTCAAGGCCGCGGCGAAAGCCACCGGGGTGGACGATGCCTGGCTGCGGGCGATCGCCCATGCCGAGAGTGGCTTCGACGCCGGCGCGATCTCGCCCAAGGGCGCACAGGGCGTGATGCAGCTGATGCCCGATACCGCCACCGAATACGGCGTGGCCGATCCGCTCTCGGCCGAGCAGTCCATCGGTGGCGGTGCGCGTTACATGAAGGCGCTGCTGCGCCGTTACAAAGGCGACCGCGTGCTGGCCGCCGCCGCCTACAACGCGGGGATCGGTGCGGTGACGCGGTACAAGGGCGTGCCCCCGTATGCCGAGACGCTGGCCTACGTGGAGAAGGTCAGCGCGCTGTATGTACGGTATCGCGAGGCGATGGGCTTCAAGGTGGAGACGCCGGCGAAGTAGGCCGGTGCCTCAGCGCGAGGAACCTGTATTGAACAACGGGTGGTGCTCGCTGCGTCCGACGGCGTCCAATGCAGCCTGCACATCGGCGCGCGCGACGACCTGCCGCCATCGGCGATCGCGCTCGGCGTCACCGGGCAGCGAAGGTACGGTCAGCAGCTGCTGCATGGACATCAGTGCTTCGCTGCGATGCTCGGTCGAGTGCAGCCGTGCGACCAGCTGTGCGGCGGCCTGGTCCAGCGCATTGTCTTCCAGCAGGGTTTCCACCACATAGTCTTCGGCGATGTCCTTGTGATCCTCCAACCAGCGCTTGGCGGTGGCGGCCTGCGCCATATCGCCCAGCTGGCGGTAGGCGAAGAAGCGCACCCACTGCTGCACGGCCTCACCGTACGGGCTCAGGTTGCTGCCGGTTTTCTCGAGGGTCTCCAGCGCCTCGCGCGGCCGTAGCAGCGACGCCTGCCACGACGCCAGGTTCAACTGCTGGCTGACGTTGGCCGCGCCTTCCTCGTGGAACGCGGCGGCGGTTTCCAAGGTCGCCAGCCCGGCCTGCGCATCGCCGAGGCGGCGCTGTGCGATGGCGCGGTTGTTGAGCAGCCAGGCAATATCCCCGGAGTGCTCGAAGCTGCGCGGCAGGCTGGGATCGGCCGCCGCGCCAGCAACCTTCCCGGTCATGGCGACCACCTCTTCATGGCGCCCGAGCGCCAGCAGCGCATAGCTCATCTCCACGAGATTGCGGATTTCCTCGGGTGCCAGCAGGTTACCCACGCGCAATGCATCGAGTTCGCGCTGTGCGGACTGCAGCGGGTCGAAGCGCGGACTGTCGCGATCAATGAAGCGGTCGAACCGCTTGTCCGCCCGCAGCGCGAGGATGGCCATCGGGCTGTCGATACGTTCCAGTGTCGCGGCGACCCGGTCGTCTTGGCCGCTGTCGATCTGCAACACCGCCAGCCGCTTCCAGAAATCGGTCGGCTCGATAGCCTCGGGTTTCCAGCCCTGGTCGAACAGCGCCTGCAGGAAGTCCCGGTAGTCGTTATCGTGGCCCTGCAGCTGCTGGCCCAGCGATCCGGCCATGGACATGCTGATGTCGGGCAGGAACTGACCGGACAGCTGCAGCGAGCGGGTGATCAGACGCGCGCCCTCGAGGTGGCGGCCATCCTCCGCATCCAGCACGCCCAGCAGATAGAGCGCGCGCGGCTCATCGGGTGTCGCGTGTCGGGCAAGCTCCAGATAGCGGCGCGCAGGTGCATGCTGGCGAGCCTGCAATGCCACCCAGCCGGCCACGACGTAGGCGTTGACCCGATCAGCATCGGGAATGTCCGCCAGGCCGGGATCCGCCAGCAGCCGCTCGAACGTGATCAGTGCGCCCAGCGTGTCACCCTGGTCGCCTTGCTGCGCGGCGTCGCCCAGCGCGTCCTGCAGTGCTTGTACGTGCGCACTGTCGGCTGGCGCGCGGGTATCGGCCGATGCCTGCACCGGCGCGGCAACGGCCTGTGCCAGGGCGATCAACAGGGCGATGCGGTGGGGTCGCAGGTGCGGCATGCGGCGCTTCCTTCCATGGCATGAATCCTGATTGGAACCCGGCGGGCCGTGGCGGCACAAGCGACCTGTGTCAGGGTTTGCAGATCCGCGCGCAGGCCGTATCGTCAATGCCCTTTGGAATGCAGGGATCGCAATGGGACGCAACGCATGGGCAGGAATGATCGCGGCGGCTACCGCCGCGGTGCTCGCATGGACCTTCCTGCGTGAGCCATCGCCGCCATCGCCGCCCGCCGGCCCGCTGCCTACCGTGCTGGGCTGGTCCCCCCGCATCGACAGCATCGCCGGCGACGGCGTCGGCGGCATTGCAGACGGCCCCGCCACCCAGGCACGCTTTGCCGATCCGTATGGGCTGGCCGTCGACGCCCACGGCGTGGTCTACATCGCCGATGCCGGCGACAACAACCGCATCCGTCGCGTACATCCCGACGGTCGCGTGGACACCCTGGCCGGGCAGGGCGAAGGCTGGCGCGATGGCGCTGCGATGCAGGCGCAGTTCAACACGCCGTCCGGTATCGCAGTGGATGCCGCCGGCACTGTCTTCGTCGCCGACACCGGCAACCATGTCATCCGGCGCATCGCGGTGGATGGCACGGTGAGCACGCTCGCTGGCGATGGCCGGCGGGGGTTCGTCGATGGGCCGGCCGCGCAGGCGCGTTTCGATGGGCCGATGGGCGTGGCGGTGGACGCGGGGGGCCGTGTCTACGTGGCCGATAGCTACAACGATCGCATCCGCGTGATCGAGCTCGATGGGCGGGTGCATACCGTGGCCGGCGGCGAACGCCCGGGCAACGCCGATGGGAGCGGTGCGCTCACGCGGCTGGATACACCGGTGGCGCTGGCGCTGGATGCGCACGGCAACCTGCTGATCGCCGACCTGTTCAACAACGCGATCCGCCAGCTCGCCCCGGATGGCACGCTCAGTACCCGCGTTGCCGATGGAGGGCTGCTCAGCGGTCCGCTGTCCCTGGCGGTGACCCACGACGGGGTGATCTATGCCAGCGACATCAATGGCAAGGTGGTGCAGATTTCGGCGCAGGGCCACCAGCTCGCGCTGGCCGGGGTGCCGCCGCAACCACGTTTCGCCCGCCCCACCGCGCTCGCGCTGGATGCGGGCGGTGGGCTGTATCTGGCCGATGCCGCGTCCTACCGTGTGCATCGCCTGAGTCCGTTGGCCGCAGGCCAGACCGCACCGCCGGCCCTGATCGGCCCGGCGCCGGACGCCCCGCTGCCCGCCACCGCCGGCCGTTGGCCGCTGGCCCCGCAGGAGGGGTGGCATGAAGTGGTCGGCACGCTGGGTGAAGTGCGCGGCGACTTCAAGGGGGAGAGCCGCCATCACCTGCACGGCGGCTTTGACATCCGCGGCGATGTCGGCCAGCCGGTGCTGGCGATCGCCGATGGCAAGGTCGACACCCCGTTCGCGGCGTGGTCGGTGGGCGGGCAGGCCGAGGGCCTGTCGCTGGGGTCGCTCAGGTACATCCACATGAAGGTCGGCCGCGATCCGCGCGACCGTCCGTTCGATGCGCGCTGGCAGCAGCTGTCCGGTGAGGACGGCAGGTTGCAGCGCATCCGCGTGCGCCGCGGCACCCGCTTCGCCGCAGGTGAAGCGCTCGGCACCATCAACCGCATGGCGCACGTGCACCTGAGCGTGGGTGCCAGCGGCTTCGAACGCAATGCGGTGGCGCTGGGTTTCACCGGTTACGCCGATGCCTTCGCGCCGCGCATCACCGACGTGGCCGTACTGGACGATCTCGACCAGCCGATCACGGCCGGTGCCGACGGCCGCGTTGCGATACCGCGCCAGGGCCAGGGAGTGCAGATCGTGGTGGAGGCCTGGGACCAGGTCGACCGCAACCTGCCGCGGCGTCGGCTGGGCCTGTACCAGGTCGGCTACCAGGTGCTGGATGCGCAGGGCCGGCCGCTGGCGGGCTACGAGCAGCCGCGCTTCAACATCGTGTTCAACCGGATGCCGCGCGAAGACAGCGCCACCCGCGTGGCCTATGCACCGGACAGTGGCATCACCGTGCATGGCAGTGCGATCACGCGGTTCCGCTATCTGGTCACCAACACCGTGCGCGATGGCCTGGTCGAGACCGCACGCTGGCAGCCCGATGCGTTGCCGGCCGGTGACTACATCCTGCGTGGCAGTGCACGCGACTACAGCGGCAATGAAGCGATCGGTCCGCGCGATCTGAAGATCACGCTGCTGCCCTGAGCGGTATCAGGCGCCGACGCGCACGCGCTCGGCGTCCATGTCGGCCAGGGGCCGTACCTCGATGCTGCCGAAGCGCGACCACGGGAACTGCTGGGCGATGCGCATCGCCTCGGCGGGGTCGGGCGCGTTGATCAGGTTGAACCCGGCCAGCAGTTCATGGGTCTCGGCGAACGGGCCATCGGTGATGCGGGCTTGGCCCTGGCGCACGCGCACCGTGCGCGCGCTGTCCACCGGCTCCAGTTTCTGCGCGAGCACCAGCGTGCCCTCGGCCTGCAACGCATCGGCGTGCTGCAGGCAGTCGTGCATCAGGCGGTCGTACTCCTCGCCTGGCAGGGCCTGCAACAGGCCCTCGTCGATGTAGATCAGCAGCAGGAATTGCATGGCCAGGCCAGGGAATGGGCAGGGCCATCATCATGCCCCAGGCCACGCGGCAGCCGTGTTGCAGCGCGACAGGACGCGCCTGTTCAGGCTGTCTGCGACGGCTGGCCGACGGCATCGGCATTTTTTTTGGCGGGCGTGTCGATTTCCGGCTCACTGCAACGTTGTATCCCTTGAACGGCCCAGAGACGGGCCGGCCCCGAAGGAGACACCGATGAAAGTCATGGTACTGGTCAAGGCCACCGCGGCCACCGAGGCCGGACAGCTGCCGACCGAGCAGGAGATCCGCGCCATGGGCGCCTACAACGAGCAGCTGGTCCAGGCCGGGATCATGCTGGCCGGCGAGGGCCTGCACCCGACCTCGCGTGCGCGCCGGGTGGCGTTCGGCAGCGAACCGCCGCGCGTGATCGATGGCCCGTTCGCGGAAACCCGCGAGCTGGTCTGCGGCTTCTGGCTCTGGCAGGTCCGTTCGCTGGACGAAGCCACCGAATGGCTGAAGCGTGCGCCGTTCGCGCCGGGTGACGTGGTCGAGCTGCGCCCGATTCTCAGCGCCGAGGATTTCGGCGCGGCCTTCACCCCCGAATTACAGGCGCAGGAACAGCGTCTGCGCGACCAGATCGGCGCGGCCGATTGACCCACCTCTCACCCCTGGAGCATTCCCATGAAACTGATTCCGTTCCTCGGCTTCAACGGCAAGACCCATGAAGCCATGGCCTTCTACGCGCAGGTACTCGGCGGCAAGGTCACCTCGGAAATGAAGTACCGCGACATGCCACCGATGGAGAGCCAGGAAGGCTGTGGCGAGATGCCGCCGGAGACACTGGACCACGTTGCGCACAGCCAGCTGGAGGTCGGTCCGGCGATCCTGATGGCTGCCGACGGTCCGTCCCCGGAAGGGCAGGGCGGCACCACGATCAACATCGATGTCGACTCGATCGAGGAGGCCGAGCGCGTGTTCAAGGCCCTGGCCGACGGCGGCGAGATCAAGATGCCGATCACCGAAACGTTCTGGGCCCATCGTTGGGGCTTTCTGATCGACCGCTACGGCAAGCCGTGGATGGTCAATTGCATGAAGCAGCCCTGATTCCCACGTCCAACAGGAAACGCCCGCATGTCCAACGCGACGCAACAGATGATCTTCGTCAATCTCCCGGTGCGCGACCTGGAGGCCTCCAAGGCGTTCTTCGCCGCGCTCGGCTACAGCTTCAACCCGACCTTCACCGATGAGAACGCGGCCTGCATGATCATCAGCGACAGCATCTTCGTGATGCTGCTGGTGGAGTCCTTCTTCGCCCAGTTCACGACCCAGCCGATCAGCGATGCGCGGCGGCAGACCGAGGTGATCACCTGCCTGTCGGCCGGGAGCCGCAAGGCAGTCGATGCACTGGTGGACACGGCGCTGAAGGCCGGTGCACGCGAACCGCAGCCGGCGCGCGATTACGGCTTCATGTACCAGCGCGGCTTCCAGGACCTGGACGGCCATCTGTGGGAAATCGCACACATGGACGGCGAACCCGGTTGATGGCACGGCGCAGTGCGGCTTGTGCCCCGGCCGCACCGGTGCTTTGATCGGCCGCATGGACACGGCACTGACGCAACGACTGGACACGATCTGGCGCATGGAGGCGCCAGTGCTGACCGCCCGCCTGACCCGCCTGCTCGGCGGCGATGTCGGCCGTGCCGAAGAGCTGGTCCAGGACACCTGGCTGGCCGCGCTGGAGCGCTGGCCCAGCCAGGGCGTACCGGACAATCCCGGAGCGTGGCTGATGACCACCGCGCGCAACCGCGCCATCGATGTGCTGCGCCAGCACCAGCGCGTCGCCGGGCAGCACGCGCAGTACGGCAGTGAACTGGAGCCGCCGCCGTTGCCTGCGCCGGATGACAGCGACGCGCTGGAAGACGACATCGGCGATGACCTGCTGCGGCTGATGTTCGTGGCCTGTCATCCGGTACTGGCGGCCGACGCGCGGGTGGCACTCACCCTGCGCCTGCTGGGCGGGCTGACCACTGACGAGATCGCACGGGCCTTCCTCGCGCCCGAGCCGACCATCGCCCAGCGCATCGTGCGCGCCAAACGCACGCTGGCGCAGAAGCAGGTGCCGTTCGAAGTGCCGCGCCAGGCGGCGTTGCCGGAGCGGTTGGCGTCGGTGCTGGAGGTGGTCTATCTCATCTTCAACGAAGGCTACGCCGCGAGTGCCGGCGATGACTGGATGCGTCCGGCGCTGTGCGATGAAGCGCTGCGGCTGGGCCGCGTGCTGGCCAGTCGGTTGCCGACCTGGCCGCAGGTGCAGGGGCTGCTCGCCCTGATGGAACTGCAGGCCTCGCGCACCGCCGCGCGCACGGATGCCACCGGGACGCCGATCCTGCTGCCCGAGCAGGACCGCGCGCGCTGGGACTGGCTGCAGATCGGCCGCGGCCAGGCGGCGCTGCAGCAGGCGGTGGCACTGGGGGGCAGCGAGGATCCGTACGTCCTGCAGGCCGCCATCGCCGAGTGCCATGCGCGCGCGCGCCGTGCCGAAGACACCGATTGGGCGCGGATGACGGCGCTCTATGCGCGCCTGGCCCAGCGGCAGCCGTCACCGGTGATCGCCTTGAACCATGCGGTCGCCCTGTCGCGCGCGGAGGGGGCGGCCGCGGCCTGGCCCCTGGTCGATGCGCTCGCTGGCGACGCACGGCTGCGCGACTACGCGCCGCTGGCCGCGGTCCAGGGCGACCTCCTTGCCCAGCTGGGTCGCAGCGAGGACGCGCGGGCGGCGTTCGAGCGCGCGGCCACGCTGACCGCCAACGCGCGCGAGAAGGCGCTGCTGTTGGCACGCGCGGCGGCTGTGTAGACCGGCACTGCACCGGGCGGCGGCTCTGGCCTACACTCGGGCGATTGTCGGTCAGTCATGAGGTGCAGCGTGAAGCGTGTGGTAATCAGCCTGTTGGCGTTGTCGGTGTCGTCGGCCTTGATGGCCGCCACCCCCAAATTCGATGGCGCGCGGATCTCCGCCGACGTCAAGGAACTGGCCTCGGATGCCTACGAGGGCCGCTCGCCGGCCACGGCCGGTGAAGAAAAGACCATCGCCTTCCTGAGCAGGCAGTTCGCGGCGGCCGGCCTGCAGCCGGGCGGCGACCTCAAGGACGGCAAGCGCCTGTGGACCCAGGCCGTGCCGCTGCTCAAAGGCGATATCGTCGGCACCCCGAGCCTGTCGCTGAGCAGCAAGGGCAAGCCGCAGACGCTGAGCCAGGGCAAGGAAATCGCCGTGCGCGCCGCGATGAATGGTGCCAGCGAAGTCGACATCAAGAACGCCCCGCTGGTCTTCCTTGGCTACGGCGTCAAGGCCGGTGAGCGCAACTGGGACGACTTCAAGGGCGTCGACCTGAAGGGCAAGATCGCCGTCGTGCTGATCAACGACCCGGACTTCGAGACCGGCCAGGGCGACTTCGAAGGCAAGGGCATGACCTACTACGGTCGCTGGACCTACAAGTACGAAGAAGGCGCGCGCCAGGGTGCCCTCGGCGTGCTGATCGTGCACGAAACCGCACCGGCCTCGTACGGCTGGGCCACCGTGGCCGGTTCCAACACCAACACCATGTTCGACGTGGTCCGCGACAATCCGGCCGAAGCGCATCCGCTGCTGGAAGGCTGGATCCAGCGCGATCTGGCGGTGGAACTGTTCAAGCGCTCGGGCCTGGATTTCGAGGCGCTCAAGAAGCAGGCGCAGACCCGTGACTTCAAGCCGGTCGAGCTGAAGGGCGAGACCTTCTCGGCCAAGTACGCGGTCAAGACCGAGGTGATCACCTCGCACAACGTGGCCGCGCGCCTGGAAGGCAGCAAGCATCCGGACGAGACCGTGATCTACAGCGCGCACTGGGATCACATCGGCGTCGGCAAGCCGGACGCCAACGGTGACACCATCTTCAACGGCGCGCTGGACAACGCCAGTGGCACCGCCTCGCTGGTCGAGCTGGCCCGCGGCTTCGCCAAGGCCAAGCGTCCGGAACGTTCGGTGCTGTTCCTGGCCGTCACCGCCGAGGAAAAGGGGCTGCTGGGCTCGGAGTACTACGCCAGCCACCCGCTGTACCCGCTCGGCAAGACCGTGGCGCTGATCAACATGGACGGCATGGCGCCCTTCAGCCCGTCGCGTGATTTCGGCATCTACGGCTCGGCCAAGCTGGAACTGCTGGATCAGCTCAAGGACGTCGCCAAGGGCTGGGACATCCGCTACACCCCGGATCCCAAGCCGGAAGCCGGCCTGTTCTTCCGCTCCGATCACTTCCCGTTCGCCAAGCGCGGCGTGCCGGCGGTGTCGTACTCGGCGGGCCAGGACTGGGTGGAGGGTGGCGTCGCGGCCGGCAAGGCGGCCTCCGATGACTACACCGCCAAGCGCTACCACCAGCAGGGCGACGAGTGGCAGCCGGACTGGACCTTCGCCGGTGCCTCGCGCGATCTGGAAGTGCTGTACACGCTGGGCAACCAGCTGGCCAACTCGCGTGCCTGGCCGAACTGGAGCGACGACTCCCAGTTCCGCGCCCCGCGCGATGCCAGCGCCGCCGAGCGGAAATAAGACCGCGTCCGGCCGGCACGCCGGCCGGACCCCGCTGTAGAGCCACGCCATGCGTGGCTTCGCGGTCCCGAACCCCGATGTAGAGCCACGCCATGCGTGGCTTCGCGGTCCCGCAACGAAAACCAGCCACCCATGGGGTGGCTCTACACCGCTTCGTCCCACCAAACCCCGCCTTCGTCGCATGCCGCTTGTTCCCGCTGGCGGCAGGGCTATGCTCGCCTCACTCCCTATGTGATGACGCCGCCGTGTTCGCCAGCCTCGCTCTGATTCTCCGCATCCTGTTGGCCTGGGCCGCCGCCATCGTGGTGGCGGGGTTCGTCTGGAGTGGCATCTTCAGCGGCATGAACGATGGTCCCGGCTGGGTCTTCGGCCTGCTGGCCCTGTTCGTGATGGTGACGGCGGTGGGCAGCTGCATCACCCATATCCGCCGGGTCTGGCTGGTCGCCGGGCGGCTGGATGCCACCACGCTGTCCAGCCGCCAGCGCCGCCAGATCGAGCTGCCGATGGATGCCGGCCCGGCGTTCGCCCTGCTCGAAGCGGCCATCGCCGAGCTGCCCCGCGTGGAGGACATCGAAAGCGCGCCCGGCAGCCTGCAGGTGCGGGCGTACGTGCGCCGCGTGGACGCCTACAACGGCCGCCCGCCATCGCGCTGGAATCTGCCCGCGCGCGTGGCGATCCGGCGCAACAGCGTGCTCGCCACGGTCACCCCGGGGCAGGGCACCAGCAGCGTCACCCTGCTGTTCGAACCCGATGCCGGGGTCTGGGCGGACCTGCTCGCGGTCGACGAAGGCAGCAATCATGAGAACGCCGAGGCCGTCAGCCGCGCGATTACCCGTCGGGTCGCCGAACAGCGCCGCGATGAGCAGGCCGCTGCCGAGCAGACCGCCACCGAGAAGGAGCTGTCCGTCGCCAAGCTCAACCTGCTGCATGCCCAGGTCGAGCCGCACTTCCTCTACAACACGCTGGCCAACGCGCAGGTGCTGACCCGCACCGATCCGCCCCGCGCCGACCAGATGCTCGGGCACCTGATCCAGTACCTGCGCAGCTCGCTGCCCAGCGTGGAGGAATCGATGTCGACCCTGGGCGTGGAGCTGGAGCGCACCCAGGCCTACCTGGAAATCCTCAAGATCCGCATGGGGGCGCGCCTGGCCCTGCAGGTGGATGTACCCCCGGCGCTGCTCGGGCTGGCACTGCCCTCGATGGCACTGCAGACCCTGGTCGAGAACGCGATCAAGCACGGCCTGGAGCCCAAGCCCGGCGGCGGCACGGTGTGGATCATCGCGCGCGCCTTCGAGGACCATGTCACCCTCACCGTGGCCGACGATGGCCTCGGCTTCGGCCAGGGCACCAGTGGTTCCGGCATCGGCCTGAAGAACCTGCGCGAACGCCTGCGCCTGACCTGCGGTGAACGCGCCGGTGTAGCGATCGTGTCCAATTTCCCCAGCGGCGTGGCGGCGACGATCACCCTGCCGCGCGATGCACGTGAGGCGATCCATGCAGCTTGATGCGCTCATTGCCGAAGACGAAGACCTGTTGCGGCAGTCGCTGGCCGCCCAGTTGCAGCGGCTGTGGCCGGAACTGCGGCTGGTGGCCGAATGCGAGGACGGTGCCAGCGCGCTGGAGCGTCTGGCCGAGCTGAAGCCGGATCTGGCCCTGCTCGACATCCGCATGCCCGGTATCACCGGCATTGAAGTGGCCCGCGCGCTGCCGGAGATCAGCCCGCGTACCCAAGTAGTGTTCGTCACCGCCTACGACCAGTACGCCATCGATGCGTTCGAACAGGGCGCGATCGACTACCTGCTCAAGCCGGTCAGCGATGAGCGCCTGCTGGCCACGCGCGAGCGCATCCTGGCGCGCATGCAGCTGGGCCGCCCTGACAGTGGCATGCTCGAGCAGCTGCTGCAGCGCCTCGGCCAGCAGCCCGCCGCCGCATCGAGCACCCCGCCGCTGGCCTGGATCACGGCCAGTAACGGGCGCGACACGCAGTTGATCATGCTGGAAGACGTGATCTACTTCCGGGCCGACAGCAAATACACCACCGTGGTCACCGAACAGGGTGAAAGCCTGCTGCGCACCTCGTTGCGCGAACTGCTCGACGCGCTCGATCCGCAGCGTTTCCGCCAGATCCACCGCTCCACCATCGTGAACATGAAAGCGGTCGCCGCGGTCACCCGCGATGACACCGGCCGCGGTCAGCTGCGCTTGAAGCACCGGACCGAAGTGCTCAACGTCAGCCAGCCCTTCATGAGTCTGTTCCGCGGGATGTAACCGCCTTTTTCTGGAGCCTGCCATGCGTATTGCCGTTGCCGCCAGTCTCTGCGTCGTGATGCTGGCCGCGTGCCAGCAATCGAGCAACACCTCCGTCACCCGCATCCGCGCCAATGGCGTGGATACGCTGCACAGCAGGACCACCGTGGACAACGGCGTGGCCAGCTTCGCCTGCATCGCCAGCAGCAGCGGCCAATGCCATTACCTGGTGCTGGATGCGCGCTGCACCAAGGACAAGGACTGTGCCTACCCGCCGCTGCACCGGCTGGCCGTGGCGGTCGGCAAGACCGAGCAGATGGCGGGCTTGCCGGCCGGCTTCCAGCACTGCGTCAGCGCGGATCAGAAAGAACAATGCCACCGTGAGTGATCACGGTGGCATCGTGGCTCCCCCCGCTTTGCAGTAGGGTCAGAACGCGGGCTGCAGATGCAGGTTGGTGCCGTTGGGCTGCTCGCCGACATGGTTGAGCTGGCCGACCAGTTCGGTGTGCTGCTTCATCCGGCCGATCTCGCGCATGATGCGGATGTCTTCGTGGCGAAGCTCGCGCTTCGCGCTCACCGCCTGCTTGTAATCCAGGACTTCCGGGTAGTGCTGGGCCATGTCCAATGCTTCGGCCACGCACTCCACCGTATCGGCATCGGAGGTGATCCGGGCGCGGCTGTTGAAGGCCTTCATCCAGCGCTCGAAGCCGGCGGTGTGATCGAACATGTTGGCCATGAACCAGATCACGAACAGGATCGAGACCCACGAACCGAACACGATCACCACGCGGGTGAAGGTGATATGGAAGTCATCCTTCCACAGGTAGTTGCTGATCAGGCCGAGGATGAGCAGCGAGGACGCCTGCCAGCCTACGATCGAGGCCATCAGCCATTGGCCCTTGGCCTTGGCGAGCACCGCGACTTCCTCGCGGATCTGCTGTTCACTCTTGTTACGCCAATGCGCGACCTGTTTTTCGAACGGGCTGTTGTACAGCTCGTTGTCCTGCAACAGCAAACCCAAACCTTTGAACAAAGCGATCATGACGAGCTCCTTCTGGAACGTGCGGCAGCGCATTGGACGACGTTGTGGCAGGTCCAGTTCTAGCACTTTCACGGCGCTTGGCAATGGGCAAAGCGCAAAGATCCGGCGTCATTCCTGCATGAATGGGGAAACCCGCAGCGGATTTGCGCATTGCGGCACGTAAATCACCGGGTAAATAGGGGTTGCGTGGGGGTGTTCATGCTGCACGTGCACAATGTGCAGGCCCCTGGCGGCAGCGTCCTCGCCAGCCCCGCCGGTATCACGCAGAATTGACGCATCCGCGCAAAACGCCGGTCCGCTCCGCCCTCGGTACTGTTGATGTCTTCCCTGCTGCGTTCGCTTGCCCGTCCCGCCACCGCCCCGATCCGCCGCTGGGTATTGGGTGCTTTTCCCCGCGGCCAGAGCGGGATCGATTACGACCAGCCGCTGGGCGACCCCGGCTGGTTCGGCCCGGACAGCATCACCTGGCGCGTGCATTCGGAGTTCCCCGGCATGCTCGCCGGCGGCCTGTGCGCGCTGATGCTGCAGACCCTGCATCCGCTCGCCCTGGCGGGCGTGTACGACCATTCGAACTTCCGCGATGACCTCGTTGGCCGCCTGCGCCGCACCACCGCTTTCGTCGCCGGCACCACCTATGCACCGATCGCGGAAGTCGAGGCGCTGATCAGCAAAGTGGCGCGCATCCACGCGCAGGTGCGCGGGCAGACCGCCGACGGGCGCGCGTATTCCGCCGACGATCCCGCCTTGCTGACCTGGGTGCACGTGACCGAGGCCTACGGTTTCCTGCAGGGCTGCCGGCGCTATTGCCGCGACGTCCCCGGCGACATCGCCGATCAGTATTACCGCGAGTACAAGCGCGTGGCCGAAGCGCTCGGGGCTGCCGATGTGCCCGCTTCGGAAGCAGAGGTGGACGCGTACTTCGCGCGTCAGCGATCGGCGTTGGTGTTCGACGCGCGTTCGCGCGAGGTGCTGGCGGTGCTGTCAGGCATCCGCCTGCCGGTGCCGATGGCCGGGCTGTCACGCGAGGTGTTCCTCGGCGCCGGCGCGGCGCTGCTGCCGGAGTGGGCAACGTCGATGTTGGCGCGCACACCGATGCAACGTGCGCAGTCGCGGGCGTCCGCGGCGATGCTGAAAGGCATGGCGCCGTTGTTCCGGCGTGCGCTGCAGGATGGCCTGGCGACACGGGCATGCACGCGGATGGGTCTTCCTGCCAGCGTGCTTGCTGATTGGCCTTGAAGCGGCAAATGCCCTGTGTCCGCTGGTTGGGTCGGGCACGCACAGGCTTCCGGGACCCGCTGCAAGTACGTCCATGTAAGCTCGTATGCCGCCATCCATGGCGGCATACGGTCCCTCCAGCCTGCACGTGCCCGCCCCCCGACACTTGGCTGGTGGCCATGCTGAGATCAAAAGCCAGTAAGCGGAGCTGAGCGGCAGCGCGGAGTAGCAGCGCTAGGCAGCAGATTAAGTTGCAGTGCCAACCAGTGGTTCAGAGTGGCGGTGCTGGGCAGCTAAACAGCTAAACGGCGAAGCAGCACATAAGTGCAGAAGTGCAGAAGTGCGGAGCAGCAAAGCAGGAGCAGCAAAGCAGAGCAGCAAAGCAGAGCAGCAGAGCACAACGGCAGAGCACAACGGCAGAGCACAACAGCAGAGCACAACAGCAGAGCACAACAGCAGAGCGGCGCTGTGCTGCTCTACGAAGCGGAGCGGCAACGCCACATAACGAAGCTGGACGGCAAAACAAACCCAGTCACTGCTGCAGTCGCGGAGCCAGGGTCCGCTTTTCCCTTGCGCACCAGCCCACTGTCAAAGGGTGGGCATGGGTGGGGTGG
>NZ_JBEUMH010000012.1:0-115822 GCF_041080745.1 Stenotrophomonas sp. JAG2 | reverse complement strand
CAAGCGGGACGCCGAGGCCGCGTTGGTCTGCACCTGATAAGACAGTTGCTACCCGTCCGTCATCGGCGTCAGCACCCCCAGCGGCACCCACCCAGACGACGTGCCGCCGACCACCTCGCACCACACCCAGCTGTTGAGCACGCGCTCACCGCGCACGTGCTGGCCCACGTCGACATCCAGTTCGCGCGCACAGTAGGCCTCGGCGGCCATCGCATCGCCCTGCGCGTCCCTGCCGATCACCTGCGCCGGCACCCAGCCTGCGGCCTGGCCCGGCGTCTGGCACAGATACCAGTTGTCCCAGCCTTCGGGCCCCTGATAGCGCTCGCCGACCTGCAGCGCGTCGCCGGGCTGCAGGGTGATCGGGCGGGGGAACTCACTGCGGTGGGTCTGGACGACGCGGTAATCCATGCGGAATCAGCTGTGTGCAAAGGGCCCCCAGCTTAGCGGCCATTCCCGCGACGCTGCAGCGTTGATTGCGTCATCGGTGCGGCTTCCAGAAAGGAAGAGAGGCAGATCAGAAAGCGCCTTGATGAAATGTAGGAGAAGTTGACGGCCGAGTGGGCGGAAGTCGGCGTAGAGGGCCGCAGAGAGGGCAGGCACAGGGCTTCGCGGATTGAGCATCCGGTGGCGGCTCGCACGGCCCGCACGTAGCGGTGTGATCGACGCCCATTTCCTGCGGCACACAGCGAACAGGCTGGGCACCGACCTCTACTTCCACAGGACGCCCGGTGAACACAGCGGCTGCACCCCTCCCATCCTCCAATCCCGCCGGCATCGCCGCGTGGCTGATGCTGGGCATCGCCTGGCTGTGCTTCCTGATCCCGTTCCCGGGGCTCGGGCTATTCCTCGGCTGGCCGCTCAATCTGGTGGCCTTCATCCTGGCGATCGTGGCGATGGCCAAGGGCGGCGCCGGCAAGGGCATCGCCCAGCTCCTGCTGTCCCTCGTCGCCTCCCCGGTGGTCTACCTCGTGGGCGTCGTGGTGTTCGCCGGCACCGTCAGCGCGATCAGCCAGCCGGCCCTCGATGCCAAGGCTCCCGCGGACAAGGGCAGCCAGCAGGACATGGCCATCGCGCCCGTCGCGCCTGTCGAAATCACGGCGCGCCAGCTCTATCGGGACTACGAGGCCAATGAGGTCGCCGCCGACGTCCTCTACAAGGGCAAGCGGCTGCTGATCACCGGCGAGGTAGCCACTATCCAGACCGACCTGATGGATGAACCGCAAGTGCTGCTGAAGGCCGGAAGCTTCGAGCAGGTGATGATCTCCGGGCTCTCCAGGGAGGCAGCCGGCGCGCTCGGCAAAGGCGAGGCTGTGACCGCGGCCTGCACGGGCAACGGCATGATCCTCGGATCGCCGGTGACGCGGGACTGCGAACTCCAGTAAAGGCGGAGCCGCGTCCAAAAAAAAGATGGCCCCGGGAGGGGCCATCTCTGCCACACCCACACCGTCACGACGAGGGGGAGGGAACGGTGTGGGTCGCGCGTGGCTCAGGCTGCGGCGAGTTCTTCCGGCTGCGGCAGCGCGGCCAGGGCCTGGGCAATCGCATCGGTGCGGTGCTGCGGCGAGTAGGCGATGCCCTCGGCCCGCACGAACTCGACGTTGTCGATGCCGAAGAAGGCGAACACCTGGCGCAGGTACGGATCCTGGAAATCGGTCGGGGCACCGGTGTGCAGGCCGCCGCGGCTGCTGGCCACGATCACGCGCTTGCCGCCCGCCAGGCCCACCGGGCCGTTCTCGGTGTATTTGAAGGTACGCCCGGCCACGGCCAGGCGGTCAATCCACGCCTTGAGGGTGGAGGCGACGCTGAAGTTGTACATTGGGGAGCCGATGACAACCACGTCGGCCGCCAGGAACTGCTCCAGCACCTGCTCGGCGTCGGCCACTTCGGCCGGGTCGGACTGGGCCAGGGACGAGCTGCGCAGGTGCGGAACGGGCTGGGCGTCGAGGTCGCGGTAGCTCACCTCCAGGCCCGGGACCTGGTCACGCCACTGCTGGACCACGGCAGCGGAGAGCTGGCGGGAGACCGAGTTTTCGCCAAGCACGCTGGCGTCGATGTGAAGAAGCTTCATGGCAATCACCTGATTCTGGGGGAGGGGCGGTAGACGCCGCCGACGGAGAACAGGTTAGGTTGTTGCTTGATTGGAATAAAGGTGGTTGAATACCACGTATTGTTCTATATCTGGAACTTCGGTATGCAAGACCTCAACGACCTCTACTACTTCGCCATGGTGGTGGATCATGGTGGCTTCGCCGCAGCAGAACGCGCGCTCGGCATCCCCAAATCCCGCCTGAGCCGCCGTATCAGCCAGCTGGAAACCGACCTGGGCGTCCGCCTGCTGCAGCGCTCCACGCGTCGCTTCGCGGTGACCGACGTCGGCACCAGCGTGCATCGCCACGCGCAGACCATGCTCGCCGAGGCCCAGGCCGCGCGTGAGGTGGTCGACCGCCTCAGTGCCGAGCCACGTGGCCTAGTCCGCGCCAGCGTGCCGGTCTCGCTCGCGCAGATGCAGCTGCCCAAGCTGCTGCCGATTTTCCTGGCGCAGTATCCCAAGGTGCGGCTGCAGCTGAACATCAGCAACCGCCGCGTGGACATCATCAACGAAGGCTACGACGTCGCCCTGCGAGTGCGCTCGCGCCTGGATGACGATGGCAGCCTGGTGATGCGCAGCTTCGGCCAGGTGCAGGAACTGCTGGTCGCCAGCCCCAAGTACCTCGATCGCGCCGGCCGCCCGAAGGATCCGGACGAGCTGACCAACCACGTCACCCTGAGCATCAGCGAAGACGAAGCCCGCCAGCGCTGGGAACTGCACGGCCCGGAAGGCGCGGTACGCCGCGTGGACCTGCAGCCGCGCGTGGCCGGTTTCGATTTCCCGCTGCTGCAGAGCATGGTCAAGGACGGCTTCGGCATCACGATGCTGCCGGAAACCGTCTGCGCCGACGCCGTGCGCAACGGCGAACTGGAAGTGGTGCTGCCGGATTGGTCGCTGCCGCAGGGCATCTGCCACGCCGTCTTCGCCTCCCGCCGCGGCCTGCTGCCGGCGGTGCGCGTGTTCATCGACTTCCTGGCCGAGCACCTGCCGCCGCAGCTGGAGGCCTCGCGCCTGGATTGCGGTGGCGCGTGCGAGCGGGCCAAGGAGAAGATCAAGGCGAGTGCCTTGGGTGCGCTGGCGGTGGATGCGGGCTGAGCCCGACCGCCGGCGGGTGGGCAAATCCCACCTGAAATGCGAGAATGCGACCCCCGGCCAATGCCGGGGAGCCATGCCGGACGGGGCGCTGCCCCGACCGGTTGCCTGGGTTGCAATGACCTGGGCACGCGGGGCGCGGAGGCGCTACCGATACGGAGAGATGGCCGAGCGGTTTAAGGCACCGGTCTTGAAAACCGGCGAAGGGTCATTCCTTCCGTGGGTTCGAATCCCACTCTCTCCGCCAAGACCTTCTGCAAGTGACTGAAATGGCAGCTAAATTCTACGCTGCCAAATTCTGTCCCATACAGTCTCCCATACTTCCGTCGCCGATCACTGCGGCGCAGAAGCGGTCGATATCCGATTTCGCCCACACTGTGCGAGTTCCCAATTTCCGCTGTTTGGGGAAATTGCCCTGCGCCATGCGCCGGTAAATGGATGCCCGGCTGAGTGAGGTCCGGATCATGACGACCTCGATGTCTTGGAGGTCGGCGGCCAGATCTGCTGCTGTCTTTGTCCCGCTCATTGACGGCTCCTTCTCTGGAAGCTGTGACCGGCGGCGCAGGCCGGAGACGGCTCGGGGTGGCTGATGTGTCGCTGGGTCATGCTGCTTTCTCCAGAGCGGGCTGAGTTGCCGCATCAATTCGGGTGCCCATCCGCCTGATCACCGGGACGGCAAAGCTGTTGCCGAGGATCTTGTAGCGGGGGCCGTCCGCCATCCGCTTTCCCTTCGCGTTTGGCATCAGGGGCCAGTAGTCGGGGGCGCCTTGCAATCGCTCGCACTCACGCGGCGTGAGCCTGCGGACGCCCACGTCGCCAAACACTGCGGCATGCCCACCGCCATGCTCCGCGCGAAGGGTCCCCGGCACGTCGCCGATCGACAGACCGTTATCGCCGGCGGCTTTGCAGTCGAATGCCGCCAGCTTGCCCGTCCACGAATCCTGGCCTTTGGTGCTGTGGTTGGCATCAAGCGTGCCCGCCACCTCCGCTACGGTGATCGGCGTGCCGCGGCCGGACCCATCTTCGCTACCGTTGAATCCGTTGGCGGTGAGGGTATGGGTGTTCGGCTGGACGAGAAATGTCGCCACCTCGAAGTCAATCCGCATGCCCTTCGCAGTGAGGCACGCAGCTACTTCGAACTCTCCGCTGGTATAGCCGAGCGTGTGCGGTATCAGACTGCTTCCATCGTCGCATTCGGCGCGCGACCCTGGGCCGCTACTTCTTCCAGCGCCAGCCGTAAGGGTGCTGGCAGTTCCTTCCCCGCGCCGCGGCCCAGAATCCCCGCGCAGACTGTCGGGCTCAAGAAGTACCTTGGATCGATGGGCCCAGTCTCCAGTATCGAGGACAGCGAACACGCGACGGCGCCGCTGCGCCACTCCGAACCACTGCGCGTCAAGCACGGACCATTCGACGAGACCGTTGTCACCCAGGGCAACGCCTTCGCATCCCCAGCCATTGCGGGGGACAGGCACGACGGATCCTGCCATTGCGCCAACCGCGACAGCAAAGTCTCGGCCCTTGTTGCTGCTGAAGGCGCCTGGAACATTCTCCCAGACGAGCCAGCGCGCCCCGCAAAAATGTCGAGCTGCATTGAAGATCCTCATTTGCTGATGGAACAGGCTGGACCGCGCACCGCCTACGCCGGCGCGGCGTCCAGCGACGGACAGATCCTGGCAGGGGCTGCCGCCGATCACGACGTCGATCGCGCAAAGTGCCTTTATCTGTTCGTCGGTGATATCGGTCGCTGCCGAGATTCGGTACGTTGGGGGGGGGGGCAGCAGGGCGCAAGCTGCTGGTTCGATCTCGGCCACGCCCACGCACTGCCAGCCGAGGGGTGCCCAGGCAAGGTGCGCGGCCTCCATGCCGGAGAAGAGCGAGATCTCAATGCACCGCTCCAGAGCGGCCGAGCGGTCTATTGCAGTTTTGCTGGCTGTGAACCAATATCGGGCCTGCAAAATTACGACTTAGTACCCAATGCCACTCTCCTTCTTCTGCCCCCAAGCTGCTCAATGGGGCGTTGTTGCAGACTACATTAACGGCGCAATTGCTTTGGGCGTCGGCGTGGCCGTATATAGGCTCGGCACTAAGACTCAAGACACCAGTGATCAGGTTGCCTCTATGGAGCGGAAAGCACGCGGTCGAGAAGATGCCTTGCATCAAAGAGAAGGGGAAGGAATTCTTCTCTACACCTATCCTGACATCTTGCTCGCCGAACGCTCTTTGCAGGACATTCGAAACAAGCTGACCGGCGTGATCTTCGAGGCAGTATACAAAGGGGATAGAGCATTCCGCGAGCGAATCGCTAAGCAAGCAGATGAAATCGAGGTTCCCCTTCTTGCTGAGGTGATACATCGAGTCCATGTTTTGGATGATGACGCTGCGGGAAATGCATTGATGCTCTTGGGCGGTCTGCGTGGACTCAAGTACACGTCGCATCTTGCTGGGCAGATAAGCGATGGCGATTTGCGCATCGATGAGTGCTTTAAAACTATTGTCGAAACGCTGGATCAGCTCATTAATTGCGGCAACATGCTTCAATCGCTTGGAGATGCTGTAATGGAAAGGCTTAGCGCGAGCAAGTCTCTCGCATAGGTTTGAGTTTCCAGTTGCAAAGTTTTTGATGCCATTGCGGCGGTTGGTGTTGGCTTCAAGAGTGGAGGGCGGTCGAGTATTTAGACCGTCGGCTGAGAGATGAATGTTCTCAACCATTGCTGCATTCCTTGATTTCGGCGACGGGTCGCACGGTAGTGCGCTGGTTGCGCAGGGGCTGGACGTTGGCCAAGGTTACTTGCGCACGGGCCGCCGACAGCAGATCCGCATAGACGCCTTGCTTGTCGACGCGGTCGCCGATCATTTCGTAATCTGGCCAGCCGGCATCGAGCATCCGCTCCGTCGATATATTCGGCAGACCGTGCTCAGCGGCAACTTCTTCGAAATGGTGGTCTCCGCCGGATTCTCGGCTACCTCGACTACGCGCGGTTCGATACACCGATCACCGGATGAGCAACAGATTCAGGCCACTTGGTCGAGCAGGTTGGCGTGGTTGCACTTTGGGGCATTTTACTGTGCAGCTAGCGCGGCGGTTTTTCAATGGCTGGGGCCTCAATGGCGGCGGGCGAGCTGCAATTACAGCTCTTAGCCAGATGGCAGTGAGCCGGGTGCCTGTTCGCACCCGGCTATTCTCCGGCACCACCTAGAATCAGTGGCACTAATACCCATCAACTCGAACGTCTGTTATGCAGCCGTGCAGGCTTTAAACCATTTGTGATCAAGTGCCTGAAGCGTATCGTCATCAAAAATACTATCTCTGCGTGCTTGTTGAATCCAGTCATTCCAATCATCTTTCAGGTTCCGCTCGCCCTCTGGAACCAATCTGGATATGGGTAGAAATTGCTCCGCATAAGTAAAGAAGGCAGTGAAAGGATGAGCTACAAGCTCCGTTCTGCGGGCAATCGCTCTCGCGTGCAGTAATGCAGCCTTGCCCTCTTGAAAACGTTCTATTGCATTTCGGGGTTGACTAACTCCCAAGGACACCGCTTGCGCCATGCATACCCGTCCAAGTGTAGTATATGGGAAAGCATGATTTTCCCTGGACACTGCCTCTTTAGCATAGGAGTAAGCCTTGGGGTGGTCGTTGGCCTGACTCTCCAACAGCGCTCTTTGCTCCCAGAATCTAGAGTTGTGTCCGAATGCTGTCTCAACATCGCTGTAAACCTGGCGGGCGCTATGCACATCTCCGACAGCGTCAAGAACTGCGCCGCGTCGCGTTATTGCTCGACAAACGAGATGAGTGTAAGTTTTGGCTCGAATTGCTGAAGTTGTAACAAGGGGGGCAAGTGATGAAATAAGTTCAACTAACACACTTTGCCGTAACGAATAGTCTTTTCTTTGATCGAAAAAGTGAGATGCCAGAACTCGGTGTCTGAATGCCAAGCCCTTTGGATTTATGGTGAATATATCCGAAAGCTCACCGCTGTCACTGCAGAGTTCGCCTAACGTGACGGGGTCAATTCTTGAGGCGATACTCGCATTTCTAACGGGCAAAGGGTATCCCCACCTGTGGGAAAGGCTCACTGCGTGTGCAAGCAGTAGTATATTCTCAGAATTTATAGAGTTATTGACAAATTCATTTAGTCTTTGCTCGAATCCTCGTCCAGTCCCACCCTCTAGTGCTGCCATCGCTGAGAAAACGTTGCCATCATGCATATTGACAACAAATTTTCTGAATGCGCTCTCGGTGGATTCGGTGAACGAGCCAAGGCGGTGCTTCGCCTTCCTTCTCTGATAGAGCGATCCTGCGTCGTTGCTTGAGAATCTGGAGGCATCTGTCGTGTGAGGAATTGTTCTTCGCAGATCATTTCTCATCGCTCTGCTACGAGTTGAGCGATCAACTGCAACTATTGCAAATTTTGACTCTCTCTTTATCAGTTCTGTTGCAAGCTCCCCGATTTCAAAGGAATAGTCTGCCGCCATATCAAAGCCGAGCACAATCTTTGAGGTGGTAGGCATGCATCTGGCAATAGCCCCAACATCAATGCCCTCATCATTTCTAAAAATATACGTTAAATCAGAAAAGGAAGAGCACTCCCGCAGCACTCGCAGTAGGCTGGTTGACTTTCCGCATCCTGCGGCACCGGTAATTATCACTACCGGGATTTGACCATCAGACCAGCATCGTTCGATGTAGCTTACAGTCCTCTTGGAATTTTGAGTATATGCATCCAAGTTGTTTTGGATGTCTTCCCATTTTGGCTCGTCCCCGGCATAAAAGTCGTGGCGTTGCATCCTTGATTTGGGTGGTGAGCGCTGATTCGTGAGAAGCTGAAATTGCGCACCCAGTATTCTGGCATCGTTGAGTGACGCGCCTGGCGCAATCGAAGGTGGATTCTTCTCGAGGTACTCGTCTACATCGACCTTTAAAGCGGCGAAGAACGTTTCGCCCGGACAGTCTATAGGGATGAGGCCAAGCCTATCTCTGAAACGCTCCTTCGCAGCTTCGTCCGCTCTATATACGACGGCCAAGGAAGGCATGTCTCTTGAGATTCGGGATTGATTGCCAGAGCGGATCGCTCTTGACAGATCGACTTCTCCGACCGCCGACGCGCCGCAAAGGATGAATGGTTGATCGCTAAATTCCGCGAAAAATGCTTCGTGCCAAGATCCTGGGCTGCGAGTTGCCTCCACGTACTCCGGCAGCGAAAAAACTAGCTGCTCATTGGAGGGCTTGCCGCCATGGGTTAGTCGGCCGTGAAGGTAAACTACGTGGATTTCGTTTTCTAGGTGGGGTACTGGCTGATACCCATCCTTGAAGTGGAAGCTCTTGAGCTTTTTCGACGCATCCCGCCAAATGGACTGAGGCAAGTCGTCGATATTGAGTGTCCATAATCTTCTCCACGCGAATGCGGCGACACTCTGATGCCAGGTGGGCTGAAGGCCTGTAAGCACACTTCTTAGGTATGCATAGACTTTGGTTGCGTCTTTTACTTTGAAAACGGCATCCTCATAGGCGCTTGGTAGGTCCGCTGCGGACTGCGGTATCATCGTTAATGAGAATTGCTTTGCCAGCAGCTTTGCCAGTTCCAGGGATGTCGGTGCGGTTTCCTGTCCGGGATGGCTACACTGCGAACCTAGAGAGAAGCCGGCTCCGGTCAGCAAGGAATACTTGCCTTCCGCCACGCCCCTAACGATTTTCGCCGCATCTTCAACCGACACGCCCAGCTTGCAAATTTCCATTTTTTAAGCATCCTCAAGTTAGGCTGCCTAGGCGGGTGGCCATGGCAGTCAGTAGGCGATAGTGCAACGTGATACATGTCGGCGCAATGGCGACAGAACTGACAGGAGCTTGGCTTGTGAAGGGCGGCGGAATGGTCAGCATCTCGCTAGACGTATCTCGTGCACGGATGTCGTGTAGTTGGCGGAGCGCATGTGCTGCCGCATTCCCCATTCGGCCTTTTCCTTCCACCCAGAAGCCCCCAGCACGGCGACGCCGCGGCCGAACTTGCGGTTGATCTGGTCGAGAGTGTCCATGAGCCTCTGGTCGCCGGCGACCGCTGGCGCAAACAGTTCCTGCTGAACGTCCTCCGGTCGCGCTGGATCAAGCAGGGCCACGCCCGTCTTCTTGTAACCGATGCCCTCCTGCAGCAGGCCGCGCAGGAGGCGACGAACGACGCCCGGCACCAGCATGGTATCGCTGGTCGCCGCCGGCAGTGCCATCGTCCGGTTGGCGGCGTGCTGTGGCAGCTCCGGGCTTAAGGAGTCGGAGTGCGCGAAGATCCACAGGCCGGAGGCGACCAAGGCGCGAGCGCGCAGCTTTTCGCAGGTACGCACGGCGAAGGTCGCCAGCGCCTGGGCCACGGCCTCGTGGTCGTGCACCCGGTCAGCGAAGGAGCGGCTCACCATGATCTGCTGCCGATCCGGCTCTGCTTCCTCCAGGGACATGCACGGATGGCCTTGGAGCTCGCGCTGGGTGCGCGCCAAGGTCACCGCGAACTTGGCGAGGATGTCGTCCGCTGGCGCACCACGTAGGTCCGCGGCGGTGCGGACGCCCATTGCCACCAGCTTCGGCGCCAGGCGCCGGCCGACACCCCACAGGTCCTCCACTGGGAACTGGCCAGCAGCACATCACGGGCCGCCCGGTTTCCGAGATCCACTACGCCCGTGCCGGTCTTCGCCGCTTTGTTGGCGAGCTTGGCCAGCGTCTTTGTCGGCCCGATGCCGATGCAGTTTGGTCTGGCCGTCCAGCGCCGGGCGCGCAGTTCCTGCGCGAAGGCCTCATGGCGGCGCACCCCTGTCAGGTCGATGAAGTTCTCATCGATGCTGTACACCTCCACGCGCGGAGCTGCCTCCCGCAGGATGGAAACGACCCTGGCGCTCATGTCGCCGTAGAGGCCAAAGTTCGCCGATCGCATCTAGAGGCCGTGTCGCCGAACCAGATGCTTCAGCTCGTGCGCCGGCTGGCCCATCTTGATGCCCAGCGCCTTTGCTTCGGCCGAGCGAGCGATCGCGCACCCGTCGTTGTTGCTCAGCACTACCAGGTACGCCGCGCCGCGCTGGCTGGAAGACGCGTTCGCAGCTGGCGTAGAAATTGTTGCCGTCAGCGAGGCCGAACATGGCCGCGCCTCCGCTGAATCTGGCGCACCACGCCCACCACCGCGAAGACCTCCACCTCCGTGCCCTGGCCCAGGTCGTCGGGGCCGTTGCGATCTTGGCGGCAGTGGCCGGAATGAATTTTGGGTGGACTCTTTTTCGGCGGGAACGCAGGAGCGCATAGCCTCCTACTCGAACCGGCCGAAAGCAACGCCCGTGGGAGAATCTCCACTCTCCAACGCGGTGGCGACTCGCGGGTGATGGCGAGTCGACGCACTACCGCAGATCACCTTCGAAGAGAGGCTGCGCGCTTCAATGCGATCGCCAACCGACTGCAGCCCGTTGACTACGCTCAGGCGGCTTGAGCAACTGACCCCAAAAAAACGTCCCCCCTATGGCGAGGCCAGGGGACGCCCCCGCCGAGTCGCACCAGGCGAGCACCCCATCACGCGCTTGTAGGCCCGACTGAAAGCAGCCTGCGACGCGTACCCAAGACGCTCTGCCACTACCTCTATCGATAGGTTTTGGTGGCTCAGCCATTCGCTGGCCAACTGCATTCGCAGCTCAGTCACGTACCGCAGGGGCGCGGTTCCAATGATGGTCTGGAACCGGTCTGCGAAGACAGACCGTGATATGTTGGATTCCGCAGCCAGTGCTTCGACGGTCCAGTCACGCCCAGGGTCTCTGTGCAGGGCAAGCAACGACAGCGATAGACGAGGGTCGCGCATCGCAACGACTAGGCCTGATGCGCCGTCGCAACCGCGCTCGACCCAGTCACGAACGATCATCGCGGCGACTGCATCCGCCAGCCGGGCGAGTATGCCTGCATAGCCAATGCGTCCGGAGCACACCTCGCGCTTCATCGCGTCGACCATCGGCAACAGCCCAGTGAACGGAGTGGCGTTGCCATCGGCCAACATCACCGCCGGCATCACCTTGCTCAACCCTTGCATGCCACCCAGATCGAACACCATGCATCCGTGGAAAAGCACAGCGCTTGGCACGGCATGTGTGCTGGGGCATGTGTCTATCCCGCTCACCGCGTCGCCCAGTGGGGCGGCGTCTATCGTTTCCAGACACTGGACGGGATGGTCCTCGCCCGACAGCAACGCGTGGCCGTCTCCGCGGGGAAGCAGCACGACATCCCCGGCGGAGAGAAGGTGTTGGCTGCCGTCCGCGCCACGAAGAATCGCATTGCCCACTGCCAGATAATGGAAGTAGGCATGGCCTGGCTTCGGCGGAAATCCAAGCCCAAAGGTCGGCCCGGTCTGGATGCGTCGGTATTGAACGCCATGCAGCCGCATCCCGGTCAACAGCTCGCTGATCAGGTCGGAGGACTGGGACGGGTATGGAGCATGGCTCACTGAGGCGGCCCGGGGTTTCGATCAAAAATACAGGTTGGACAATCATAGATCATCCGGGCCTGGCTCCCTAGACTCTCGGCTGCACGAATGCACTGGGATCTGTGATGAGCAATAACGTAGTTGATGCCGCGAACGCGCCTGATGCTGTGGACAGCGGTCGGGAAGAGCCGTCTTCATCGGCATGGGTGGCCGTGTTTTCGCTGGCCATGGGTGTCTTTGGGCTGCTCACGGCGGAGTATCTGCCTGCCAGCCTGTTGACGCCGATGGCGGCGGACCTGGGGGTGTCGGAGGCGCTGGCCGGTCAAGCAGTGACGGTCACGGCTGTTGTGGCCCTCTTCGCTGGCCTGCTTGTCCCTCGGCTGACCCGTTCGATGGACAGGCGCGTGGTTCTGTTGAGTTTCACGGCGCTGATGATTCTCTCCAACGCTTTGGTGGCGTTGTCGTCGAGCATGGGCGTGCTGCTGGTGATGCGCGTCCTTCTGGGCATCGCGCTGGGCGGTTTCTGGAGCATGGCGGCGGCCGTGGCCATGCGGTTGGTGCCGCCCCAACGCGTGCCCCGCGCGCTGTCCATCATCTTCAGCGGGATTGCAGTCGGCACGGTGGTGTCCGTTCCGTTGGGGAGCTACCTCGGCGGGCTGCTGGGCTGGCGCAGTGCGTTCTGGGCGGCGACGGCGGTGGGTGGACTCACGTTTGCGTTCCAGTGGTTCACGCTGCCCCGAATGGCCCCGCGCAGGGCGGCGCTCCCGGAGTCGGTGGTGGGTCTCTTGCGCCGGCCGGGGGTTGCGGTCGGAATGCTCGGCTGCGTTCTGGCGCACACCGGTCAGTACTCGCTCTTCACTTACATCCGCCCCACGTTGGAGAGCCTGGGGCAGATGAGCGCTGATGGCCTGGCGCTGATCCTGCTTGGATTCGGCGTGGCGAACTTTGTCGGCACACTCCTGGCCGGCTGGCTCATGGAGCGCAGTTTGAAAGTCACGTTGGTGCTCATGCCTGCCTTGGTGGGGGTGGCGGCGCTCGGCATGGTTCTGTTGCCGGTGGGCGTTGGCGGGCTGTCGATCCTGGTCGCGCTGTGGGGTCTGGCCTTCGGTGGCGTGCCCGTTGCCTGGTCGAGCTGGGTCGCGCGTGCGGTGCCGGACCAGGCCGAGAGTGCCGGCGGGATGGTGGTCGCTGCCGTCCAGTCCTCCATCGCAGCGGGGGCCGCCTTGGGCGGTCTGGTGTTCGGGCTGGGGGGCATCGTTGCCGTCCTCACCGTGGCTGCGGTGGTGATGCTCCTCGCCAGCCTGCTCATCGCGTTCCGGGTCAGGGTGAGCCCGCCGACGTTCTCGGCAGGTCCGGCGTTGCATATTTAGGCGGCCACACCAGGAATGCACATCGGGAGTGAAGGACTGTCGATCTAGTCGGCGTCCTGTCTCCGCTTCCGCTAAAGTGCTCGGCCCTGTTTTAACTGGCGCTCGCTCCCGGGCGTGCACGTGAAGGACGTTGTTGTTGATGGTGGTGAAAGGTCTGGTGGTATTGCTTTTGGTTTCTGCGTCGGTTCCTGGTGTGGCAGCAGAGCTGGTCGGCCGCGCGACGGTCACGGACGGAGACACCCTCACCGTGGCGAAGCAGCGCATCCGCCTCTGGGGCATCGACGCTCCGGAAAGCGCGCAGCAATGCACCGCCCAAGATGGGCGCACTTGGCCCTGTGGGCGTCGGTCAGCCGCCGCGCTGGACGGCTATCTGCTGGAAAAAACCGTTCGTTGCCAGCCCAAGGACACCGACCGCTACGGCCGGGTGGTGGCGGAGTGCTTTGTTAAAGGTACGTCGGTCAATCGGTGGATGGTGCGCTCCGGTTGGGCGGTCGCGTATCGCCAGTACGCCACGGCATTCATCGCAGACGAGGCCGACGCGCGGCAGCACCAGCTGAACCTCTGGCAGGGGCCGTTTCAGATGCCAGCTGACTACCGTCGCAGCAAGCGTGAGCAGACGGCACGACACGCCCCGGTAGCCGCGCAGACGGCGCCGGGCGGATGCCGCATCAAGGGCAACATCTCCCGCCAAGGCAAGAAGATCTATCACGTGCCCGGCCAGCGGGATTACGAGCGCACGAGCATCGACACGAACCACGGCGAGCGTATGTTCTGCAGCCCTGCGGATGCACTGCGAGCAGGGTGGCAGCCGGCGAAGCGCTGAGGTTCTCAAGGCCTCCCATGCAGGCGGCGGCGGCGCAGCGCCCCGGCTGCCGCCGCGATGGCCATCGCAGGCACCGACAGCACCAGTGCGTATACCAGTCCGGCCAGCAACAACGGGCCAACGCCCGACATCACGGCCACCACCGGCACCTGCAGCGCCATGAGCAACAGTCCCCATAGCCACGCCTTGCGGGGAAAGCAGGCGCCTAGAACGGCGGCGATACCCAGTGCGATGGGATAGACGACGGTCCAGAACGCAGGCGCGTCCCAGGGCTCGCCGCCTGGTGTCCGCCAGGCCACCAGCACCCAGAACACCACGCCGATCTTCAGCGTGACAGCGCTGGCTGCAAGAAGATTTCCCGTCATCCGCATCGTTGCTCTCCTGCACGAAGATCCAGCATGCCATCGTTCGACGGGTGAGCGCTTCTACTTCATTGCTTCCATCGGCACCAGCGACGCCCACACCAGCAGCAGTGCCAGCCACAGCCAGCGCCAGCGACCCATGCCGTACCACGCCGCGCGCCAGGGGCCGGGCAGTTTGTCCTGACTCATGTCTGCCGCCTTTTAGCTGCTGATCGCAGCGAATCCACTGTGCGAAGTCCGTAGAGATACACGCCGGTGAAGCACAGCCCTGTCACCAGCGTGCCGGCCAGCAACCACAGCAGCCGGAAGGGCCACCCACCGAAGCTGCCGAAGTGCAGGGGATCGGCCATTTCGGCGATGCGCTGATGGACCCCCAGCGTACGGCCGTCATGCATGCCGATTACGTGCCCGGTGCGCAGGTCCACGGCAATGTTGTTCGCCCGCTCCCGCACCAGCCAGGCGTCGGCCTCGCCCATGAACAGGATGCTGCCGCCGTCGCGTGCGGGGATGGCGCCAAGAATCCGAAGACTGGGCCATTGCTGGCGGACGGTCCGAACGGCAGCGTCGACGGCGACCGGGTCTACGGCGGCAACGCGTTCATCGCCCTTGGCCAATTGCATGGTTGGCGCGGCCGGTGCATCGCCGCCGAGGGATTCGATCAGATACCACGCCCCGGTCAACCCGATCAGCAGCAGAAACCAGAGTGACCACACCCCGGCCAACCGATGCACATCCCCCCACAGGCGGCGCGGTCGCGAGGCGTCAGGACGTTTGAAGAAACCGCGCCACCACTTCTTGTAGATGTACAGGCTGCTCAACAGCGACAACAGCAACGGGATGGACAGCGCCGCCACCAGTGGCACGCCCCAGGCCACCGGCAGCATCAGGTGGCGATGGGTGTTGCGCAGCAGCCGTTGCGTATTGAACCAGCCCGTGTCGCCGGTCACCTGCGCGGTGTAAGCGTTGATCCAGACAAAGCGTCGCTTGCCGTCGGGTCGGCGCATCTGCGCACGCGCGGCGAACAGGCGCGTGTGGCCGGCGGAGATGCCCTCCAGCTCCCAGTCCGGATGCGCCGTCTGCGCGGCCTGGATGACCGCCCCCCAGCCGGCTTGTTCACCACCATCGGCGACGCGGATGGGGGAATGCAGCAGCCAGTCGATCTCCTGCGAGAATACCGCCAGCGTGCCGGTGAGGCAGACAAAGCCCATGAACAGGCAGAGTTTCAGGCCGAGCCAGCTGTGCAGGTCGAACCACAGCCGCCGTCCACTTCCGCCGCGCGCAGGACGGTTGGGGGGCGTTGGCGCAGGCGGGCGCATGGGCAGGCTCAGAAGGAGTACGCAGCTTGCACGTAGACGCGGCGTGGTTCACCCGGGAAGTGGCCGGTGCGCTCGGTGAAGCCACTGGCCGCATAGACCTTGTCGAACAGGTTTTTGACGTTGGCCTGGAACTGCCACTGCTGCCACTGCGTCTTCCAGCTCATGTCGAACACGGTGTACGGCTTTACCCGTTGGCCATCCAGGCTGACGCGCTCATCCACGTAATCGGCGCCGAAGCCGATGGCGGAATGGATCGCCGGCAGGTCGTAGCGCGTCCACAGGCCGAGCTTGTTCTGCGGCGCATTGGCGAAGCGGTCACCGGAGGCATTGGTGATGCCGTTGCTGCCGGCATCCTTCACCCGCGCATCGTTGTAGGCGTAGGTCAGGTTGAGTACCCAGCGTTCGGTGACATCGGCCAGCAGATCCAGCTCCATGCCGGTACTGCGCACCAGGCCCAGGGCGGCCAGTTGGTTGACGCCGTCCACGATCTCGCCGGTGGCCTGCACGATATTGCTGCGGTCGATCCGGTACGCGGCCAGGTTCAGGGTCACACGCTCGGCCAGCAGGGATTTCAACCCGACTTCCCATTGTCTGCTGCGTTCCGCATCGAACGGGCCGCCCGACTCGGCGCTCTGGTTGGCCGCGCTCTGGGGCATGAAGCCGCTGGCGATGTTGGCGTAGACATTGACGCCTTCCCGCACGGTATACGTGCTGCCCAGCCGCCAGCTGATGTCATTGCCGTCCACGCGGGTGCCGGCAGTGCGGTCATCGTCCTTGAACCCATCCCAGCGCAGTCCGGCCAGCACATGCCAGCGCGGGGTCAGCGTCAGTTCGTCCTGCAGGTAGCCGCCATAGCGCTTGCTGCGCGTGCTCGTGCTGCGCCAGGGCAGGGTGGCCAGGTTGTAGTCGCGCCACGAACTTGCGCCATATACCGGGTTGAACAGGTCAATGCCTGGCACCGGGCCGGCACCCCGTGCCAGGTCGGCGCTGTTGGCCGTCTGCGCGGTGAAGTCGGCATCCTGCTGGTACACATCGGCGCCGAACAGCACCTTGTGCTCGATGTTGCCGGTGCTGACGCGCCACACCGCGTTGCCGTTGGCGGTAAATGCATCGTTGTCGCGGATCTGGTTGCGCAGCTGGCGGGTCATCCATTCGGGCACGCCGTCGCGGTTGCGGTCGATCAGGCCCATCGGCTCGTGGTAGATCTGGTGTTCGTTGTTCTCGAACCAGCGTGCACCCACATCCACATCGAGGTTGCTGCTGGGCGAGAAGCGATACTGCGCCAACGCGACCTTGGCCCGCATGTCGAGAAAGTCGGTGGCTTCGTTGTGGTTCCAGCGACGGTCGGTCAGGAAACTGCCGTTGTCGTCCACCGGCACGCCGCGCAGTCGGTTTCCGCCCAGGTTCTGGGTGATGTCGGTGAACTGCAGGGTCAACTCGCCGGTGTCGCCCACGTCGAAGGTGAGCGACGCATCACCGATCACGCTTTCGCTGTCCGCGTTCCAGCGCACGCCCTGTTCGGTGTCGCCGTACAGCCCGGCGCGGTAGCGCACGCTGCCAGCGGTGTTCATCGGCCCAGTGGCCTCGATCGACGCAGCCCGGAAATCGTTGTTGCCGGCCTGCAGTTCAATGCGGTGCTCGGGGGTGGCTTTGGGCTTGCGCGTCACGTAGTTGATGACGCCTCCTGCATCGCCGCCGCCATACAGGGCACCGGCCGGACCCTTCAGGACTTCCACGCGCTCGATGTTGAACAGCTGCGGCACCGAAAAGCCGGCATAGGGGTCGCCGCGCAGGCCGTCATACAGGACGTTTTCCTGCCGGAAGCCGCGCAGGGTCACGCCCGCATAGCTGAAAAAACTGATGCCGCTGATGCTGCGGTACAGGTCAGTGATCTGGCGTGCCGCCTGGTCTTCAATCAGCTCACGCGGCACCACCTGGATGGACTGCGGCACCAGCGCCAACGGCGTGTCCGTACGCGTGCCCACCGTGGCGTCGTCCACGCGGTAGAGGGTCTGGGCCCGCCCGAGCACCTGCACGGCGTCCAGCTGGCGTACATCGGGCGAGGAGGGCGGGGCCGAATGGGCCGAAGCGCAGGCCAAGGTCAGGGCCAGGCCCAGGGCAGAGAGACGAAGCGATGGGCGGGTCATCGGGCGCGGGGAGGGGTCAGGTGCGAATGAGAAATATTAACATGTAGGGTGAGTGAGTGACGGTTGCTCGGCAGCGCCGCTGATCCTGCGGCAGCCTACTTGACCTGCTTTCCGTACATCTCCGCCAGCATCGCCTTGTACGCGTCCAACGGCTGCAACCCAACCGCCCGCCGCCGTGCATCCAAGGTTGTCAGATCCTCGGTAGGCCGAAGCTCCATGACCCCATGCCCGGCGTCCGCGAACTGGGTCCCGTAGCGCTGCGGCTTGCCCTGCGCCAGCAACACCCGATCGGTCAGCAGTGCCATGTCCGCAGGGTCGGCATCATCAGCCTCGCTGGCCTTCTGCATCAACGCCAACGCCTGCGCCTGGAACGCGGGGTCATGGTCGGCATGCTGCACGATCAGCCACGCCGCCTTGGCGCCATCGCGGCCGACGCGCGCCATGCCGGGCCAGCCCTTCTCGGCGATCACGGCTTTCAGCCACGTTGCATTGGCTTCGCTCACCGGAGTTGTTTGCCGCCATGCATCGCCGCCGCCTGCCGCGATGGCGGCATGTTGCGCCGCCTGATCCTTCGCCTCGCGTGCGAGCAACGCCTGTCGCAGTGGCGCATCGCGCAGCGCATCGTGTTTTTTCTCTTCGGCCATCACCCGCTTCAGCACCGCCGGCCACGCGGGATCGGCACGCAGCGCATCCAGGCCGGGGCGTTCTTTCGTGCGCAGATCGTCCAGCGGCAGGCGACCGCTGGCGAGCAGCACATCGATGTATGCGAAAGCCGCTGCATGATCGCCCGCTGCCGCCGTGCACTCGACCAACAACAGTTCGCCGCCCTCGGGGAACTGGATGCCCTGCCGGTGCAGGTCACTCAAGGTGCTGCTGCATGCGGCATAGTCGTTGTTTCCATACTGGTCAAGCGCCGTGAAGAAGCTGGGCGGCTCAGCTGCGACGGTGCCCGCTGCAAGGAGGGCGAAGGTGAGTGTTGCCGCACGGGCCACAGGGTGGGGGCGTATCAACCTTGAACGCATCGCAGTTCTTCCATGAAGGGCGTGCAGGAAACGTAGCTGCTACCTGCCAGGGAATTCAAGCCCTCGTCCCGCCGCTTGGGTCATGCGTCCGGTTGCATGAGGTCTGGGTCACGCGCGCCAAAGCGATTTGATCCCGGCGTAGGGGGAAGCAGCATCAGCGGGAAGAACACGAACACGCCCAACGGCACGAGGACGAGAAGCGCCAGCCAACCGGATTCGTCGATATCGTGAAGCCGCCGGATCGTGACGGCGATCAGGGGGATCACCAGGACGGGGGCCAGCAGCGCCGCCAGCACCATGCCCGTGATGACCCATCCGGCACTGTAGGTCCACATCATCAGGGCGTAGCAACCGCCAAGCACGCCGAAGGCAAGCAGCGCGAACGCCCAGAACTCCCTGCGGCTGGCGCGCCCGTAGAACGTGCTGTAGCGCCTCAGCGGGAGAAGTGCCAGTGCGATGCCGCGGGTCATGCCCGGCCGGCGGAGAGGTGCGGTGGAAAAGGTCGATGTCATGCGGGCTTCATCCAAATGGCCTGTCGGCGACACGGCATCGCGCAGATACGTGCTGCCGCTTGCCTTGGGGACGGGTTGTGCGACGCCCAAGGCGGTGCTTGCCCGGTTGTATAGCATGGTGAATTCCAGTGCCTGCTGAACTACCCAGCGGCGGTAGGGGCGCCTCGGTGTTCGGCTCGACGGCCCGCTGTGATGCATGGGCTCACACGCTGTACGCGCGGCGTTGATCCCGCCTCACGCACTCTGGCGCATTCGTCACTCTGCGAGATCGCAGGACAGCGCCATGGCCGATCTGGCTCCTGATCGTTTGGATGTGATCATCATCGGCGGCAGCTACGCCGGCATGTCCGCAGCGCTGCAGCTGGTCCGCGCCCGGCGCAAGGTGTTGATCATCGACGGGGGAAAACCGCGCAACCGGAATGCGCGCGTCGCCCATGGGTTCCTCGGCAGGGAAGGCCTGCCGCCGGCGGACATTGCCTCCCAGGCCCGCGACGAACTGCTGCGCTATCCCACCCTGACGTGGCTCACCGATACAGCGGTGTCGGCACAGGTGATCGATGACGGCGGGAGCTTCCAGGTCACGGTCGAAGAGGGCCAGACCTTCGTGGCGGATCGAGTGATCCTGGCCCACGGGGTGACCGACGACCTGCCCGACATCGACGGCATCGGCGAACGCTGGGGCCGGAGCGTTTTTCATTGCCCGTACTGCCACGGCTACGAGGTGTTCGAAGGGCGCATCGGTGTGATTGGCTGCGCGAAGGATGGTGGCGCGGCCCAGGCCCTGTTGCTCTGCGACTGGGGTCGGATCACGCTGTTCTGCAGCGAGGCATCCGCCAGGATCGATGCGGAGCAGCATGCACGGCTGGAGGAGTGCGGCGTCGTGATCGAATCGGCGCGGGTGACGCGCGTGGAAGACACCGCCACGGTGGTGCTCGCCGATGGGCGGCGGGTGGAGGTGGATGCGCTCTTCATCTCGCCGCATTCGCGGCTGTCCACGGATCTGGCCGGGCAGCTGGGCTGCGAATTGAAGGATGGCGGCTGCATCACCACCGATTCGGCCAAACAGACCACGGTGCCGGGCGTGTTTGCCTGCGGCGATGCAGCCCGGATGGCGGGCAGCATCGCGTTGGCAGTGGGCGAGGGCGCGCTGGCAGGTGTGGCGGTGCACCACTCGCTGATGGGGTTGCTGGAGTAGCCGGTGCTCGAACCCGCTCAGCTGGCGGGGGGAATCAGCTCGGCGGGGAGCAGGACCTGCACGGGGAGACGCTGCGTGTTTCCAGGTGCAGGCGTGTAGCGCTCCACGAAGAAGCCACGCGCAACGATCGGTGCTACGGGATCATTCTCCGCGCAATCCGTGCACTCCGCGCTGATGACGGTGCCCGTGCTGTCGATCCGGACAGCGTAGGTCTTGTTCCAGGGAACGGCCCGCCTGTTCATTTCAGGCGGCACGATGATGTCCATGCCGGCGGCTTCGGCGAGGGGAAGGGACGTCGCGTGGTCATAGATCCAGTAGTCGCGGAGCTCCTTCGTGCCCTTCAGAACGGGACCGTCGCTGGCCGCGGCGGCAGGTACGAGGGCGGCGCCCACGAGCAATAGCAGGATGTGTCGATTCATTTCAGGCGCTCCTTATCTGACTGCCGGTCCGCCGTGACGGCAATGACAGTGCCGTCCTGGCGGGCATTACTCGCTTCGAGTGTGTTGATCCTACTGAAGGCACACCGGTCCAAAATGTCAGAAAAGTCTGAAATCACGATTTGAATGTAACAGCGGATGTTACATTTAAGACCCCAAGGTCTGGTGGTCGCATGTCCTTCTCTGATCCCGATGCCGTCGCCCAATACGCCGACAATCTGGTTCGCCAGGTGCCCGGCGTTCACGCGCTGCACCAGATGACCCACGTCCTGCTGGCCGAACACGTGCCAGCGCAGGGTCGCGTATTGGTCCTGGGGGCGGGCGGTGGCATGGAGCTGAGGGCATTCGCAGAAGCGAGTCCCAGCTGGTGCTTCACCGGCGTGGATCCCTCCGCCGAGATGCTAGGGCTGGCGAAGCGCACGCTGGGAGTCGAGCTGTCCGCCCACGTGGACCTCATCGAAGGCTATATCGACAGCGCGCCGGATATCGCGTTCGATGGCGCCACCTGCTTGCTGACGCTGCATTTCCTGTCAGCGGAAGAGCGTCTGCAGACGCTGTGCGCACTGAAGCGTCGCCTCAAGCCAGGTGCACCGTTGATCATCGCGCACCACAGCGTGCCGAGCGATCCGTTGGAGAAACACAGGTGGTTCCAGCGCTGGGCTGCGTTCGTGGCGGCACGCGGCCTGGTGGGAGAGACAGCAGCTGCACGTGCCGACAGCATCGCCAATCGGCTGCCCACGTTGTCGCCGCAGCAGGAGGTAGCGATGCTGAAGGAGGCGGGATTCAAGCGGCCTGATCTGTTCTATGCCGCGCTGTCATTCCGAGGTTGGGTGGCGTACGCCGGCGGTGCACACGGCTAGCCTCCCACTGCTCTCTGCCCGGGTCGGGTCAGAGAGCGGTGGGGTCAAGACTCAGCGGCGAGCGTCGTCCCGCGCCTTGCCCACGTCGCTTTGGACTTCGCCAACACCTTTCTGGATCTTGCCTTCCACTTCCTTCGTCTTGTCGCCGGTGACCTTGCCCACGACTTCCTTTACGGTGCCCTTGACCTGGTTCTTGGCGCCTTCAGTGCGATTCTTGTCCATGGTTGACTCCACGATTGGTTAGAGAGAGGGCCCGTGTTGCTGGGCATCTCCACCCTGACGGGAAGGCGGTGGCGCGAAGGTGAAATCCGCCGCGCGCGCGGAATCTGTTCAAGCGCCGGAAAGGTTGATGCTCACGCGCGCTGCACGTCATTCATCCGCATCGTGCTCGTCCCCTCCATCGTCTTCCCACTCCTGCGCCTCGGCGGTTCCGGCTGCGGCATCGGGATCGACAGGTTCCAGCAGCGTGTAATCGTCACGCGCTGGATCGCGGAAGGCACGGCTCACCGGATACGCCTCCAAGGCCGGCCTGGACGCTCGGGCACTCAACGCCGCAGGCGTCTTGAAAGCACCGCTGAGCCAGTCAAGCGCCGTATCCGCATCGAGGAAGATCGGTCCATCCGGGGTCAGTGGCGCAGGGATCGCGGTGTTGGGACCGGTCAACACGGTGAAGCTGTCCAGCTGCTGGCCGTCGTCGCCTTCCCAGTGCTCCCAGAGACCTGCCGCCAGCAGGGCCAGGCCATCGCTGCGCTGCACGAACAGCGGCCACGGCGGTCGGCGCTGCCGGTCCCATTTGTAATAGCCGCTCAGGGGCAGCACGCACGGGCGCTGCGCCCACGCCTGCGCGTAGATGCGGCTGCGGGGCGCGCGATCCAGGCGGGCGGTGACGGTCGTGTAGGGCGTGGCCGGTTCCTTGGACCAGCGCGGCACCAGGCCCCACACCATGTCGGCCACCGCGATCGAACCATCGTGGTCACGCGCGAGCACGGTCGCGATGCCGCCCTTGCCGATGTTGTAGTGGTCCGGCGCGGTCGCCACCGCGCGTGCCAATGCGGCGGGAAGCCCGTCGGGCAGGGAGGCGGTATCGGCGATGGCTTGGGCGAATCGACGCATGCGTGGTGCAGTGTCCAGTGTGCTCAGCTGTCGGGATGCGGCTCCCCGAGCGCCGCACGTCGTGCCTGGAACACCTCCGGCGTCTGTGGCTTGACGAACAACGCCACCAGCTCGGGGTACTCGGCCTTCACCGCCTTCTCGATCCGCGTGATGCACGCCTCGATCTGCGGCGTGGTGCGATCATCTTCGAATTCCGCACTCAGCATCGCCACGACCTGGTCCGGGCCCATCTGCATCGTGGTCACGCCATTGGCGCGGCGCAGATCGGCATCGGAGCTGGCCACGGCGAGGATGCGCTTGGCGACGCTCGGGTGCGCCGGCTCACCCACCAGCAGGCCTTTGGTTTCGCGGGCGAGCAGGAAGGCGGTGACGGCGAGCACGCCTGCGATGCACAGCGACGCCACGCCATCCAGGATCGGCATCTCCAGCAGCTGCGCGGCGAGCAGGCCGACCAGCGCGAAGCCCAGGCCGAGCAGGGCGGCGCTGTCTTCCAGCAGCACGGTGAACGTGGAGGGATCCTTGCTGCGGCGGAAGGCTTCGAAGTAGCCCAGCGAACCCTTGGTGGCGCGGAACTCGCGCAGCGCGATCCACCACGAGGTGCCCTCGAACACGATCGAGACGCCGAGCACGATGTAGCTGATCAGATGGTTGGTGGCCGGCTCGGGATTGCGGATGTGCTGGATGCCTTCGTACGCCGATACACCGGCGCCGGCCGCGAACACCAGCAGCGCCACGATGAAGCTCCAGAAGTACAACTCGCGCCCGTAGCCGAAGGGATGCAGGGTGTCCGGCTTCTGCTCCGCGCGGCGCAGGCCATACAACAGCAGCAGCTCGTTGATGGTGTCCACCAGGGAGTGGACGCCCTCGCTGAGCATGGCCGAACTGCCGGAGATGCCGGCAGCGACGAACTTGGCGATGGCGATGGCGAGGTTGCCGGCGAGGGCGGCATAGATGACGAGACGGGAGCCAGTCGGCTTGGCCATGGCGGTCGGCGGGAGCGGGGAGGGTGCGCGCATCATCGCCAACGGCGCGTCCCGGGCGCGTGCACGACGCCAGGAGCAGCGGGCGACCGCGCCCGCTGCGCTCACAGCAGCGACCGCACCGAACTCACCAGCTGCTTGAGCGTGAAGGGCTTGCGCAGCAGTTTGATGTCGTCGCCGCGGAAATCGGGACGGGCACCCGCAGCCCCAGCGTAGCCGGTCACCAGCAGGATGGGCATGGCCGGGTGCAGCGTGGTGGCAATGGTGGCCAGGTCGCGGCCATCCATCCCCGGCAGGCCCACATCGGACACCAGCAGGTCGAACGGGCCGTCGCGCTTGAGGCACCCCAGCGCGGTCTCGGCGTCGGCGACGTCGAGGACATCGAAGCCGTCGTCGCTGAGGATGTCCTTGGTCATCTCCCGGATCGGTGCGTCGTCTTCAACCAGCAGGACGCGGCATCGCGGGTGGGTACGGGCAGCACTCATTGCGGGTGGAGATCCTCGTGGCGTGCAGCCACCTGTGCGGATCTCCACCTTAGCGCCCGTGCGTGTTAGCCGGCCGTGCATCGCACGCCTGCCCGGCGTCATGACGGCCGGGAGCGCCTGTCAGGGTTCCCGCCTGGCTCGGGGCCTCAGTTCAACGCGGCACCGCTGTGGGCGGCGCTTTCATCCTGCAGCGAGGTGCGGATGGAGCGCGCCAGGTCGCTGCGGGTGAACGGTTTGGCCAGCAGGGCGATGCTGCGGCCGACCGTGCCGCTGGCGTCGATATCGCGCGGATACCCCGAGGTGAACAGCACCCGCAGGCCGGGCTTGCGGGCCAGCGCTTCCTTGGCCAGCGCCCAGCCGGACATGCCCGGCATCACGATGTCGGAGAACAGCAGGTCCACGCGCACGTCGGTCCGGTCCAGCAAGCGCAGCGCGGACGGACCGTCATGGGCTTCGAGCACGCGATAGCCCAGCTGGCGCAGGGTATCCACGGTATAGGCACGGACATCATCGTTGTCCTCGGCGACCAGGACCGTCGTTTCCTCCTCGACCTCGAAGGCGTCCAGCGCCTGGGCGTCGGCCATGCGGGTACTGGGCAGGGCGGCCGCAGAACGCGGGAACAGCAGCGTGATCGTGGTACCGGTGCCCTCGGCGGAATCCAGCAGGACGTGCCCGCCCGATTGCTTGGCGAAGCCGTACACCATCGACAGGCCCAACCCGGTGCCGCGGCCGACTTCCTTGGTGGTGAAGAACGGCTCGAACACGCGCGCCATCACCTCCGGCGACATGCCCTGGCCGGTGTCGCGCACGCGGATCATCGCGTACTGGCCGGGGGGAACATCGGGATGCTGTGCCGCGTAATCCTTGTCCAGGTGGATGTTGTCGACCTCGATCGTCAGGCGACCGCCCTCGGGCATGGCATCGCGTGCGTTGACCGCGAGGTTGAGGATCGAGGCCTCGAGCTGGCTCGGATCGATCTCCACGCACCAGATGTCCGGGCTGTGCAGCATGTCGATCTGCACCAGTTCGCCCAGCGACCGCTTGAGCATGTCCTGCATGCCGCGCATCTCTTCGTTCAGATCCACCGGCATGTTCTTCAGCGGCTGGCGGCGCGAGAACGCGAGCAGGCGCTGGGTGACGTTGGCCGCGCGCATGACGCCCTTCATGGCGTTGTCGAGCGCGCGCGAGGAGTTGCCCGCCGTGTCGCCGAGCCGGTCGGTCAGCATCTTGGCGTATTCGATGTTGCCGGCGATCACGGTCAGGATGTTGTTGAAGTCATGCGCGATGCCGCCCGTCAGCTGGCCTACCGCCTCGATCTTCTGGCTGTGCCGGAGCGCTTCCTCGGCCTGACGGCGCGCGGTGGTTTCGACGGCCTCGGAGACGACGGCGGTGATCCGCGCCTGATGATCGAACAGGGGCCGGAACGAGAAGTCGAACGTACGTTTGCCGGTCGGCAGGCGCAGCTCCAGCTCATGGCGGGAGGCGGTGCCGGCCGCGGCCTCGAGGATGGCGGTGCAGACCACGCCCGGCACGCCGGGGGTATCGGCGAACCACGCCGATTCGCAGTACAGGTTGCCGCGCACATCCTGCTTGTCGGCCAGGATGGCGGCGAGCGAGGCGGAATTGGTGTCGATGATGTAGCCATCCAGCGTCAGCAGGTTCTGGTGCTGGAAGCTGGATTCGAACAGGGCCTGCAACCGGCTTTCGCTGCGGTGCAGGGCCGAGGTCCGCTCATCCACCTGGCGCTCCAGCGATTCGTTGCTGGCCTTCAACAAGGCCTGCGCCTGCTTGAGCTCGCTGATGTCGCGGGCCATGGCGTAGTAACCCACCACCGACCCGTCGGGGCCCAGCTCGGGCACGCAGTCCACCTGCGCATGACGGGGGGTGCCGTTGCTGCGCAGCGACAACATGTCGAAACTCACCTTCTCGCCAGCCAGTACGCGATCCAGGTGCTGCTGGATGCCGTTGAAGGCGTCCTCACCGATGACCTCGCGCGTATGCCGGCCGACCACGGTGTCCGGGGTCAGCCCGTGCCACTCGAAGTAGGCATTGTTGGCGAAGCGGTAGCGGTGGTCGTGGCCGAAGTAGGCGATCAGTGCCGGCAGCGAATCGGTGATCAGTTTCAGCCGCTGGTGGCTGTCACGCAGCTCGGCTTCCACGCGCAGCAGCCGGCGGCGCTCCTGCGCCTCCTGGATGGCCCGGACGACCGCATCGGGGAGCCGCTGCAGGCGCGACTTGACCACGTAATCGCGCGCGCCGCGCTTGAGCGCCTGCACCGCCAGCTCTTCGGTGAGCGTGCCGGAGACGAAGATGAAGGGCGTCTCGGGCGCGATCTCGCTGGCAAGCGTGAGGGCCGCGTCGCCATCGAAGCCCGGCAGCACGTGGTCGGCCAGGATCACATCGAAGGAGGCCGTGGCCAGGGCGTCGAGCATGCCCTGGTGCGACCAGGTGCGCTCGGCCGTGAACGGCAGGCCGGCGCGCCGCAGCTGCGCGCTGATCAGCTCTGCATCCAGTGCGCTGTCTTCGACCATCAGGATGCTGATGGTCCCTGTTGTGGCAGCCTCAGCCATCGTGTCTGCTCTTCCCGCCGAACAGCGTGCCGTTCGGCGGCGGCTGGTTGGTGATGCCCCAGAACATGCCCAGCCCCTGGATCGCCTCCAGGAATTCCTTGAAATCCACCGGTTTGACCACGAAGGCGTTGACGCCCAGTTCGTAGCTGCGGATCAGGTCCTGCTCTTCCCGCGAGGAGGTCAGCATCACCACCGGGGTGCTGCTCAGGGCGCGGTCGGTGCGGATTTCCTTCAGCACTTCCAGGCCGTTGAGCTTGGGCAGCTTGAGGTCCAGCAGCACGACCACGGGCCCGCCGTGCATGGCCCCTTCGTAACGTCCCTGGCAGCGCAGATACTCCAGCGCTTCCACGCCGTCGCGCACATGGGTCACGTCGTTGAGCAGCTGGCAGCGCGCAAGCGCCGCCATCGTCAGTTCGGCGTCTTTCGGGTTGTCTTCTACGAGCAGGATCGGTCGCAGATCTCTCATAGGTGGTCTCCAGCAGCAAAGGGAATGGTGAAAAAGAAGGTCGCGCCGGCGCCGACCTGGCCCTGGGCCCAGGTGCGGCCGCCATGGCGGGTGATGATGCGGTGGACGTTGGCCAGGCCGATGCCGGTGCCTTCGTACTCATCGACGTGGTGCAGCCGCTGGAACACGCCGAACAGCTTGTCCACGTAGCGCATGTCGAAACCGCAGCCGTTGTCCTTCACGAAGAAGACATCCTCGGTGTCCGTGCGTTCGTGTCCGATCTCGATGCGGGGCTCGGGCGTGTCGCGGGTGAACTTGATCGCGTTGGCCAGCAGGTTCTGCCAGACCAGCCGCAGCATGCCGGGGTCGGCCAGCACCTTGGGCAGGGGGGCGATCTGCCAGTCGATGGCGCGGCCGGTGTATTCCATGTCCAGCTTGTGGCGCACGTCATCCACCAGGGCCGTCATCTCCATCGCGATCTGGCCCATGGTCGAGCGGCCCATCTGCGAAAAGCTGAGCAGGTCATCCACCAGCGTTCCGGCCGATTTTGCCGACTCCACGATGGTCTCGAGGAATCTCTTTTCTGAATCGTTCAATCGCTCGCCGGCCGAGGACCACAGCAGTTCCGAGTAGCCCACGATGTGGCGGAACGGCGCGCGCAGGTCATGGCTGACCGAATAGGAGAACGCCTCGAGCTCCTTGTTGCTGCGCAGCAGCTGCTCGTTCAAGGCGGCCATTTCCTCGGCCTTGCGCAGCACGATGTCCACGATCGCGGCGCGCAGCTCCAGCGAGGCATCGCGGTCCACTTCGTTCCAGGGCAGCGACTGCTCGCGCACGGTCTGCTTCCAGCCCTCAAAGGAGGTCCGCGGCGACAGGGGCTGACCTGTCTCTTCCTTGCGCGGATCGCCGCCCCAGCGCACGGTGCGGACCACCTCCGGCCGGAACCAGATCACGAAACTGTCGTGGAGCTGCGAGATGGAGATGGCCAGCACGCCACTGGCGACGCCGGCGAAGGCCTCTGCCTCTTTCCATCGCTGCGGCAGCGTGTCGGTGCAGAAGATATCGCCCTCGATCTGCTGCGCCGTCAGCCACTGGACCAGCTGCATCACCTGGCGCTCGCTCGGGCAGTCGCCGTGCAGGATGCATTCCCCACGGTGCACGATCGCCGCGCCCGTGGATTGGGTCAGCGCGAGCAGGCTGTGCTGGTCGCGCCCGAGCGCGGCCATGAAGTCGGTATCGCCGGCCATCCGCCCGAGCAGCCGGACCTGGATCGCCCGGCGCGTGATCCGCTCTTCGATCAGCATCGCGCGCTGCTTCAGCGCTATCTGCAGCGACAGGATCTGGCCGATGAACTCGCAGGCCGTGCGCACGTGGTAGGGCACCCGGCGCGCGACCTGGTTGTGGCAGGAGATCAGGCCCCACAGCTCGCCCTCGCACAGCACCGAGACCGACATCGATGCACCGGTTCCCATGTTGCGCATGTACTGCAGGTGCACCGGCGAGACGCTGCGCAGCATCGCCGGGCCCAGGTCCGTGGGCGGCGCGTCGGCGCTGGCCGGCAGGCGCACCAGCGGCACGGGGGTGTAGTGGCTGTCGGCGATGAGCCGGACCCGGTTCTGCCGGTACAACTCGCGTGCCTGCGCGGGGATGTCCGATTCCGGGAAGCGCAGGTCGAGGTAGGAGGGCAGTACGGTATTGCGATCTTCGGCCACCACCGCGCCGTTCCAGTCCGGGTCGAACTGGTAGAGCATCGTGCGATCGAAACCGGTCAAGGCGCGGATGTGCTCGGCGGCGAGCTCGCACAGCGCCTGGGTGGTGGGCGCACGCTCGATGGCGGCCATGAAGCGGCGGATCGAGGGGTACAGGTCTTCCAGCGAGCCCGGCTCACCCGGTACCGGCGCTTCCAGTTCGATGATGATCTCATCGCCGATCCGGTGCGCCACGGTGTGGTGATGGCCCGCGGTGCCCACCGGGTGCGTTCCCAGGAAATGCGAAGCGCCTTGCTCCAGCGCTTCCAGCAGCGGCCTGCAGTGGGCCAGGGTACCGCCGAGCACCGTATCCAGAGAGTGGCCCAAGGGGTCGCCGAGCGCCTCGATCAGGTCCGGTTGCGCGACTGCGCGGGCGTTGACCGTCAATGTCAGGTGATCGAGGACCAGGATCAATCCGTAAGGCTGGATCGCGCCGGGGGTACGGATCGGCTCACGCGCGCAGCTGGACAGCTCCAAGGCACTTGCGCCGGAATTCCTCGAGGACATTCATTGACTCCTGCTCGTTGCCAGTGGTGACCACCGCCCGAATGGCACGGCGTCGCCTGGTCGTCAGGAGCTCACACCGTCCACTGCGACGCGGTGTGCCACAGTTCCCTTATTTTTGCATAGGCGTTGATCCCGATCTGTGAGGATGCGACGGCGTTCCTTGCCTTGTCGCGCGCTCAGTCCCAGCGGTAGCGCACGGTCGCCGACCACAGCCCGCCGGAGCCGTCGATCGGGCCGCCATTGGCGTAACGGTAGTACTCGTTCGCCGCCAGCAGCGGCGCCGGCACTTTCGTGACCTTGCGGTCGAACACGTTGTTGGCATTCAAGGCCACGTCCCAGCCGCCGGGGAGGGTGGCACCGAGCTGCAGATCGGTGATCCACAGCCCGCCGATGTCGTAGGCGATCTCGGCCTGGCCCGCATACGGACCGCTGGTGGCGACCGACGTGGGCGAGCCATAGCGCTGGATGTCGCCATACCGGCTCTGGCGCACGCCCACCCGGTAGCGGCTGAGGGACCAGTCCAGGCCAAGCACCTGGCGGGACTTCGGTGCCTTGTACAGCAGTTCGTTCTGCGAGCCGGTACTGAAGACGGGCACGTTGAAGGCCGCCAGCACCGCGGGCGTGGGCGCCAGACCGGTGATTTCCGCGCGGGTATGGCTGCTGGCCAGGGTCCAGCGCAGCGCACCGGCGCTGCCGAGATCCCAGCGGCCTTCCAGCGTTGCCTCGACGCCTTCGGTGCGGGTATCTGCGGCATTGATGAAGTAACGCACCCCATCCTGGGCACCGAGCCCGACCGAGGTGACCAGCGCGCCAGAGCCCGGGTACAGCCCTTCGCGGAACGTGGTGGACAGCGCGATGCGGTCGTCCACATCGATGCGATAGGCATCCACCGTGAGCGAGGCGCCTGCCCAGGGCTCGGCGACGATGCCCAGGCTCAGGCTGCGCGATGTTTCCGGGCGCAGCGGCTGCGCACCCAGGGCGATGGCCTGCGGCGAGCCCGCCTGCAGGATGTGGTCCGTGTAGAAATTGCCGTTGGAGGTGTTGCGGTAGGCCTGTGCGGCCAGTGACGGTGCCTGGAAGCCGTTGCTGATCGTCCCGCGCAGGGCGAATCGGGGGTGCAGCGCGAACCGGGTGGACAGGCGGCCGGTGGTCTCGCTGCCGAAATCCGAATAGCGTTCGTGGCGACCCGCCAGATCGACGCGCCAGCGCGACCCCAGGTCGGCGGCGACGCCGACGTACACCGCGCCGCTGTTGCGGCTGACATCGACCGCGTCCTCGGGCCGATAGCCCGGCAGGGCCTGCGATCCACCCAGGCCGATGCCCAGCACGGTACCCGCGTAAGGTCCGTCCAGGACACGTTGGCCCCCATGCGTGTAGGACTGCACATCGCCGGCGCCGATCCGGTAACGCTCGTCGCGGTACTCCGCGCCCGCGCTGAGCTCCAGGGGCGCACTCAGCCAGCCGGTCTGCAGCAGGCGGCGCACGTCCAGGTTGTGCGTCCAGGCGCTGTAGCGCAGGTCGCCGATGTAGAAATCGGTCTGGCTGTCCAGTCCGTAGGTCGGGTTGATGCTGTCATGCAGGTTGATGTCCATCGCATCGCGGCCGTAGCCACTGCTCAGGTCCCAGTCCCAGTCACCGAGCTGGCCGCGGACGCCAAGGGTCAGTGCGCCATCCTTCTCGTCGATGTGCTCGGTCGGTGCGAAGCCATCCGGATCGATGGCGCGCACCACTTCGTTGCGCAGCGGCTGGCGGAAGTTCTGCGGTGCCCATGCGTCGCGCTGGGCGAGGGTCAGCAGTCCGTAGGCGTCCACCGTCGCAGCCAGGGGAAGGCTGGCATTGGCGGTGGCGGCCTGGGTCCGGAAGGCGCGGATGCCGCGGTTGCGCCAGGCGTTGTTGTCGCGGGTGGCCTCGCGCGGATCCGGCGTGGCACCGGGCGGCAGGGTCGGGTTGCTGGCCTGGTTGCCGCCGGGCCGGATCGCGTTGCCGGCGGCATCGCGCGGGAAGTAGTACAGGAAGGTGTCGCGGGCCGGACTGGTGTAGTCGGTGGCTTCCTGGTCGTCCAGCTGCGCGGCCAGGTGCAGGAACCCGCCGTCACCGATGCCGAACCCGGCATCGGCCTGCACCACGCGCGAACGGCCATCCCCGGCGAAATAGGTGCCATCGCGGTAGGACACGTTGCCGCCGCGCGCGCCTTTGTGGGTCACGATGTTGATCACGCCGGCGATCGCGTCCGAGCCGTAGATCGCCGAGGCGCCGTCGCGCAGCACCTCGATGCGCTCGATCGCGCCGGTGGGGATCAGCGCGAGATCGGCGGGCGCGGCGCCACCGAAGCCCCCGGCGCCCAGCAGTGCGGTGGCATGGCGGCGCTTGCCGTCCACCAGTACCAGCACGTGGCTGGAGTTCAGTCCCCGCAGCTGCCCGGCGCGCACCATGCTGTTGAGGTCGCCGGTTTCCAGCGGCAGGTTGAAACTCGGCACGGTGGTGTTGAGCACGTCCAGCAGGCTGGTGGCGTTGGCGGCGCGGATGTCCTCGGCCGACAGCACATCGATCGGCGCGGCGCTTTCGCGCACGGTGCGGCCCTGTGCACGGGTGCCGGTCACCGTGACGGTATCCAGGGTGGCGGTGCTGGTACTGGCGGTGGCGTCCGCCTCGGGCGCGCCGCGCGCGGCGACAGGCAGGAAGAGCGCGGACAGGACGGCGACAACCAACGGCAGGCGATGGTGCGTGGACAGCATGGAGGATCCCCGGAGATAGGTGGGCCGATGCGGCAGGGCATGCGGCGGACAGGCAGGCGGCGGCCGCAGGGCCGCCTCAGCAGGTGCGTTGGCGCAACGGACCCGGACAACAGCGCTCCGCCGCGGCGGCCGTGCAGCGGGTGCGGATCACGGCGCTACACCCGCCGCAGCCGCCCAGCGGGTGAGATCGGCGGGGTGCAGGGGGCCGTTGTGGACCTGCAGCACCGTGCCGTGTGCATCGATCAACACGGAAAACGGCAGCGTGCCGATCCGGTTGCCGAAGCCGGCTGCGGTGCCGGGCGGGCCGTCACTCTCCACCAGCTGCGGGTAGGTGAGATCAAGCTGGTCGCGCAGGGCCCTGGCGGCCTCGATGTCGTCCAGCGCGACGCCGACCACGTGCACGCCGTTCGGCAGGACGGCCTGCGCCTGCGAGAAGCGCTGCAGGTCAGGCAGTTCCTTCAGGCACGGCCCGCACCAGCTGGCCCAGTAGTTGAGCAGGACGGGACGGCCGCGCCATTGCGCGAGGGTGGCCTGGCCGCCGTCGAGGTCGTTCCACTGCAGTGCGGGGGCGGGCTTGCCGGCGGGTGGCTCGATGGGCAGCGGCGCGGCGTTGCACGGGAGTGCCAGGGCAGCCAGCAGCGCGAAGGCGATCAAGGTGACGAACCGGAGGTGGGGAGAGGTCATGGCGGGGTAGCCGTCGAGGACGCCGTTCGGGACGCGAAGCGATCGTCGGTGAGGGAGTGCAGGAACTGCTCGATGTCGTCGATCTCCGCTTCGGTCAGGTGCAGCGGGTCGCGCAGCTGCGCGTCGCGGCCGATCGAGTCGGGGATCACCTTGGCGGGATCGTCGTAGTAGACGATCACCTCGCGCAGCGTCTTGAACATGCCGTTGTGCATGTAGGGGGCGGTCAGGGCCACGTTGCGCAGGCCAGGTACCTTGAATTCGCCTTTCTGCGCGGGATCGCCGGTGATGCCCCCGCGCCCCTCGTCGTTGAACGTACGGCCGTTGTAGATGCCGATGTTCTTGAAGCGGTCCGAGGTGAAGTCTTCGCCGGCGTGGCAGCTCACGCACTGGGCCTTGGTGATGAACAGCAGGCGGCCGCGCTTCGCCGCATCGCTGATCGCATCCTCCTGGCCGAGGGCATAGCGGTCATAAGGGCTGTCCACGGTGTTGAGGGTCTTCTGGTAGGCGCCCAGTGCCCGGCCCAGCGTGCGCGGGCTGGGGGGCGCGTTGTAGGCGTCCTGGAAGCGGGCGACCCAGGCCGGGTCGGCGAGCAGGCGGCTGATCGCCTCATCCACCGGCAGGTCCATCTCCAGCGGATTGGCGATCGGCGCGAGCGCCTGTTCTTCCAGGGTTTCGCTGCGCCCATCCCAGAAGAAACGCGTCCGCCCGGCGCTGTTCATGACGCTGGGGGTGTTGCGCGTGCCCAGCCGGCCCTCCACCCCGAGGCTGAGCGCGCGGTCATCGGCGAACGCGCGCGCCGGCTGGTGGCAGCTGGCGCACGACACCGTGCGGTCGCGCGACAGGATGGGATCGAAGAACAGCTGGCGGCCGAGCTGGGCGCGCGGGTTGTCGCTGAGATCACCGTCATAGGTCGGTGCATCGGCGGAAAACACCGGCGCCAGTGCGGCACTGCCGATCAGCGCGGCCAGCAGCGGGAGGGAGCGGACAGGGCGGGGCATGGCGATGCCGCGCTCAACGCGCGGCGATCTCCTGCTGGACCAGCTCGCACAGCCCGCTTTCCTCGAAGCACACCTGCGCGCGCAGGGTGCCGCTCACGGGGGTGCTGCCTGCGGCGATGGGCAGGCGCAGCTGCCCGCGCTGGCTGAAGTAGGTATACCGATAGTCGCCGGCGAAGCTGCGGCCGTGGCCTTCGCGGGCGTCGACCGAACGCAGTGCACCCTCCGCGTGTGTCCCATCCGCCAGCGTGATCCGCGCCACGCGCGGGCCGATCTGCGGCTGCTCGAAATCCGAGGCATACAGGATCCAGCCGGGCGCGATGCGTGCATCGATGACCAGCTCGCGGGTACCGTTGGCACGTGCTTCCAGCCGGGGATCGAGCACCACCTTCGGTGTGTCGGCGGCAACGGCGCTGACGCTGGTCAGCAGCAACGCCGTTGCGATGGCGAGGAGGCTGCGATTCACTCCTTGGCCCCCTGTGCCTCGGTGGTGATGCGCAGCTGCACTTCGTCGGCGATGTTGGGCAGGAAGGCGTCCAGGCCGAACTCGCTGCGGCGGATGACCGCGGTGGCATTGAAGCCGATCGTGGGCACCTTGCGGCTGGGATGCTCGCCGACCTTGTTGAGGGTGGCATCGAGCACGACCGGGCGGGTGACCCCGTGCAGGGTCAGCTCGCCGCTGATCTTCAGCCGACCGGTGCCCTGCGCGGCGACGGAGGTGCTCCGGAAGCTGGCCTGCGGGAACTTCGCGACGTCGAACAGCTTGTCACTCTTGACGATCTCGTCGAGCTTCGGGACGTGGGTGACCAGCTCGGCCAGGGGCAGTTCCACCTGCACCTGCGATGCCGTGGGCTTTGCCGCGTCGTAGATGAGGGTGCCGCTGCTGATTGCCGCGCGGCCGGTCGGGAAGGAGAAGCCGTTGTGGTTCCAGGTGAACAGCACATCGGTGTGGGTCGGGTCGAGCTGGTAGGTCACCGGCGCGGCAATCGCCACAGCGGGCGCGGTGGCGGCGGTGAGCAGGGTCAACAGCAGGGCAGTACGCATGGGCGGTTCTCTGGGAAGTGGCGCGCAGTCGCCCGCGGCGTCGCGAAGAGGCCGTGCGGGACGTGCATCGCAGGGAGGGGGGCGGCGACCCGGCGTGCTGGCCGCCGCCGGGAATTACGGGGCGACGGCCACTGACGCTGTCGTCGCCGGAGCAGCGGGTGCGGCCGCGCTGGCTGCATACGGATCCGGTTCGGCGATCAGCCCATCGAGCAGGCTGTTGAAGCGGGTCACGTAGTCCTGGTGATACTCGCCCGTGACCGTGCCGGTGTAGCCGGTATAGATTTCGCGGACCTTGCCGTCGCGGCCGATGATGATGGTGGTGGGGAAGGCGGCCATGTAGTTCAGGCCCTTCAGCTTCTCGGTCGCGACCTTCTTGTCGGCGATGCCGCCGAACACGATGTCGTAGCGGATGTCGAAGTAGTCCTTGAACGTGGTCAGGGTCTTCTTGAAGTAGTCGTAGTTGTCTTCCTGCTCGAAGGCCACTGCCACCGCCTCCACGCCGCGGTGCTGGTTCTGCTTGAACCACGGTGCCAGGAAGTAGGTCTGGTCGGTGCAGTTCGGGCACCAGGTGCCGATCACTTCGACGATCACCACCTTGCCGCGGTACTTGTCGTCCTGCAGCGAGACCTGTCTGCCCTGCAGATCAGGGAAGCTGAAATCAATGCGGTCCTGGCCATCCTTGAGGAAGGTGAGCTTGTACGGATCGGGCAGCTCCACCTTGTCGCTCTTCTCGGCCTCGAACTTGACCACGTTGTAGATGCCGCTGCCGAACGCGCCCTGGATATTGCCGTCTTCATCGATCGTGCCGCGGATCAGCAGCGGGCTGGGCCCACTGAAACCGGACAGGTAGAAGCGGTTGCCCTGCACGGTGCCTTCCAGCTCGCGGGTATCGCCGACCACGGTCATGAACACGCCGGAGAGGCGGTTGCCCTCCTGCTTGAGCAGCGCCACCTGATTGCGCTTGTCCTGGCGGGCGGCCTTGTCGATGGTCCGCACGGCCCACTTGCCGCTGAGGTCCGCCGCCGGTGCCTCGTCCTGGCCGGGTTTGACGAAGCGCCACGCCGCGCCCTGTTCGGCGGTGAAGGCGAGGTTGCGCGCACCGTTGCGGCTGGGCACCAGGTCCTTGTACTGACCGACGAGGTGCTTTCCATCCGCGGAGACCTTGCCTTCCAGCACGGCGTCGTAGGTATTCATCCGCACCGAGAACGTCCCGTCATCGCGCGGGGTGACCTTGAACCTGTCCGTGCGCGAGCCGTTGAGCAGGGTGAAGGTCGCGTCCTGCGCACGCTTGCCCTTTACTTCGAAGTTGAAGGGAATGGGATCGCCATCGATATTGAATTCGCCGCGCCACACGCCTTCGGCAGGAAACGGCCCCTTGGCCGCGGCAGGCGCGGAACCGGCGAAAGACAGGCTTGAGGCGAGGAACAGGGCCGCGACGACGCGACCGGATAATGCCAGTGTCATGAGTGTGCTTCCAGATAATCCCCTTGGTCGCGCCAAGTCGCCGGCGATGCAGCCCCCGTTCCACTGCATCCGCTGATGGCCATCCCTGGCCGGTCCTGAGCCATCCATGGCGTGACAGGATTATTGCCACGTGAATGTCGTAAAAGTTCAGCGCGGCTTGGAACACCTTCTCATCACCATATTCTGCGGCGCGACGATGGCAGGCTGATAACCGTTTTGATATCAGCGCCGGTTTGCCGCTGGCGCCGACATCGGAGACCATGGGGCAGGAAGCGCCCACTCACCGGGCGCATGGACGCGTGCACGCCGCTTATTGCTGGCGCTGAGCGCCGATGGAGGAGGGAACCCGATATGAAACCCCTGCAGGGAATCCAGGTCTCGGTCTATACCCGCTGGCATCAATTGGCTGTGCCATTGGCCTTCGCACTGGCCGCCGGCAGTTTCATGTTCATCGTGCTCAATCGGGGACCGGTCGGCGTCGCGATCGTGGTCGCCCTGCTGTGCCTGGTGATTCCGCCCTTGCTCGCCTTCCAGGGATTTCCCACCCGCAACGAGGTGATGGTGATGCCCGACGGCCTGATGTTCTCCCGGCGCGACGCCGTGCCCTTTGCCGAGTTGTCCCGCTGGGGAACCGACGACTACCTCACCCTGGTGCGGCCGGGCAGAGCGACACTGATGGTGAGCGCGGCGGACCTGCAGAGTCGCGACCGGCTGCTGCGCGAGTTCCAGTACGCACTGGACACCTGGCATCGACAGCAGCCAGCGCTGACGGAGCCGATCCGGCGCACCTGGTTTTATGGGTCCGTCCGTGCCCGCGCCATCGGTGGCTTGATCGTCGCGCTGGCAGCAATGTGCATTGTCATGGCGCTGCGATTGCGTGAGCCGTCCATCCCGCTGGCCATTGTCGGGGCCCTGGGCGGAGTGTTCGGGGTTTTCATGCTGTTGGGCCGTCGCGTCTGAGCAGCGGGTGGGTGCCGCGATGATGCCATCACGTCCACACCGTCTTGTTTTCAGCGTCTCGCGTATTTCACGACCGCAAGTGCAGCCTGCCGATGCGAGCTGCGTCCGCAGCGCATGAAAAGGAGTGCCATACGCTATGAATACCCGAGGCGATTACGCCCACCCGGAGCCCGTCGCTGCCGCGACCGTGGCCGTGGTCACCCCACCGCCGGTGGTGGATCTTCCGCGCGACAGCGCTGTGTCATGGGGTGCCATCCTGGCCGGTGCGATCGCCGCTGCGGCGCTCTCGCTGATTCTGGTGATACTCGGTGTAGGCCTGGGCCTTTCATCGGTGTCGCCGTGGTCGTTCGAGGGTGTGACGGCCGAGACGTTCGGCTGGTCCAGCATCGCCTGGTTGACCTTTACCGCCATCGCCGCCTCCGGTCTGGGTGGCTATCTGGCGGGCCGCCTGCGCACGAAGTGGAGCAACATCCACGGCGATGAGACGTACTTCCGCGACACCGCGCATGGTTTCGTCTCGTGGGCGGTGGCCACGCTGCTCACTGCCGCGCTGCTGACCTCGGCCATCGGCGGCATCCTCGGCGCGGGTGCCAAGGTTGCCGGTGCCACTGCTGGTGCCGCCGCCTCGACGGCAGGCGGTATCGCCGCAGCCGGTGCAGGTTCGGCGGCGATGGGCAACGACCAGGGGGATGTGCAGTACTGGGTGGATTCGCTGTTCCGTGCCAGCCCGACCGCTGCGCAGTCCGCGCCGCCGGCGGGTCCGGTCGATCCGGCGGCACCGCCCGCACCGCCCGCGAACGGCGCAGTGCCGCCGCCGCGCCCGATGCCCGGTGCAGACCGTCGCCCGGACAGCCGTGAGGTCCGCACCGAGGTCAACCGCATCATCGTCAACAGCCTGAAGTCCGACACCATGGATCCGGCCGACACGCAGTACCTGGGCCAACTGGTGGCGGCGCAGACCGGCATGAGCCAGGCCGAGGCACAGGCCCGCGTGACCGATGTCCAGACCCGCCTGCGCGCTGCGCTGGATAGCGCCAAGGAGCAGGCCAAGCAGGCCGCAGACGATGCCCGCAAGGCCACCGCCTACGCCGCGCTGTGGTTGTTCATCACGCTGCTGATCGGTGCCTTCATCGCCAGCCTGAGTGCCACCTGGGGCGGCCGTCGCCGCGACCTGTGATCCTGACCACCTCAAGGGAGGAAACACCATGAAGTACATTCTGCTGTGGATGCTCGGCATTCCGATTCCGCTGCTGCTCCTGTTCGCGCTGCTGCGCTGACCGCTTCACCATCAGGCCGCCTTCGGGCGGCCTGATGCGTTGTGGCGGCGTGCCGTTGCGAAGCTGCTGCGCGCGCGCCGAAAGGCCGTTATCTGAACGAGTCAGAGAGGTGCAGAGAACCTTCACGCTGCAGGCATCCGTCGTCATGCCCAATCTTCCTGAATTCATTTAAGCTTTGACGATTGCGACCCCCATTCATATCGGTGATGGGTCGCAGGCCCACCCGCGGGTTTTCCCCTTTTTCAGGACCTTTTCCATGGCGGCTTTGCAGCAGCGCACGATCGATCTCATCCGCAGCCACCAGGAGCCCCTGCTTGCCGCATGGGCCGGCAATCTGGCCGGTTCCAGCCAGGCACAGGACGGCCGCCTTTCCTCGCGCGAGCTGGACAGCCAGGTCCGCGAGTTCTGGCGCCTGTTCCTGGACGCACTGTCGGCCACGGACGTCAGCTCCGTCGCGCGGGTAGAGTGGCAGGACATCCGCCGTTTCCTGGAGGAGCTGTCGCGCGAGCGCGTGCTGAAGGGATTCAATTCCTCGGAAACCGCCAGCTTCATCTTCTCGCTGAAGCGCCCGCTGTTCGAGGTGATCCAGCAGGGGTACGCGAATGATCCGGCACTGCTGGGCGACCAGCTGTGGGCGATCTCCGAACTGATCGATCAGCTCGGGCTGCACACGGTCAGCGTGTTCCAGAAGACGCGCGAAGATGTGATCCAGCGCCAGCAGGAAGAAATGCTCGAGCTGTCCACGCCGGTGGTGAAGCTGTGGGAGGGCGTGCTGGCGCTGCCGATGATCGGCACGCTGGATTCCCAGCGCACCCAGGTGGTGATGGAATCGCTGCTGCAGCGCATCGTGGATACCGGGTCTGAAATCGCCATCATCGACATCACCGGCGTCCCCACCGTGGACACGCTGGTGGCCCAGCATCTGCTGAAGACCGTCACCGCCATCCGCCTGATGGGCGCCGATGCGATCATCAGCGGCGTGCGCCCGCAGATCGCCCAGACCATCGTGCATCTGGGCCTGGACCTCAATGGCATCGTGACCAAGGCCAATCTGGCCGACGCACTGGCGCTGGCGCTCAAGCGCACCGGCCAGACCGTCACCCGGACCGCCCGCTGAGATGGAGCGTATTCCGATCCTGCAGATGGGCGATCTGCTGCTGGTGACCATCCAGGTGGACATGCATGACCAGCTTGCGCTGACCCTGCAGGACGACCTCACCGAAAAGATCCGCAGCACCTCCGCGCGCGGTGTGCTGATCGACATTTCCGCACTGGATATCGTCGATTCGTTCATCGGTCGCATGATCGCCACCATTTCGTCGCTGGCCCGGATCATGGACGCCACCACGGTGGTGGTCGGCATGCAGCCGGCCGTGGCGATCACGCTGGTGGAGCTGGGGCTCACGCTCAGTGGCGTGCGCACCGCGCTCAATGTTGAGCGGGGCATGAAGCTGCTGCAGCGCACCGACGACGACGAAGCCAGCTCATGACGGCGTCCAGTGGTTCGCTGCCGATCCGCATCGAGCAGGATGTGGTGCTGGCCCGCCAGGCCGCACGTCAGATCTGCGTGGCGTGCAAGCTGCGCTTGATCGACCAGACCAAGCTGGTGACGGCCGCCAGTGAACTGGCCCGCAATGCCGTCATCTACGGTGGCGGCGGGACCATGGACTGGGACGTGGTCGAGAAGGGACTGCGCAAGGGCGTACGGCTGGTCTTCGCCGACAACGGCCCGGGCATTCCGGATGTCGCACAGGCCCTGACCGACGGCTGGTCGTCCGGCTCCGGCATGGGCCTGGGCCTGTCCGGTTCGCGCCGGCTGGTGGATGAGTTCGAACTGGAGAGTGCACCGGGGCAGGGCACCCGTATCACGATCACCAAATGGAGCTGAACTTCGGCGGCCGGGTGACGCGGATGGTGGTGGTCGAGGAAACCTCACAGGTCGGGCAGGCCCGGCGCGAAGCGCTGGCGCTGGCCGATCTGATCGGCCTGGATGAAATGGATGCCGGCCGCGCGGCGTTGGTGGCCACGGAGATGGCGACCAATGTGCTCAAGCATGGGCGCGGTGGACGCATGTACCTGTCCGAGGTCTGTGGCCGCGGCGGCAAGGGTGTGGAGCTGTGCACCGTGGACACCGGTCCGGGCTTTTCCCTGGCCGAGTGTCTGCCGGACGGCTACTCGACCGGCGGCACGCAAGGGCTGGGGCTGGGGGCGATCCAGCGCCAGGCCACCGTGCTGGATGCCTGGTCCGATGCCAAGGGCGCGGTGGTCGTGGCGCGGATCTACGCCAGCCGTGCGCCCCGCGATATCGACGTGGCCTACGGTGCGCTGCGCATTCCGATGCGGCACGAGCTGGCCTGCGGCGATGCGTGGCATATCCGTGCGGACGGACAGACCGTGGCGGTCACCGTGATCGATGGGCTGGGGCATGGATTGCCCGCCGCCGATGCAGCGCAGGCCGGTGTGAATGCCGTCGCAGAATCGTCTGCTGTTGGCGCGCCGGCGTTGATCGGCGTCCTGCATTCAAGCATGTCGGGCACCCGCGGCGGTGCGGCAGCGGTCGCCTGCGTGGACGTGGCGAGTGCCCAGGTGGAGTTCGCCGGCATCGGCAACATCGCCGCCAGTCTGTGCGAGCCCACTGGCTCACGCGGGTTGGCATCGCACCCGGGTATCGTCGGGGTGCAGTACCGCAAGGCACAACCATTCCATTTTCACGCGGCGGCAGGCACGCTGCTGGTCATGCACAGTGATGGACTGCAGGCGCGCTGGAGCCTGCGCGACTACCCCGGCCTGTTCCACCGCCACCCGGCCTTGATCGTGGCGGTGCTGCACCGTGATTTCGATCGTGGCCGGGATGACGCCGGCATCGTTGCCCTGCGTCTTGGAGACCTGCATTGAGCGCCCCCCCCCACGATCAGGAGCTGCAACGGCTGCGCCTGGAAGCCGATGCGCTGCGCGCTGAATTGGATGAAACCAACCAGGGTGTGCTGGCGCTCTATGCCGAGCTGGACGAGCAGGCCGAGCAGCTGCGCGAGGTGTCCGAGCTGAAGAGCCGGTTCCTGTCCTACATGAGCCATGAGTTCCGCACGCCGTTGGGCTCGATCCTGAGCATGACGCGGCTGTTGGAGGACGGCATGGACGGGCCGCTGACCGAGGAGCAGCGCCGGCAGGTGCGCTTCATCAGCACCTCGACCAGTGAACTGCGCGAGATGGTGGACGACCTGCTCGACCTGGCCAAGATCGAGGCGGGGCGGATCACCATTTCGCCGGCCTGGTTCGACCTGATGGACCTGTTCTCGGCGCTGCGCGGCATGTTCCGTCCCTTGGTGGAAGGCAACCAGGTGGACCTGCTGTTCGAGGATCCGCCGGTGATGCCGATGCTGTACACCGATGACAAGAAGCTGGCGCAGATCCTGCGCAACTTCATTTCGAATGCGCTGAAGTTCACGCCCAGCGGCCAGGTGATCGTATCGACACAGCTGGAGGGTGAGAACGCGGTGCGCTTCAGTGTCCGCGATACCGGCATCGGCATCCCGGCGGAGCTGCAGTCGACCCTGTTCGAGGATTTCGTGCAGGTCGATACCCCGCTGCAGAAGCGCCTGCGCGGGACCGGCCTCGGTCTGTCGCTGTGCAAACGCTTCGCCGAGCTGCTCGGTGGCCATGTCGGCGTCGAGAGCGAGATCGGGACAGGCTCGAATTTCTACGTGGTGCTGCCGCTGACCCTTGCCACGGAGGCCGTGAATGCCGATTCCTGATCGCATCCTTGTCGTGGATGACAACGTGGCGACCCGTTACGCGGTGCGCCGCGTGCTGGAGCACCACGGGTTCCATGTCGAGGAAGCCGGGACCGGCGGTGAGGGCCTGGCGCGGCTGGCCGAGCATGATTTCGGCGCGCTGGTGCTGGATGTGAACCTGCCGGACATGAGCGGCTTCGATGTGGTGCGGCAGCTGCGCGAAGACCCCCGGCTGCAGTTGCTGCCCGTAGTGCATGTCTCCGCGGCGTCGATCGCCACCGGCGACATGATCACCGGCCTCAACGCCGGTGCGGATGGCTATCTGATCCATCCGGTCGATCCGGATGTGCTGCTGGCGACGCTGCGCAGCCTGCTGCGCGCCCGCCGCGCTGAAGAGGCGTTGCGCGAGACCGAAGCGCGCTTCCGGGAGATCTACCGTCACATCAATGCCCCGATCGCGGTATTGGATGCGTCGCTCAACGCCCACGATGCCAACGATGCCTTCACCCGCCTGCTGGGCCAGCAGGCAGGACCTGGTCAACTCGAGCAGCTGCTGCAGGATCAGGTCGCTCCCCTCAGTGCGTTGAAAGTGGCGTTGGCCGAAGGTGAGCGCTGGCAGGGAACCTTCAGCCTTCGCGTCGGCGGTACGATCCGCATGACCGAATGGCGGGTGACGCCTTACCAGGCCGCCGGGCAGGGCCTCGTCCACATCGAGGACACCACCGAGCAGCATGCGCGTGCGAACGAGCAGCGGCAGGAACTGGAGAGTGCGACCTCCGAGCTCGCTTTCCAGATCGCCGAGCGCGAGCGCACCGAAATCGAATTGATGCAGGCGCAGAAAATGGATGCGCTGGGCCAGCTCACCGGCGGCATCGCGCACGATTTCAACAATCTGCTGACCACGATCATCTCCGGGCTGGACATGATCGAGATCGCCGCGTCCAGCGGCAAATGGGACAAGGCTTCCCGCTATGTCGAGATCGCCACGGGCTCGGCGCACCGTGCGGCCGCGCTGACCCAGCGCATGCTGGCGTTTGCCCGCAAGCAGCCGCTCGATCCGCAGACCTTCGATGTCGTGTCGCGGGTGCGTTCGCTGGAAGACATGCTGCAGCGATCGATCGGTGAGAACATCGAACTCGAGCTGGAGCTGGGTCTTGAGCCGCTGATCGCGGTTGCCGATCCGAACCAGTTCGAGAACGTGATCCTCAACCTGGTGATCAATGCCCGCGATGCGCTGGCCGGCCAAGGGCTGATCCGCATCCGCGCCGGGCGTGTCCAGATCGAGCGGGACCATGAGCTGGCGCCGGGTCACTACGTTACGGTGACCGTGCTCGACAACGGCGTGGGCATACCCGCAGAGCTGCTGACCAAGGTGTTCGAGCCGTTCTTCACCACCAAGCCGCAGGGCGAGGGAACCGGGCTGGGGCTGTCGATGACCTACGGGTTCGCACGCCAGTCCGGCGGCAGTGCGCGCATCGCCAGCGAGCGTGGCGAAGGGACCGAGATCGAACTCCTGCTGCCCGAGGGGCATCTCCAGCCTGCGGAGCAGGCACCTGTCACGCAGGGGCAGCTGCCCCGTGGCAGCGCCGAGCGCATCCTGCTGGTCGACGATACCGACTCGGTGCGCATGATGGTGCGCGAGATGCTGGTCGAGGCCGGGTATCAGGTCGTCGAAGCCATCAACGCACAGCAGGCCCTGTTGGAGCTGCATTCGGACCGCGAGCTGGACCTGCTGCTGTCCGATGTGGGCCTGCCGGGCATGAACGGCCGCGAGCTCGCCGATGCGGCACGCGTGCTGCGGCCCCATCTGCCGGTGCTGTTCGTGACCGGCTATACGGAGAGCGCAGCCGTCCGCAATGAGTTCCTGGGGCAGGGCATGTCATTGCTGCCCAAACCGTTCAGCGTGAACGAGCTGCTTCGGGGCGTGCGGCAGATGTTCAACCCGGCCTGAGCCGGCGGCCCGCCGGCATGGGTACAATCCCCCGACGCCTCCGGGGGAAACCGCCATGTCGCCACCCGCCATCGGCCCTGCCGCCCGCGCACTGGCAGACCGTGAGTGCCGGGCCATCGCCGATGCGCTGGCGCTCCAGGCGGATGTCCACGACGCCGTGCATCGTGCACGCAAGACGATACGCCGCCTTCGCGCGCTGCTCGCGGTGCTGGCGAGCAGCCAACTTGAGACCGCCCGGACTGACGCGGCCCTGCGCCGGCTGGGGCAGGGATTGTCGGCATTGCGCGATGCCCATGTGGTGGTGGAGACCTGCCAGCACCTCGCCGCGCAGCATCCCGCCCGGCCGTGGAAGGACGTGTGCAGTCGGCTGACGGCGCGGCGCGACGTACTTCTCGCCCGGGCGCTGGCGCGGGACCCGGCGTTCGCACGCCGTCAGGCGGCACTGGTGCGTATCGCGGGTGACCTCCAGGCGCAGCCCTGGGAGGCGCTGAGAGCGCGTGATCTCCGCAAGGGTCTGGCGCGCAGCGAACGTCGTACCGCCAAGGCGGAGAAGCGCGCCGCCCGTACCGGGGATCCGGAGGACCTGCATCGCTGGCGCCGCAGAGTGCGTCGCCTGCGGATGCAGTTGGAGGCGTTGCCCGCGCTGGACAATGGGCTTGCGGCCTCGATCAAACGGAAAGGACCGGGTCACCAGGCGCGCGCCCTGCATGCGCTGGGCGATCAGCTTGGCAGGCAGCAGGACCAGCGGATGGTCCGCAATCTGGTGCGGGTGATGCCGGGTGTGCCGGAACGGCGTGCCTTGCTTGCGCAGATCGATGCCGCACTGGCCGCTTCACCCGGCTGAGCGGCGCAGGCGCAGCGCTCAGGCCCCCGCGACCGTACGCAATCCGGCTTGGTCGGCTGTCCTGGGCGGTTTGTACTCGCAGCGCGGATACCCCGAGCACGACTGGAACGCACCATACGGGCCGCTGCGCGCCACGATCACGCCCACCCTGCAGGCCGGGCATGCCTGCTCGTGGATCGTCTCACCGGCCATCGAGGTCACCCGCACCGCACCGTCATTGACCAGCTCGGTCAGGAAGGCGGAGCGGCGGCCCTGCACGGTGAACATCGCCACCGAGCGGCGCGCACGCGTCAGCGCGACATAGAACAGGCGGCGCTCCTCGCCGAGCGGATAGGGATCGCTGTCCGGCATCGCCAGGGTCAGGACCGGGTCATCGGCGCGGGTATTGGGGAAGCGGCGATCCAGCATGCCGGGCAGGATCACGTAGTCCGCCTCGGCCCCCTTGGAGCGGTGCGCGGTGAGGAAGCTGACCTCCATGAGCTGCCCATGGCGTGCGCGCCACGTGGCCGGCAGCAGGGCGCGGTCGGCGTTGTAGCGGCCGAGCACGAAGACGCTGACCTTGCCATCGCGGCCCGGCGGTACCTGGCCGCTCAGCAACTGCTGGTGCAGCTGCTGCAGATACTGCTCGACCGCGCCGGCCAGCCGGTCGCGCGAGGCCACCTGGAAGGCCTGCAGCACCGCGCCATACGCGGGCGTGACCGAGTGGACGTCCTTGGGGATCTGCGCCGGATTGCGTGACACGAAGGCACTGGAGACATCACACAGCGCCTGCGGGCAGCGGAAGGTCTGCTCGAGCTTGAGCACCTGGCCCTGTCCGAACCATGCCACGAAACCCGTCATGACCGACACGTCCGCACCGGCGAACCGGTTGATCGACTGCCAGTCATCGCCGACCGCGAACAGATGCCTGCCCGGTGCCTGTACCAGCGCACGGCACAGCCGCGCGCGGGCCCGCGAGGCATCCTGGAATTCGTCGGCCATCACCAGGTCGAACGGGGCCACGTAACGCCCCTGTTCCAGATGTTCGGCGGCCTGGTTGAGCATGTCCTCGAAGTCGATGCCGCCTTCGGCGACCAGCGCATCGTCCCAGCCCTCCAGGATCGGCAGGATCAGTTCGAGGAAGAGACGGTAACGGTGCTTGAAGTGATCGTCGGGCAGGCGGCGCAGGCGCTCGACCATGTCCTGCACGCGCAGCCCGTTGCTCTTGGCATGGCTGATGAAGGTGCGCACCAGGCCGATAAGTTCCGTATCCGGCATCGGCGTCGCACCGCCTTCGGGCAGCACGCGGTCAGGATTCGGATCGAGCACGACACCACGCCGTGACAGCGCCTCGCCCAGCCGCACGAACAGTTCGCCGGTACGCAGCTGGTGGGAGGTGGTTTCGATCCGCTCGGTGCCGTGACGGGCGCCTTGGCGGCCCTCGTGATGCGCCGGCGCACGGCCGTGAACGTCCGGGGCGAGGTGATCGTGATGCAGCGCAATGCCTGGATAGTGGAAATCCGGGCGGTACTGGCGATACTCGTCCGTCCCGGCATCGAATGTGTCGCGTCGTGCATAAACGTACTCCACGCCGCTGTAGAACAGCCAGTCGGCGATCACGCACTCCTCGATGCTGCGCGCGCGCTCGCCGCGCAGCGTCCGCACGTACCCCTGGCCGTCCTTGTCCCATTCCTCGGCGTCCAGCGCACCGCCGATGACGGGCAGATCGCGGCCGAACACCAACCGGAACATGTCCCACTGCGTGCGGAAATGCAGGGAGCGGTCTTTCAGCGCATCGATGACCTCGGCCAGCCGATGGAAGCCCTGCGTCGCGTCGACCGCCCAGTCCGGCACCTGCGGCATCCGCCCGGTTGCCTGGGCGATGATGTGCCGGCCCAGCGCATGGAACGTGCGCGCTTCCACCCGCACCCCGTCCAGGCCGACGCGCGCGAAGGCCCGGTCGGCACGCGCCAGCAGTTCGGCCGCGGCGTCCTTGTTGAAGGCGAGCATGACGATCCGTTCGGGTGCGACCAGACCGCGTTCGATGGCGTAGGCCGCCTTGGCGACCATGGTCGAGGTCTTGCCCGAGCCGGCCGCGGCCACCACCTGGACGCGGTTGTCGAAGCAGATCACCGCGCGGGCCTGCTCATCGGTGAGGGGGCGGCTTTCGACACGGTCCAGCAGCGGGCGGCTGGCGATCCGCTCGCGCGCCTGATGCGCTTCATTGCGACGCGCCCACATCGCTGGCCAATCGGCCAGCCACAGCATCAGCGCTTCCTCGATGGCCGAGGGGTCGCCATCCAGTTCGCTGCGCAAGCCGGCGTCATCGAACACCGCCCACAGCGCTTCTTCATCGAGCGGCAGGGTGGGGCGCGCCTGCAGCAGGGCCTGCTGCTGCTCGTGGGTCAGCCACAACGACTCGTCGTCGGCCAGATCGGTGGCGGTCTGCACCTGCGTGAGCCAGTGCTGGATCGCGGCGTGGGCCTGTCCGAACAAGGCGACATGGTCACGCTGGCGCTGGGTTCCACGTCGCGCGTCCAGTGCCGCCACCAAGCCGCGGGCGGACGCCGCTGACAGGCCGCCGAGCGTCAACGGGGCGTGGCCCTCGCGATGCAGGGTGAGGTGCGCCCAGGGCAGGCGCGGGTGCACCTGCAGCGCGTCCAGCGGCGCGTGATAGAGCTGACCGTCGACGGTCAGAACCAGCTGTTCGTCTGCCAGGCGCAGCTGCCAGTGCGGCGATCGCGTCAGGCGTTGACCCCAGTGGCTCGGGGCCCATTCGTACGTCATCGGAGCTTCCAGGTGCGGCCCTCGTGGCGGCCGTGGCCGTGACAGCACGAGTGGCGCGGTGTGAGCGGACACCCATGATAGGGGAAATAAAAAAAATCCCCGCGCGCTTACTGCTGCAGCACCGGCGCGCTGCGCGAGCGGCGGTCCACCAGCATCGCCACGCCCCACAGCAGCAGGCCACCCAGCGCGGTCGCCGCACCGACGTAGCCGGTCACGGCAGGGCTGAAGCCGGCGCCGATGGCCATGCCACCGAACCACGGGCCGAGCGCATTGGCGGTATTGAAGGCCGCATGGTTGGAGGCCGCGGCCAGCGTCTGCGCTTCACCGGCGACATCCATCAGGCGGGTCTGCAATACGGCCGCCAGCGCACCCATGGTGCCGACCGCGATGATCATCGGGAACACGCTCCACACCGACTGCGCGGCGATCGGGAAGGCCAGCAGCACGATGATCGACCAGACCAGCACCACGGCCGCCGCGCGGAACTGGAAGCGGTCCACCAGCCAGCCGCCGGCCACGTTGCCGATGATCGCGCCGATGCCGAAGATGCCCACGGCCAGTGGCATCCACGATTCGGCCAGGCCGGTGACCTGCACCAGGGTCGGGGCGAGGTAGGTGAACACGCAGAACATGCCGGCAAAGCCGACCGAGCCGATCGCCAGTGCCAGCCACACCTGGGTGCGGTTGAAGGCGCGCAGCTCGCGCATCGGCGAGGTCCGGACTTCATCCGGATCGGGCAGCAGGAAGCGCGCGATCATCGCCACGGTGGCGATCGCCAGCACGCTGACCAGGGCGAACGCGGTGCGCCAGCTGACCTGCTGGCCGAGCCAGGTGGTCAGCGGATTGCCGACGAGGATCGCGACCGACAGGCCGAGCAGCACCTTCGATACCGCCGCGCCGCGCTGGGCGGGCGGACTGATCGCGGCGGCCACCAGCATCGCCACGCCGAAGTAGGCGCCATGCGGCAGGCCGGCGACGAAGCGCGCGAGCAGCATCGTGCCGTAGTTCGGCGCCAGTGCGCTGGCCAGGTTGCCGATCGCGTAGAAGCCCATCAGGGCGAGCAGCAGGCTGCGCCGGGCGAAACCGGCACCGGCGAAGGCCAGCACCGGCGCACCAACCACCACGCCGATGGCGTAGGCGCTGATCAGGTGGCCGACCTGGGTCTCGCTGATCGACAGCCCACGGCTGATCTCCAGCATCAGTCCCATGCTGGCGAACTCGCTGGTACCGATGGCAAAGCCGCCCAGCGACAAGGCCAGCAGGATCAGGGTGCGCTCGCGCGGCGAGAGCCGGGCGGCCAGGGAAACGGGGGAGGAGCTCATGCGGCAGGACGTGACCAGAAGGCGGCCGCCTATTGTACTGCTGCGGCGCAACATACTGCCGACCCCTGCGCTGGGATGCTGTGGTGCGTGAAGGCCGTGATCTCCCGCAGGCCCTGTCGGCGCAGCCCCATGATGCAGGGTAGCCCTGACATATCCGCCCGTGTACAGTCCGGGCGATGGGTCCGGCTACGCCGTGTTCACGTCCGAACGGCAAGGATCACCCCCCGCTGCTGTCGCTGGAAACAGGGGCGCAGCGAAGGGTCGTTGTTGTGGGGACGCGACGACGGGACGCGTACGCAGGACGATGTGAAAGAAACGCGTACGGTGCGACCCAGGCGCCGGCGCAGGCCGTAGCGCCCTGTGGGGCGCGTCATGGAGGATAGGGTTTGTCCACGCAGAAGATTGTTGTTCCCGCCGTCGTCATCGTGTTGACCGTGATTGCCGGCTACTGCCTTGCCGGGTATCTCACCTTGTTGTTGCTGGGCCTGGATACCGGGCTGTTCAAGTGGAACACCTATCTGCAGTACCTGCAGGCATTGGATCAGCCGGCCGTGGCGCCGTACGTCACCAAGATCAAGCTGGCCGGCGTGGTCGGTTTCGGGCTGCCGCTGCTGCTGTCCCTGGTCGCGATGTTCCTGATGTTCCGGTCGAAAAAGACCTCGCTGCACGGTGACGCGCGCTTTGCCCAGGCTGCCGACCTGGCCAGGCACGGGCTGTTCAAGAAGACCGGCAACGGCATCGTGGTAGGCAGCTTCGGCGGCAAGCTGGTGCGCCTGAGTGGCCAGCAGTTCGTGATCCTGGCCGCCCCGACCCGCTCGGGCAAGGGCGTGGGCGTGGTCATCCCCAACCTGCTCGAGTACGACGAGTCGGTGGTCGTGCTGGACATCAAGCAGGAGAACTTCGACCTGACCAGCGGCTGGCGGGCCAGCCAGGGCCAAGAAGTCTTCCTGTTCAATCCTTTCGCTGAAGACCGCCGTACCCATCGCTGGAACCCGCTCAGCTATGTTTCCGACGACCCGGCCTTCCGCGTCTCCGAGCTGATGAGCATCGCCGCGATGCTGTACCCGGACGGATCGGACGATCAGAAATTCTGGGTCAGCCAGGCGCGCAACGCGTTCATGGCCTTCAGCCTGTACCTGTTCGAGAACCGCGACGATGCGCGCAGCAACGGCTTCCCCGGCGAGGCGCAGGACATGCCCACCCTGGGCGCGCTGTTCCGCCTGTCCACCGGCGATGGCAGCGACCTCCGGAAGTACCTGCAACGCCTGGCCAGCCAGACCTACCTGAGTGGCAACGCCAAGTCGGCGTTCGCCAACCTGCTGTCCCAGGCCGATGAGACGTTCGCTTCGATCATGGGCACCTTCAAGGAGCCACTCAACGCCTGGATCAACCCGGTGCTGGACAAGGCCACCAGCGGCAACGACTTCCTGCTGACCGACCTGCGCAAGAAGAAGATGACCATCTATATCGGCATCCAGCCCAACAAGCTGGCCGAAAGCCGCCTGATCATCAACCTGTTCTTCAGCCAGATCATCAACCTCAACACCAAGGAACTGCCCAAGTCCAACCCGGACCTGAAGTACCAGTGCCTGCTGTTGATGGACGAATTCACTGCGATCGGCAAGGTCGACATCATTGCCTCGGCGGTGTCCTACATGGCCGGCTACAACGTGCGTCTGCTGCCGATCATCCAGAGCATGGCCCAGCTCGATGCCACCTATGGCCGGGATGTGTCGCGCACCATCATCACCAACCATGCCCTGCAGATCCTGTACGCGCCGCGGGAGCAGCAGGATGCCAACGACTACTCGGAGATGCTCGGCTACACGACCATCCGCAGGAAGAACGTCACCCACGCCCGCGAGAAGACCCACAGCTTCACCGAGGAGCGGCGCGCGCTGATGCTGCCGCAGGAGCTCAAGGCAATGGGCAACGATCACGAGGTGTTCCTGTACGAGGGCATCCCGCACCCTGTGAAATGCGACAAGATCAAGTACTACAAGGATCGCTATTTCACCTCGCGCCTGCTGCCGAAGACTTCCGTCCCGAGCCTCGATATTTGATCAGCTTGGCATCAATTATGTGATGCACGTCAAAGAAATGATGTTTGAAAACGTTTTTTTGCTCGAGATTTGACGCGGAATTGACTGTCGCTTATGGCATCTTGTTCATGATGGTGAGCTGCTTTCGTCGTCGACTTCTGTCTGGCATGCGACGCGGAGGCAGTGCATCGAATCATTGCAGGGACGTCATGGACGGCATTGTTGAAGGGATGTGGATGTGGGGCGATGGGGCCGGGCGATACGCCCGGGGCGCCTGCACATCGGTACATGCAACCATGGGCTGCACAAGCGGGCGGGGGCCGATCGCAGTAGTCCAGGATGTTTCACCACTCCATCTGCCATAGCCAACTGCCTCCGGGTCCTCATCCGCCCGGTGTAGTGAGTTGCTGCCAGTCAATCGAATCAAGCCGCATTACGTACGTCATAGGGAAGTCCGTATGAAGCAAGCGTATCTGTCACAGGGATTCATCGCCGTCGCCGCCGCACTGATGCTGGCCGGCTGTGCCACCAAGCCGGCCCCGGATATCGGCGGCCGCTGGAAGCCGGTCAACCGCTTCGCCAGCACCACCATGGAAATTCCGCTGTACACCAGTTACGTGTACCAGGCCACGCCGATGGACGGCACGCTGAAGACCATGCTGGAACGCTGGGCCAAGGATTCGGGCATGACCCTGGATTACCGGATCAGCTCGGACTACACGCTCTACGGTGCCGTCTCCGGCATCGGGACCACCAATCCACAGCAGGCGATGGTCGACCTCAGCTCCGCCTATGCGGCGCAGGGCGTGTCGGTGTCCATCGTCGGCAACCAGATTGTCGTGCAGGCCGCTGCGTCGCCCACCGTTTCGGCGGCTGCGGCCGACGCGACCAGCGGCAGCTGACGCGGGTCCAGTATCGGTAAACGTGATGCTCCCCGCGTACCGCGCAGGGGTGCCGCGCCCATTGACGTTCCAGTAGTACGGATGAACCCATGTTCCGAAAGAAGGAAACAGGCAGCAGCCAGAAGGTCGACCAGGCGGTCGCCAAAGCGGTGAGCTACGAGCTGACCGTGGCCGACATGGCACGCCGCAGCGAGCGCCGCGCATGGTGGGTGGCCACGGCCTCGCTGGTGATGTCGCTGGCCCTGGCCGGCGGCTATTACTACATGCTGCCGCTGAAGGAGAAGGTACCGTTCCTGGTGATGGCCGATGCCTATACCGGTACGGCGACCGTGGCGCGGCTCACCGGAAACTTCGAGAACCAATCCATCACCGCCAGCGATGCGATCAACCGCAGCAACGTGGCGCAGTACGTGATGGCGCGTGAGTCCTATGACTTCGCGGTGATGGGGTTGCGCGACTGGCAGTTGGTCTTCGTGATGTCTGATGACCTGGTCAGCGGTTCGTTGAGGGCGCGTTACGCCAACAACAACCCGCAGAGCCCGTTCAACATGTACGGCAAGGAGCGCGCGATCCGGGTCAAGATCCTCAGCATCACACCGCTGGAGGTGCAGGCCAATGGCGGCTTCCGCGGCGCTTCGGTGCGTATCCAGCGCAGCCTCTACGACAAGACCAAGGCGACCACCACCTATCTGGACAACCAGTTGGTGACGCTGCGCTTCCGCTATGTGCCGAACCTGGCCCTGAACGAACAGGAGCGCATCCTGAATCCGCTCAGCTTCCAGGTGTTCGAGTATCGCGTGGACAACGATTACTCACGCGGCGTGCCCGGCCCGGACCAGGCCGCATTGCAGCAGCAGGCCGCCCAGGCCCAGCAGATCGCCCAGCAGGGCGTGTACGACCCGAACAACCCGGCGGCAGCGACCATGGTGATCGACCCGACCACCGGGCAGCCGATGGTGGTGCCGACACCCGGCGCTCCAGGGCAGGCCTATCCGGGCCAACCCGTGCCGGGCCAACCGGTGCAGGGCGTGCCGCCGGTTCCGGGGCAGCAGATCCAGGGCCAGGGGATGCCTGGCCAGGCAATGCCGGGGCAGGCAGTGCCCGGACAGCCGGCAATGACGCCGGCGCAGAACAATTCCACCGGAAGTGCTGATGGAGCAAGCAACCGATGAGTAGTCGAAAAGTCAGAGGGCGCGCATGGGCGTTGGTGTCGATGCTGTCATTGTTGTTCTCCGCGTCCGCGTTCGCGCAGGCAGTGGACTATTACGAGTATGAAAAGGACCGCATCTACCCGGTGCGTACCGGCCTGGGCCTGACCACCCAGATCGAATTGAGCCCGGACGAGAAGATCCTCGACTACAGCACTGGCTTCAGCAGCGGCTGGGAGCTGACCCGTCGCGAGAACGTCTTCTATCTCAAGCCCAAGAACGTCGACGTCGACACCAACATGATGGTGCGCACCGAGACCCATTCCTACATCTTCGAGCTGAAGGTGGTGGCCACCGATTGGCGCCAGCTGGAACAGGCCCGTCGAGCCGGTGTGCAGTACAAGATCGCCTTCAATTATCCGGCCGATACCGAATTCGGCATTGCGCAGGAGGCCGTGAAGGAGGAAGCCAAGCCGCTGCTCAGCACCGAGCTGGCCAAGGATCGGCAGTACAACTTCGATTATTCCTATTCGACCCGGCGGGCCAAGAAGATGGGTTGGCTGGTTCCGGTCAATGCGTATGACGATGGTCGTTTCACCTACCTGCGTCTGCCCAATTCGCCTGAGTTCAAGACCGGCATCTTCCCGGCGGTGTTCGGACGGGATACCGAATACGGTGAAGACTTCGTGGTCAATACGACCGTGGAAGGCAACAACCTGATCGTCCACGGGACCTACCCGTACCTGGTCATCCGCCACGGCGAGTTCGTCGTCGGCCTGCGAAGGAACGTCAAGAAATGAGCCAGAACAACACTCCCGGAAACGATCCGAACGACGGACGCGACGAGAGCCAGGGCCATCACGGCGCAGGCAATGGGGCGCCCGATTCACCCTCCAATCCATACTTCGGGCAGGCGCAGGCCCAGCCGGCTCCCGATCTGGATGCCAGCGCACCGACGCTGCGTTCGGCCGAAGAGCAGCGCCTGAACCGCAAGGCCCTGGTGTTCATGGGCGGCATCCTGCTGCTGCTGATCGGCGTGGGTTACATGGTGTTCCACAAGTCGCGCAATGACGAGGGGCCGGCTGCGGTGCGCGAAACAGCGCGTGCGGCCACTCCGGAACTGCCCAGCTTTGGTCCGGCCGCGCAGCCGCAGGTCCAGACTCAGGCCGACCCGATCCCGATGCTGCCAGCCCTGCCGCCGGACCAGGATCAGACCCGGCTGATACCGATCGCCCCGCCGGAACCGGTGATGCCGCGCGGCCCGACGCTGCTGGATCGGCGCATCGCCGGTTCAGAGGATGCGGCTTCGGCCGCTGGCAACCGCCAGGCGCCGCAGCGCAGTGCGCTTGACGAAGCTACGCGGCAGGCATTGTTGTCCAACATGCCGGGCATGCAGTCCAGCGAGGCGGGCAAAGTGCGGCGTGGCCCGGATGTCGAGGACGTTTCCAATGCAAGTTTCATCCGCAGCCCGGATGCCTTGCTGGTGCGCGGCACCTATCTGCGCTGCGTACTGGAAACCCGCATCATCACCGACTACGCCGGCTACACGTCGTGCCTGCTGACCGAGCCGGTGTACTCGATCAACGGTCGCAGCCTGCTGCTGCCGAAGGGCTCCAAGATCTATGGCAGCTACGGCGGCCGCCCGACCGGCAAGCGTGTGGAGGTGATCTGGGATCGCATCACCACGCCCAATGGCCTGGACGTGGCCATGTCCAGCCCGGGTATCGATGGGCTGGGCAGTGCGGGCCATCCGGGCCAGTACGACGCCCATTGGGGCGCGCGCATTGGCTCGGCGCTGATGATCAGCCTGATTGCCGACGCCTTCAAGTACGCCGCCGCCGAGAACGGCCCGGAAACCACCACAGTCACCGGCAGCGGTCTGGCGGTACAGTCGCCGTATGAGAGCGCCACGGCGCGGACCATGGAGCGGCTGGCTGGCGAGGCGCTCAGCGAGCGCAGTCCGCCGACCGTGACCATCAACCAGGGTACCGTGCTTGCCGTGTATGTCGCCAAGGATGTCGACTTCGCCGATGTGCTGGCACCGCGACGTTGATCGAGTGAACTGAATCATGGATGCCGAAGTGGCCCCCCTAGCTCTGGTTTCAAGCGATTTCCTGCGCTATCAGTACGAAGTGCTGGGCATCGCCGAGTACATGAATTCGCCGGAGGTGACGGAAATCTGCATCAACCGTCCCGGCGAGCTGTACCTGGAAACCCGGGCAGGGTGGCAGTGGGTGGAGGTGCCGGGACTGACCTTCGAGCGGGCCCGGCAGTTCTGCACCGCGGTGGTGAACGAAAGCAATACCGGCCAGCGCATCACCGATGCCGACCCGGTCGTGTCGTTGACTTTTCCGACCGGTCAGCGCGCCCAGTTCGTGATTCCGCCAGCGTGTGATGCCGGCAAGGTGTCGATCACCATCCGTTTGCCGTCCAAGCACACCAAGACGCTCAGCCAGTACAACGAGGACGGTTTCTTCAACCAGATCCTCGAGCAGGACGGCAGCATCAGCGAGCATGACCGTGAGCTGCTGGAGCTGCGCCAGTCGCGCGACTACGCCGAGTTCTTCCGGCGTGCGGTGATATACCGCAAGAACATCGTGGTGTCCGGTGCCACCGGCAGCGGCAAGACCACCTTCATGAAGGCACTGGTCAACCACATCCCCGATGAAGAGCGCCTGGTCACCATCGAGGATGCGCGCGAGCTGTTCATCAGCCAGCCCAACGTCGTGCATCTGCTGTACTCCAAGGGCGGGCAGAGCGCCAGCAACGTCACCGCCAAGAGTTGCATGGAAGCGTGCCTGCGCATGAAGCCCGAACGCATCATCCTGGCCGAGCTGCGTGGCGACGAGGCGTTCTACTTCATCCGCAACTGCGCCTCCGGCCATCCCGGTTCGATCACCAGCTGCCACGCCGGCAGCCCGGAACAGACCTGGGACCAGCTGGCGCTGATGGTGAAGGCATCCAGCGAAGGCTCCGGGCTGGAGTTCGCGGTGATCAAGCGGCTGCTGATGATGACCATCGATATCGTCGTGCATATCAAGGCGCACGTTGGGTCGCGCTACATCACCGGCATTGATTTCAATCCCGGCCGTGCGCAGGGACAGGAGGGCTGAACGATGAACGACATGACGACCGGACATGGCTGTGTCCACCCCACCTCGAGGGCGCGCTGATGCTGCCTGGCATGGAAGTGCTTGCGTGCCCGGAGATGGCCGTCTCGATGGACGTGATGAAGCACGTCATCAATGTCGAATCTTCCCGCAATCCCTACGCCATCGGTGTGGTGGGAGGGGCCCTGGTGCGCCAGCCCACGCAGCTGGAAGAAGCCCTGTCCACCGTGCGCATGCTGGAGGAGAAGGGCTACAACTTCTCCATCGGGCTGGCCCAGGTCAACCGCTACAACCTGGCCAAGTACGGCTTGGATTCCTATGAGAAGGCATTCCAGCAATGCCCGAACCTGGTAGCCGGCTCGCGGATTCTCGCCGAATGCTACAAGCGGTCCGGCGGCGACTGGGGCAAGTCGTTCAGCTGCTACTACTCGGGCAACTTCACCACCGGCTTCCGCCACGGTTACGTGCAGAAGGTGTTCGACTCGATCCAGCGCGGGCAACAGCTGGCCTCGGCCGGCGGCGTCGCGCCGATCGACGTGGTCAGCCGCGGCAGCCGGCGTACGGTCAAGGTCGAGCATCACCCGCGGGAGGTCTCGGCGGCACAGTCTCGCATCGTTGCCCAGGCCGATGGGCCACTGTATGCGCCCCAGCCGCCGGTCGACCCGGCGCGGGCGTATGTGGTGTATCCCTCGACCAGCGCCATGGCACGTGGCGCGTTGGTCAATCTTGCCGACCAGGCGCTGTCGCGGGTGGTATTGGGCGCGGTGGACCGCGCCGGTACGGCAGCCCCTGTCCAGCAGGGCGCTTCACCGTATGCGCAGTACCCGCAGGACGTGCAGGAGGCGTTGAGCCAGGCCGGTGCACCGCCGATACCGCAGGCGCCTGCGGGGAGCGCCGCGCAGCAGGCTGGCCAGCCGGTAATGCTGCGGCCATGGAATGAACGCAGCACGCCGGCTGCCTTGCCCAGCCAGAACGGTGAAGCAATCAGGCAGCCGGAGCAACAGATTCCCGCAGGGGATGCGGCCTTCGTTTTCTGACGAAGTCGTGGCGTGGCCAGGCCCTCGACTGGTCAATTGAGTTATGTACGTTCAACTACAAGGAAACCCACCCATGAAGCGTTCCAATCTCGACCTCATCCACGCCCAGCGTCTGCTCAAGTCCGCGTCAATGGCCGTGCTGTTCGTCGGCGCGGTGTTCGTGCCGGAAGTACTGGCCCAGGGCACGCCCAACTTCGGCGGCACCGATGACAAGGTGTGCGGCTTCTTCAGTAATATCAATGGTCTGCTGAACATCGCGTCGATCGCCGTGGTCACCATCGCGGTCATCTTCGCCGGCTACCAGATCGCGTTCGCCCACAAGCGCATTGCCGACGTTGCTCCGATCCTGATCGGTGGCCTGCTGATCGGTGCGGCCGGCCAGATCGCCAAGATGCTGCTGGGCGACAGCTCCAGCAGCAGCTGCGGCGGCACCACCACCGTGATGATCGACCAGGCGCTGCTGTACTACAGTGCATAAGAACGTCGTCTTCCGGGGTTGTACGCGCCCAGCGATGTTTCTGGGCGTGCCCTACATGCCGTTTTTCGTTGTGATCGGTGGTTTGTTCCTGTTGAGCGTCTACACGAACTTCTGGTACCTGCTGTCCATTCCGGTCGCGATCTTCATCATGCGGAACATGGCCAAGCGCGATGAGATGATTTTCCGGCTGCTTGGTCTGCGCCTGCACTTCAAGCTGAAGGCGCGCAACGTGCAGGACCACGATGGCATGTGGGTGTTCAGCCCCAATCACTACCGTACCAAGCCGGCCCCCAAGGATTGAGGCGCCGGATCATCCCGGGCAGGCAGCCGCCTGCCCGGGTTGTCCTGGAAATGTCGCAGTACCCTCTACGGAAGCAGTCCCATGTTCAGCCCCGATACCTCCATCGCAGAGTTCATCCCGCTGTCATCGCACGTCTCGGCGAACGTGGTCAAAACCACGGGCGGTGATTACCTGTTGACCTGGCATCTGGAAGGCCTGCCCTTTGTCGGGCGCGAAGAGTGGGAGCTGGAGCACAAGCACAACACCTTCAACCGCCTGCTGCAGACACTGCGCGCACCGGATTTCGTCAATGTGGCCTTCTGGGTCCACGACCTGCGCCGCCGTCGCACGTTGAAGGATCGCAGCTCGTTCAAGCAGACGTTCAACCAGGACGTGTCCGACCAGTACATGGGAATGCTGTCCTCGCAGCGGATCATGCAGAACGAGCTGTACCTGACCATGATCTACCGGCCGGTAGTGGGGGGGAAGCGTCTCGTCGAAAAGTCCGCCAATGTATCCAAACTACAAGCGGAGCAGGACCAGGCCGTCGACAAGCTGATGGAACTGGCCGGCAACGTCGAAGCCGTGATCCGTGACTACGCACCGTATCGCCTCGGCATGTATGAAGCCAAGAATGGCATCGTATTCTCCGAGACCCTGGAATTCTTCGGTTATCTGATCAACCGCATCGACGAGCCGGTACCCGTGCTCTCTGCTCCGATCAAGGATTACCTCCCGGTCAGCCGACACATGTTCTCGGCCAAGACCGGCGATTTCGTGATCGCCACGCCCCACGGTGTCAATCACTTCGGTGCCATCCTCAATATCAAGGAATACGCTGAAGGAACCTATCCGGGCATCCTCAATGGCCTGAAGTATCTTGATTTCGAGTATGTGATCACCCATTCGTTCAGCCCGATGGGCCGCCAGGACGCGCTCAAGGTGCTGGACCGCACCAAGGGCATGATGATCTCTTCCGGTGACAAGGCGGTCAGTCAGATCATTGAGCTGGACCAGGCCATGGACCAATTGTCCTCGGGCAACTTCGTGCTGGGCGAGTACCACTACACCCTCGCCGTGTACGGCGACAGCCAGGCCAAGCTCTCCCAGAACGTGGCTGCCACGCGTGCAGAACTCTCCAACGCAGGGTTCATCTCGGTCAAGGAAGACTTGGCCGTCACCTCGTCGTTCTATGCGCAGATTCCCGGCAACTGGCGCTATCGCACCCGCTTGGCCAACCTGAGTTCACTGAACTTCCTGGGCCTGTCGCCGCTGCACAACTTTGCCACCGGCAAACAGCACAACAACCCGTGGGGCGACTGCGTGACCACCCTGCAGACCACCAACGGGCAGCCGTACTATTTCAATTTCCACGCCACCCACCCCTCGGAAAACTCGCTGGGTGAGAAGGCGATCGCCAACACCATGGTGATCGGCAAGTCCGGCACCGGTAAAACCGCGTTGATCAACTTCCTGCTCAGCCAGGTGCAGAAGTACGACCCATCGCCGACCATCTTCTTCTTCGACAAGGACCGCGGCGCGGAAATCTTCGTGCGTGCCTGCGGGGGCAACTATCTGGCGCTGGAGAATGGCGCGGCGACCGGCTTCAACCCGTTCCAGTGCGAACGCAACGAAGCAAACGTGCAGTTCCTGTCCGACCTGATCAAGGTACTGGCCGGAAAGCGCGAGTACAGCTCGCGCGAGGAAGAGGACATCTTCCGCGGCGTGGAGAACATGCTCGACACCCCGATGCACCTGCGCAGCATGTCCAACTTCCAGAAGAGCCTGCCCAACATGGGCGACGACGGCCTATATGCGCGGATGCGCCGCTGGACCTCGGGCAACTCGCTGGGCTGGGTGTTCGACAACCCGGTCGATACCATCGACCTGAGCCGGGCCAACATCATCGGCTTCGACTACACCGACATCATCGACAACCCCGAGGTGCGGGTGCCGGTGATCAACTACCTGCTGCACAAGCTGGAATCGCTGATCGACGGGCGGCGTCTGATCTATGTGATGGACGAGTTCTGGAAAATCCTGGACGGCGAGGGTGGCCTGAAAGAGTTCGCCAAGAACAAGCAGAAGACCATCCGTAAACAGAACGGCATGGGCATTTTCGCCACCCAGAGCCCGGAAGACGCGCTCAAGAGCGACATCTCCGCCGCGCTGATCGAGCAGACCGCCACCCTGATCCTGCTGCCCAATCCCAACGCCAGCAAGAGCGACTACATGGATGGGCTGAAGCTGACAGAGGCCGAGTTCCGCGTGGTGACCGCGCTGGACGAACGCTCGCGCTGCTTCCTGGTCAAGCAGGGGCATGCATCTAGCGTGTGCCAGCTCAACCTGCGTGGCATGGACGACATCCTGTCGGTGATTTCGGCATCCACCGATAACATTGACATCATGCACCGCGTGCTGTCCGATGCGGCCGCCCGTGAAAAAGTGCTTGAGTCCGAACTGACGCCGGAGCAGTGGTTGAGTGAGTTCTATCGAAAGCGAAAAGGCTCGGGAAAGCCGGCATCCAACAGCCAGGAGGCCGTTGCATGAACAGCATCGTGAATCCGCCGACAAGACACCAGTCAAAATTGATGGAGAAGAACATGGACAACGTGACCCGCCAGAAGAAGAGCCGTTCCGCCACCACCCGTTTCCGTTCGACAGTGATGGCGATGTCGCTGGGCGGCATGCTCGTCATGCCGGTGCAGGCCTACACGCTGCCGGTGGTTGAGATCGGTATGAACCTGTTCAACAGCACGTTGACCGAAGTGAACACCCTGGCAACCCAGGCCCAGGCGGTTATCGAGTATGGCGAGCAGGCCTATCGCTACGCCGAAACGGTGTCCAACTGGGCACAGAAACTGGCCAGGTTCCAGCAGATCATCGCGTCGCCCATCATGCCGACCGGCGTGAAGCTCACCACGGTCCCGGCTGATTTCAATGTCGAGGCGCGCTGTGGTACTGGGTCCATTTTGAGCGTATCCGGGCTGATGGGTGCGCTGAACCTGAATCCGGGCGGAGATATCGCGGCGCAGCAACGCAACATCTGTGCTGCGATCCAGATGCTCGAGAACCGGAAGTACAACGAAACGGTCGAAGTCGTGCAGAAGACCATGCCTGACATGCGCAAGGTGCTCGACCGGATCAAAGAAATCCGCATGTTGTTCAACACAGAAGGTGCCATGAGCGAGACGATGGCCAACGTCGCCGTCTCCAATGCCTACATGGAGAGGGACTTCAGCACGTGGGACAAGCAGATCGAAATGTACGACAAGCAGATCAAGGCGCTTACCAGCCAGCAGCAGATCCTGACCCGGATGACGCTCAAGGGAGCGCCAAGCCCGCTCGGCACCGTGGTGAAGACCGCGACGCTCAAAGCAGCGTTGTCGCTGTAACACGGATTCGGATCGGGACGGATCCCTCTTAATTATCAGGTGATGTTATGAGTCTAGGGATGGTGGACGGCATGTTCGGGCAAGGGGCGCTGCATTTCCTGCAGAACCTGCACGTGCAATCGTCGATTGGCGACTTCGTGTTCTTCCGGTTGATCCTCGATTACCTGCACAAGGAAATCGCGGAGTTCGGCGTGGAGCTGCTCGGGAGGATGATGAAGTGGGTCGGTGCCATCGCCTTGACGCTGATGACGCTCTGGGTGCTCGTACAGGGCTTCCGCATCGTCACCGGTCGCAGCCGCGACTCGTTGATGGCGCTGGTCACCGACATGGCCAAGGCGGCGCTGATCGTGTCGGTGGCCACTACCATGGCCATGTTCGGCAGCGACCTGCATTCCTTCCTCAACAAGGATGTCAAGAACGAGATCACCTACGTCATTACCGGCGAGAAGGAATCGCCGGAAGACATGATCGACAAGAATCTGGGCTACATGCAGCTGGCGTTGTCGTCCATCGATGCACTGGATGCAATGGGGGATGTCACCCTGGACAGCGCCAAGACCCGCGCGATGTGGTTTGTGGGCCTGGGCACCGGTGGGCCGGCGGTCACGGCCGGCTCGATGCTGTTGTTGTACGAGGTGGCGCTGGCGCTGTTCATCGGCCTTGGCCCTCTGTTCATCCTGTGTCTGCTATTTGATCAGACCAAGCAGCTGTTCCAGAAATGGCTCCTATACGGGATAGGCACGATGTTCTCGATGGCGGTGCTGGCAGCGATGACAACCATTGCGATGGAGATGGTGGCCAAGGTAGCGGGCGCCTTCTGGGGCAGTGCGTTGCTGGGCAAGCTGTTGGGAGAGAACTTCACTGAAGGCATGTCGAGCATCGCGATGCAGCAGGGCGGCATGGGGTTGATCCTGACCACGCTGATCCTGACCGCCCCGCCGATGGCGGCGATGTTCTTCCAGGGCACGCTGGGCAGCTTCATGGCGTATTCGCAGATTGGTGGCTCGGGCGTTGGAGCACAGCCGGGCCCGCAGGGGCAGCCGCCGGGTGCGGCGGGGTCTTATACGCCACCGAGGCCGGCCTCTGAGAACCAAGTGAGTCACGCAAACGAGACGCTTGTTACGCCTCGGGTAAATGCAGGTCAGCCAACAGCGGATCTGCGCGGTCAGCGCGGCAATGCGAACGCTAACGACTAGATAGAGAGATATCGATGAAGTTCTGTCTCCAAAGTACAGCAATGATCGTCCTCTTATTGCTTGGAAATACGGCGCTCGCCGAGGGCAACTGTCCTCCAGGATATTTCCCCATCGGGGGCCAGGGTGTTCAAGGTTGTGCGCCCATTGGCGGTTCATCGGGTCAGGGTTCGGCCGGTCTGCCGCCACCTCCACCGAGTCCCACCGGGGAGTGGATCAAAACCTGGGGAGCACTGGCTAAATCCCGCGATTCAGACCTTGTGGGCGCTTCAAATGGCGAAAAAACAAAAGCTCTCGCTGAACAGGTAGCAGTGGAGCGATGTTCAGCGGAGGGGGCGTCCGATTGCAGGGTTAATTTCACATATATGAACCAATGTATGGCTTACGCCATCCCGGTTTCAGGCAGGGGCATGGCAATGCTCTCCAAGGGTCCTTCTCGGAAGGATGCACATGCGGAGGCGCTGAAATATTGCAGGGACGACAGTGGAGCAAAGTGCGATATCACCTATTCTGCTTGCTCAGAGCCGATTTTTAGAAAGTTCTGATGCCAAGATCTACCGGCGCGAGGTCATAGCTGCGCTTTAGGTAACGTCCTCGATGGGGCTGGTTACCAACGTGGTCGCGCGGCGCTGATCGTGTCGGTGGCCACTACCATGGCCATGTTCGGCAGCGACCTGCATTCCTTCCTCAACAAGGATGTCAAGAACGAGATCACCTACGTCATTACCGGCGAGAAGGAATCGCCGGAAGACATGATCGACAAGAATCTGGGCTACATGCAGCTGGCGTTGTCGTCCATCGATGCACTGGATGCAATGGGGGATGTCACCCTGGACAGCGCCAAGACCCGCGCGATGTGGTTTGTGGGCCTGGGCACCGGTGGGCCGGCGGTCACGGCCGGCTCGATGCTGTTGTTGTACGAGGTGGCGCTGGCGCTGTTCATCGGCCTTGGCCCTCTGTTCATCCTGTGTCTGCTATTTGATCAGACCAAGCAGCTGTTCCAGAAATGGCTCCTATACGGGATAGGCACGATGTTCTCGATGGCGGTGCTGGCAGCGATGACAACCATTGCGATGGAGATGGTGGCCAAGGTAGCGGGCGCCTTCTGGGGCAGTGCGTTGCTGGGCAAGCTGTTGGGAGAGAACTTCACTGAAGGCATGTCGAGCATCGCGATGCAGCAGGGCGGCATGGGGTTGATCCTGACCACGCTGATCCTGACCGCCCCGCCGATGGCGGCGATGTTCTTCCAGGGCACGCTGGGCAGCTTCATGGCGTATTCGCAGATTGGTGGCTCGGGCGTTGGAGCACAGCCGGGCCCGCAGGGGCAGCCGCCGGGTGCGGCGGGGTCTTATACGCCGCCGCAGACCACAAATTCTAGTAGGGCAGAGTCTGATGCTCCGGCTGCAACGGGGCAGGCGAGTATGCCTACGAACATTGGTTCTGCTGATAGCAGTCCCGTTACCGGAAAGATGGGCAACGCAAACCGAGATTGAGTTACAGCCCCTGAAAGGGTCTGATCGGTTCATGAGGAATAGACGGATGAAAAAGTGGATCCTGCTTGTCCTTCTAGGGCTTCAGTCAGGAGCGGTTTTGGCTGAGGGAAACTGCCCTCCAGGTTTCTACCCTATCGGCGGGAAGGGCGTCCAAGGTTGTGCGCCGATTCCTCAATCTGGTGCAGGTAGCCAGCAGACTGCACCTGCAGCTCCAGTGCCAACCGGTGAATGGGAGACGCGCTGGGGGGCCATTGCCGAAGACAGCGGGAGTATGACCACCGGCGTTTCTACATCGCGGAAGTCGAAGGAGGAGGCTGTTTCGGCTGCCGTGGGGCAATGCACCAAGATGGGTGGGAAGTCATGCAAGCTTAGAATCGCCTATTTCAATCAGTGCGTCGCCATCGCAGACCCAAAGATGGACAGTGCCATCAAAAGAAGTGTGGGGCGATCTTCGGCCAATTCCGCAGCCACAGAGAAGATCGCAAAACAGGATGCTCTGAAGCGATGCTCAGAGTTTGAGGGAGGGCAGAGTTGCGATATCGTCTACTCGGCTTGTAGCCTCTCCGAGTTCCGACCGTACCGCTAACGATAGATCGACCTGTTGATTGGACTAGCGCTTGGAGATTCATACGGTTGCATCGTGCAACTACTGATGCCACCAGCAGCTAGGTGGCACGAACTCCTGGCATGGGTCTGATCCTGACACGCTGATCCTGACCGCCCCGCCGATGGCGGCGATGTTCTTCCAGGGCACGCTGGGCAGCTTCATGGCGTATTCGCAGATTGGTGGCTCGGGCGTTGGAGCACAGCCGGGCCCGCAGGGGCAGCCGCCGGGTGCGGCGGGGTCTTATACTCCGCCAGCGCCACAGAATACCAATAGTCGTGAAGTAGAGTCCTTTGCGGCACCTCGGAAGTCTGGTGGCAACTCGCAAGTTTCATCCCAAGGGTCGGGCTCTCGCGGCCTGGGTGCATCTGAATGATCGGATGGCTGAATAGTGAAGACCGATTTTTCTAACAGTTGCGTTTCAGGAGGTTGGAACATGTACCGCATTCTTTCTGCAATGTTCTTGCTGGCCCTATCAATGGTATTGCCAGCGAACCTCCGAGCGGAAGGTGCGTGCCCACCGGGCTTCTATCCGATTGGGGGGCAGGGTGTGCAGGGCTGTGCGCCTATTCCCGGCTCATCTTCTTCTAGTCAAGGCTCTGCCAGCATTCCAACTCCCCCCAGTCCAACCGGACGCTGGCATGATGCCTGGGGGGCAGTTGCAGGTTCAGATTCGACATCATGGGTTGGGTCGGCGACTGATCAAGCCTCGAAGACGCGGGCGGAGAAGATTGCGCTTGAAAAATGTGCGGAAGAAGGTGCAACGGATTGTTCGGTTTTGATGTCTTACTACAATCAATGTTTTGTTTGGGTGGTTCCGCGCACAAAGGCTAGAGGAGCTCGAAGTGGGATGGGGACCGGCCAGACGTTGAAGATTGCGACTCAAGCTGCAAACAGGAAATGCGCTGATCCAGCTGGCGGCGCATGCGAGGTCTTCTATTCAGATTGCGCCGAACCGACATTCGAGAAGTTCTGAGCTGTAGGGTCGGCGATGCAGGTGAAGTAATAGCTGCGTTTGCGCAATCGGCAAAAGCGGAAGCATCGATGATGCTATCGATCAAGAACATGGCCCGCATCACGCCGCGCTGATCGTGTCGGTGGCCACTACCATGGCCATGTTCGGCAGCGACCTGCATTCCTTCCTCAACAAGGATGTCAAGAACGAGATCACCTACGTCATTACCGGCGAGAAGGAATCGCCGGAAGACATGATCGACAAGAATCTGGGCTACATGCAGCTGGCGTTGTCGTCCATCGATGCACTGGATGCAATGGGGGATGTCACCCTGGACAGCGCCAAGACCCGCGCGATGTGGTTTGTGGGCCTGGGCACCGGTGGGCCGGCGGTCACGGCCGGCTCGATGTTGTTGTTGTACGAGGTGGCGCTGGCGCTGTTCATCGGCCTTGGCCCTCCCGCAGGGGCAGCCGCCGGGTGCGACGGGCATTACACCCTGACGATTTCACATCTTCCCGTCATGGCGATGGATGTTGCGGTCATGCCGTGCCTTAGCCTCACCCCATCATGGTGCGGCTGCTGCTCTGGACCTGTTCCTGGTTGCGCTCCTGTTGCTGGCGCTGGCTGCTGGCCTGTTCTTCCACCTTGCGGCTGCTCTGTTCCAGGGGCGTGTTCATGGCCAGCATGGTGTCGACGGTAACGCGCAGGTGGGCCGGGTCGTTCTGGTTGCCCTGCACGGCGAAGGTGCTGGCCGCGTCGTTGCTCATCACCACCGTGTCGATGCGCTTGCCGCCTGCGGCGTGCATCTGCGCAGCGAGGCTGCCGGCGAGCTGGTCGCTGGACTGATCCGGAGTGCGGCCCACGCGGGTGTCCTGTGCGTAGACGCCACGCTGTGCGTCGTTGAACAGGGGATTGCCCGGATGGCCGGCATCGTCCATGCGCAGGCTGGTGTGGCTGCTCTGGTGTTTCTCGGCCTCGCGCCGGGCCGGTTCACCGGCCGGCAGCGGGCCGCGCAGGGTGTCGATCAGGTCTACCGCGCCACCGACCGTACCGCGCGAGATCACGGTGGTCGCGGCGCGGCGTTCTCCGATGTCGTCGCGATATTCGTCGATCATTCGGGCATTGGTGTTGGCCAGGGTCTTGGCCTGCTCCGAGCCCAGTACCGAGCCGCTGTCGAGAAAGTTGCCCAGCTTGTGCGAGCCCAGCGATGCGGCGGCGGCGATCACGGGGCGATCGGGAATCAGGGCGTTGTACCTGCTGTTGCTGAAGCCGGAGGCCTCCAGGGTCTTGATTTCCTGGGGGCTGGCGTAGATGCGGACCTGGCCGTAATGCGGCGATGCGGCGCTGACGGGATCGGCGGCCATGACGTGGTTGACCATGCTGTTGCCACCTTCGGGAATCCGGTAGTTCAAGCTGGCCGCGCCGAAGGCATTGAAGGTTTCGCCTTTGAGATCGAAGTGGTGCGCACTGATCTGGGCCAGGGTGCCGCCCAGCGAGTGGCCGGTGACGGTTACTTCCGGGGCGTGCCCAACGTCTTTGCCCAGTTTGATCGCATATTCCATGGCCCTCTCGGTCAGTGCGATCGCGTCCTTGGCCTGCAGATTGGTGCGCCCGGTGACCATCGTGCCATCGGTGAGCACGGCATCGAGCAGGATCTGCTCGGTGCCGCGGTGCGATACCACGATCTCATTGGTGTCTACACGCTGGTAGACCGTGCCCTGATAGCCGTTGCGGGTGTTGTTGACATGTTCAAGCACCACGTACCGGTGGCCGTTGAGCGTGACCGGCTCTTCCTCGCCAGGTGCGCGACGTCCTACCGCTCGATCCTTGTACGCGTCATCGGAGATCGCCGCGTAATCCTGGCTGGGAATAGTCATTGTTTGGCCTCTTTGGCGGACAACGAGATCGAGAACAACGCGTCACGCAGTTCCGGCACGAATACGGTGGGATCTTCATTGCCCCTGGCCGGATAGTCTTCGATCGAGGTGATGCCCGATGGACCTTCCACGGGCGAGGCGCGCGGATAGTCCCTGGCCGGGTAGTGACGGGTCAGCGTATCGCCCGCAGTGAACCGGTCGGCGTCGATGAAGGTGAGGAAGCGGGTTTCCTCATGCGCGCCGGTGGCCTTGAGCAGGGCACCCGTACCGCTGAATTTCCACTGGCATACGCCGCGCCCGTAGTAGTCCTCGTCCAGCATCCGGTCGAGGTAAACGGTTCCGTGGTACTCATCGTCGGCGACGCGCTTGAGGGCGAGCGGCTCCTGGCTGGTGATGCGCCCGGCGGTGCCGGTTTCCGGGTTGATGCGACCGCACTCTGCTTCGTTGGTGACGTCGTACTGCGCGACGCCTTCGATGCGTTCGAACGGGCCCGGGGCGTTGTGCAGTTTGAGGACCACGTCATAGGCCTGGCGCGGCTGTGGATTGAGCTTGGCGAGACCGCGTCCGCCGTTTTCGACATCGGCCTCAGCGGCGGCGGTGGAAAGGTCTTGGCTCATGGTGTTCTCCGTACGGCTGCAGGCGGTGATCAGAAGGGTGACAAGGCAGATCTTGAGGACACGGTGCAAGGCCGGTCTCCGTTTGACAGGGGGGAATTCAGGTGGGGCGGTGCGGGGATGCCGCACAGAGCAGGCGGCAACGCGCAGGGAGCCGTTGTGCCAGCGTCGGGGGAATCCGTCTGTTCGGCGATGCCCGCGTACAGGGGGGCGGTTCGCATGGCGACATGCGACGCCGCCGCCGGGGCCGTGCGGATGATCAGGCCGGGCGTGTCGGGAGTCTGCAGGGAGCAGGGGGACATCAAGTCTCCGTTCCATGGTGACGAGGCCCGAGTATAGGGGGGGAGCGAGGGTGTATTTGTTCAAAATGCGCGAAATGCGTCGAGAATTTGACGGCCTTGTTCGCAAGGCCGGCATCACCCCGCACGGCAGCCCATCAACGCCAGCAGCAGACGGCGGACCCTTACGGATACGGCCCGACCCTGAACGGCTGGGGTTCGGGGGACGCCGGCGGCAGGCGATCGCCGTGGACGCGGCTGAGAATCTCGTTGGTCCGCCGTTGTTCGGCCACGATCTGCTTGAGCAGACCCTTGATCCCGAAGATGGCAAAGGGGACGAAAATCCACAGCAGTCCGAGCAGCGCCCAGAGGATCCCGACCAACACTGAAAAACCCTGACCCGTTGATCCCATGAAGTACGTTCCTTGTTCTTGGCAGAGGGTGCATCCTGGCCCGTCGCATCAGCGAATCGATCACGGCGAGCGGCGTCCGAATGATAGCCGCTGCCGCTGTGGGCGCTTTCCGGCGGGCGGAAGCAGCGTCCGCTCACGGCCAGTCTCGCTCATTCGTGCGACAATTTCGCTTCAAAGCCACCACCTGTCGATGGCTGCGCCAAGCCGAATAGGGGTTGTGATGTCTACCAGTACGGGCTTTCCAGCGCTCATCGGCTTTGATCTGCCCGGTCTCCCGGTCGGATCGGCGCCTTCGCGGGCGATCGTGACCGCATTTCTCGATGAAACGCCGCCCAGCGACTGGATGCGCATCCTGCACCGCCAGGCGTGGCCCTCCCTCCGTGTGGACCATGGCGTGGAGCAGATCCGCCTGGTCGGGCAGGGCATCCATTTCGTGGGCATCATCAAGGACGCGCGCGCGTTGTCGGCGGCCGTGCGCGGCCTCTTCAACGAGGTCAACGCCAAGGCTCTGGACCGCCGCCTGGCGGCCATGGAGAACCCGCAGGAGGACGGCGGTCCGGGTTCCGCGCCGGTGGTGGAACCGACGGTCTCGACGGATCCACGCCTGGACGATATCGCGGCGCTGCTGGCGATGCCGGCCGTGCCGGGCATCCTGGAGCTGGCCAGTGCGATGACCGGCATGCGCTTCGTCGCGGTGGCGCGGGTGACCGCGGATCGCTGGACTGCCTGTGCCGTGCATGATCGCCTGGATTTCGGCCTGCGGCCGGGCGACGACCTCGTGCTGGAAACCACCATCTGCGATGAGATCCGCGAGCATCGCCATCTGGTCCAGTTCGACCAGGCCAGCACCCACCCGGTGTTCTCCCGCCATCCCACGCCTGCGCTGTACGGATTCGAGAGTTACATCTCGGTGCCGATGTTCCGCCGCGACGGTGGCTTCCGCGGCACCCTGTGCGCGCTGGACCCGCAACCATCCAAGCTCGACGCAGCCACGGTGAAAGCGTTCGAAGTCCTGGCGGGCGTCATCGGCGCGCATCTGGAGGTGCCGGAGGCTGCCGTGGACGCTGGGCAGGACGTGGTCAGCGTGAGCGAGGCGCTGTCGCTGCTGTCGGGCCAGGTCGATGCCCTGGAGGCGGCGAGGCTGCCGGAGCCGTTCCGCGCGGTGACCGCACGCCTGCGTGCACTGGTCGACGCGCGACAGACTGCGGCGAGCTGATCCGCCGCAGCCGCGATGGGCGCCGCTGTCGCCGCTCAGCCGCTCATTCGACACGCGCAAAGCGCGCCCGCCACTGGCCCTCCACCTCCACCTGCGCGACGAACATCTCGAACGGGCGGACCCACAGTCCAATGTCCGCGTCCAGCGGCCGGTACAGCACCATCGGTGCCAGCGTTTCGCTGTGGCGCACGACGCCGATCACCTCGTAGTTGCCGCCCTTGAAGTGGCGGTAGTGGCCGGGCGGCAGGGTGGGCAACGGGGCGAGATCGGACATGGTCGGCAGTGACTGGGGCGGGCCGGGCATTATCGCCCGTGCTGCAGACTGCGTGGCGGCGTCGCAGCGTCAGCCCGCATCCGGCAGCGGACCGGCGCGGCAGGCACTGACCAGCTGCAGCACCGCGTCGGGATGCATCGGGCGGGCGAGGTGATAGCCCTGCGCTTCATCGCAGCCCCACAGACGCAGCAGGGACAGTTCGGCCTCGTTCTCCACGCCTTCGGCGACCGTGCGGTACCCCAGCTGCCGGGACAGCTTGATGATGGCCTCGACCTTCAGCCGCGCGGTACGCGAACGCGCCAGTCCGGTGACCAGCGTCTGGTCGATCTTGATATGGCTGATCGGCACCTCGCTGAGGTAGCCGAAGTTGCTGTAGCCGCTGCCGAAATCATCGATGGCGATGCGCACGCCGGCGGCGGCCATTGCCCGCAGCTGGGGCAGCGCCGCGGGATGGTGGTTGAGCCACTGCCCCTCGGTGATTTCGATCTCGACCAGGCCGGGCGGCAGCCCATGCGCGTCCAAACGTTCGGACAGCACGCTCCACACACACTGGTCGTCGAAGTCGCGCGGCGAGAGATTGAGCGACAGGCTGAACCCCGGCACGCTCTGCTGCCATTGCGCGGCTTGGGCCAGGGCGTGATCGATGACCCAGCGGCTGATTGCGGGCATCAGCGCGGTCCGCTCCAGGACCGGAATGAATTCGCCCGGACTGACCGGACCGAGCATCGGGTGGGTCCAGCGCAGCAGGGCTTCGGCCGAGACCGGCAGCCCGTCGATCAGATTGAATCGAGGCTGGTAGACCAGGCTGAACTGGTGCTGGGCCAGGCCGCGCCCGGCGTCCGAGGCCAATCGGTAGCGACGGCGCAGTGCATCGTCGCGTTCCTGCGAGTACCAGCACAGGCAGGCGTCGGTCTGCAGGGCGTGATGCATGGCGACCAGACACTTGCGGATCAGATCGGCCGTCTGTTCCGGAACGGCGCGGAAGTCGCAGACCCCGGCGTGGAACTGCGGGGACATCGGAATGCTGCCGGCCATCAGCGGCCGGCGCATGCGCACGCGCAGGCGATCAAGCAGGGCCTCGGTCTGGTCATGCGATTGCTCCGGCAGCAGGAAAGCAAACCGGGTCACGCCTACGTGATACACCTGCGCGATATCGCGCAGCACGTCCTGCACGCGCAGCGCCGCCTGGCGGAGCAGGGTTTCCACCGGCTTCATGCCCAGCGCCTGGCCGGCATCGTTGGCGCTCTGCAGATCGAACACATCCAGCAGCACCGCCGTGAACGCGCGCGCCTCGCCGCCACGGGACAGGGCGTTGAGGTCGGCCTGGAACTGCTGCCGGTTGGGCAGGCCGCTGACCTGCTCGCGGCGGCCCAGCGACATCTTCAGTTCCATCTGCGCGATCACCACGCGTGACAGCGTCTGCAGCTGCAGCTGCTCTTCCGCGGACAGCCGGCGCGGCTCGCGGCCCATGATGCACAGCGTGCCGAGCGTGATCCCGGCCTTGGTGATCAGTGGGGCGCCCGCGTAGAAACGCAGTTGTTCGGGGCCGGTCACCAGCGCGTTGTCGGCAAAGCGCGGGTCCAGGCGCAGGTCGGCCACCTGGACCACGTCGGGGCCACCCAACGCCAGCGCGCAGATCGAGGAATGCCGTTCGTGGCGGGTCAGCGCCAGACCGACGCGCGAGATGATGTGCTGGTGGACGGCATCGAAGATGGACACCAGCGCGATCGGAACGCCGAAGGTAAAAGCCACCAGTTCGGTGATCGGGTCCAGCGCCGTCCCCAACGCAGGGTCCATCACGTTGAGTGCTTCGATCAACGCGATCCGATCCAGATCCTCAGCTCTGTCCTGCATGTACCGCACCCTCTCCCGACTTCACCCTCACTATCCGGGGTGGAATGCAGCACCGATGTGAAGCAGGGGCGCCGCGGATGAAGCGTTCACGCTGGGGGCGGTGCGCCGGCTCAGCAGGGCGCGACGGGGGACTGCAGCAACGTCACCAGCTGGCGCAGGCGATACGGCTTGGGCAGGAATTCGACATGCTCGGGCAGCGGCGGCAGCTGCGAGCGTGCGTAACCGGAGGCCAGGATGATGCGCGCCTTGGGCAGCACGTCGGCCACATGTTCGCTCAGCTCCACGCCGCTCATGCCGTTGGGCATGCTGATGTCGCTGAACACCACATCGAACCCGCCGGGATCCTGCATCAGGCGCAGCGCGGCCGGGCCGTCGTCGGCGGTGTGGATTTCGATGCCGAAGTCCTGCAGCGCCTGGCCGATCAGTTCACGCAGGTCCTGCTGGTCTTCGACCATCAATACGCGTAGGGGCTCAGACATGCTCGACTTCCTCAATGACAGGTAACAACAGGCGGACGGTGGTACCCCGGCCGGGGGCGGTTTGTACGTCGACGAAGCCGTCGCACTGGGAAACGAAGCCGAAGACCTGGCTCAGGCCCAGCCCGCTGCCCTTGCCGATTTCCTTGGTGGTGAAGAACGGCTCGCTGGCGCGCGCGGCGATGTCCGGGGGCATGCCATTGCCCTGGTCGGTCACCGCGATGGCGACATAGTGGCGGCGCATGGGTTGGGACAGATCCGGTGCCAGTCGCTGTTCGACCTCGGCCGTGATCGTGACCGTGCCGCCCTGGGGCATCGCTTCGCCACTATTGAGCACCAGATTCAACACGGCGCTATGCAACTGTACGCCATCGGTGACGATCGGGGGCAGATCCGGGGTCACGTCCAGGTGGACCTCGATGCCGGCCGGGCAGGCGCGGCGCAGCACGGGCAGGGCATCGCGCAGGAAATCCTGCACCACCACCGGTTCGCGGACCAGGGTCTGATCCGCGGAGAATGCGAGCAGCTGGCGGGTCAGCAGCGAGCCGCGGTCGGCAGCGGCCTGGGCGAGGTCCACCAGCTCCTGGGTGCGCCCGTCGGCGCCGGGGCGCAGGGCGATCAGGTCCAGCGCGTTGCCGATGGTGGTCAGCAGGTTGTTGAATTCATGGGCCAGGCCCCGGGTCAGCCGGCCGACATTGTCCAGCTGGCGCTGCTGCACGTGCGCGCGCTGCGCATCCTGCAGCAGGCGCTGGGCCTGGTAGCGCTCGGTGACATCCTGGGTGACCTTGACGAAGCCGAGCAGACAGCCGTCCTCGCGGACCGGCTCGATCACTTCGCCGGCCCGGAACCGCTCGCCGTTGCGGCGCACGCGCCAGCCTTCGCCGACGAAGCGGCCATGGTCGCGGGCGTATTCCAGCGCCTGCTGGGGCACGCCCAGCTGCTGGTCTTCGGGGGTATAGAACAGGCCGACGTACTTGCCGATCACCGCTTCGGCGTCATAGCCCTTGACCCGTTCACAGCCGCGGTTCCAGCTGCAGATGCTGCCCTGCGTATCCAGCAGATAGATGGCGTGATCGCTCACGTTGTCGATCAACAGCTTCAGCTGCCGGCTTTCGTCGGCGAGCGGTGCAACGCTGGATACGGCCTGGACCACGACGGCTATCGACTCCCCCGATAAGGGACCGAACCGTAGGGGCCATGGTGTGAAGAAAGTGTCAAGAACGTGCGTCAAACGCGCTGACTTCTGGCGCTTAACACCCGTTTACCGCTCAGGTACCATCAGCCCCCTTTTTAGCTGAGCTGGAACACGGCATGAATTCTGCGCCTACCGCCCGTGACCGTTGGATCTGGCTTGCGTCGGCCGCCTTGATGGCGGCCACGCTGGGCACGGAGATGGTGGTGCCGCTGGGCTATGCGGTCTGGCTGACCTACTTCATGGCGGTCGGCATCACGCTGTTCCAGCGCCGCATGGAAGTGCCCCTGCTGGTGGCGATCGGGTCCTGCATCCTGTTGGCGGTCGGCTACAACGTTGCGCCGGCCAGCAGCAATTCGGCGTTTTCCTTCGTCAACCGCAGCATCGGCGGCGTCGCCTTCCTGATGATGGCGCTGACCGTGATGAAGGCCATCGGCGCCCGCCGTGAAGCGGCCGACGCGCTGTGGCTGCAGGCCGGCGAGAACGTGGTCGGCACCAGCCTGCAAGGGGATCCCACTCCGCGTGAACTGGCCGAAGCAGCCATGCGCGCGCTGTGCGCGCAGCTCAATGCCGATGTCGGCGCGATGTACCGCCTGCAGGGCGAGCGGCTGGTGCTGGTCGGTGGCGCCGCGCTGCCGTCGCAGCTGCCGGAGACTCTGCCGGCGAATGCCGGGCAATGGGGCGAGATCATCCGTGAGGGCCGTGCCCGCCGGCTGGAGGACAGCGACAGCCCGCTGGATATCGACACACCGCTGGGCCGCACTACCGTGCACCAGCGCCTGCTGGGACCGATCACCGCCGATGGCGTGGTGATCGGCGTGATCGAGCTGGGCCGTGCCGGCGTATCGCCCGCACGCGGCCTGGAGATGGCGCTGCTGCTGCAATGTGCCGAGCCGATCGGCATCGCGCTGCGCGCGTCGCTGCTCAATGCCCAGCTGGTGGAACTGCTGGAGGAAACCCAGCGCCAGAGCGAAGAGCTGCAGACCCAGCAGGAAGAGCTGCGCGTGGCCAACGAGGAGCTGGAGGAGCAGAGCCGCAGCCTGCTGCATTCCCAGGCCAACCTGGAGCAGCAGCAGGCCGAGCTGGAGCAGACCAATGTGCAGCTTGAAGAGCGCACCCACGAGCTGGAGTCGCGCCAGCAGGCCCTGCTGCTGGCGCAGGCGCAGCTGGTGCAGAACAGTAACGAGCTGGAGGCCAGCTCGCGCTACAAGTCCGAATTCCTGGCCAACATGTCCCACGAGCTGCGTACGCCGCTCAACAGCGCGCTGATCCTGGCCAAGCTGCTGGCCGACAACAAGGACGGCACGCTGACCGCCGAGCAGGTCAAGTACGCCCAGGCGATCCACTCCTCCAACAACGACCTGCTGGCGCTCATCAACGACATCCTGGACCTGTCGCGGATCGAAGCCGGCCATGTCGAGCTGGTCGAAGAGAACCTGGCCGTTTCCAGCGTGCTGCAGCGGTTGAAGGAAACCTTCGAGCCGATGGCGGTGCAGAAGGGCCTGAGCCTGGAGATCAGCGCCGCGCCGGATGCGCCGACCCAGCTGCTGGCCGACAGCCAGCGCCTGCAGCAGATCCTGAAGAACCTGTTGGCCAATGCGGTCAAGTTCACCGAGCACGGCAGCGTGTCGCTGAAGGTCCGCAGTGCCGGGGCAGGGCGGATCCAGTTCGCCGTGTCCGATACCGGCATCGGCATTCCCGAAGAGCAGACCGCAGTGATCTTCGAAGCGTTCCGCCAGGCCGATGGCAGTACCCGCCGCCGTTATGGTGGCACCGGGCTGGGCCTGTCGATCTCGCGCGATCTGGCCGCCCGGATGGGGGGCAGCATCTCCGTCTCCAGCGAGCCGGGCCGCGGCAGCTGCTTCACCCTCGAACTGCCGCTGCTGGCTGGCGGCGGCACCGGCAGTGCCCAGCACGTCGTGCATGACGTCCGCCCTGCCGCCGTCGCGGCGCCGGCGCTGCCCGCCGCCGCGCCGCTCGGCCGTGCGCATGCCGGGTCGACGCCGGCCCCGACGCCGGCGGCAAAGGTGATCGATGACCGCGGCCGTCGCAGCCGCGCGGGCCGGATGATCCTGGTGGTCGAAGACGATGCGACCTTCGCCAGCGCGCTGGTGTCGATGGCGCATGAACTGGACTTCGACTGTGTGGTCGCCGGCACCGCCGAGGAGGCGCTGGCCCTGGCCACCGAACTGCGGCCCAACGGCATCCTGCTCGATATCGGCCTGCCCGACGTTTCCGGGCTCAGCGTGCTGGAGCGCCTCAAGCGCGACCCGGCCACGCGCCACATCCCCGTGCACGTGGTGTCCGGGCTGGAGCGCTCGCAGGTGGCGATGGAGCTGGGCGCGATCGGCTATGTGATCAAGCCGGCCACGCGTGAGCGCCTGGTCGGGGCGATCCAGCAGCTGGAGGCCACCAGCCAGCGCGACATGCGCCGCCTGCTGATCGTCGAGGACGACAGTGAGCTGCGCTCCAACCTGCAGTTGCTGCTCGGCCGCGACCAGCTCGAGATCACGGCGGTGGGCACCATCACCGAGGCGATGGCGGAGCTGGCCGGATCGACCTTCGACTGCATGGTCACCGACCTGGCGCTGCCCGACGGCACCGGCTACGACCTGCTCGAGCGCATGGCCGGCAACGAGGCCGTGGCGTTCCCGCCGGTGATCGTCTACACCGGCCGCGCGCTGACCCGCGATGAAGAGCAGCGCCTGCGCCGCTATTCCAAGAGCATCATCATCAAGGGCGCGCGCTCGCCCGAGCGCCTGCTCGATGAAGTGACCCTGTTCCTGCACAGTGTCGAGGCCTCGCTGCCGACCGACCAGCAGCGCCTGCTGCGCGAGGCACGCCGCCGCGATGCGGTGCTCGATGGCCGCACCGTGCTGCTGGCCGAGGACGACGTGCGCAACATCTTCGCGCTGTCCAGTGTGCTCGAGCCGCTCGGCGTCACCCTGGACATCGCCCGCAACGGCCGCGAGGCGCTGGAGAAGCTGCGCCCGGAGATCGACCTGGTGCTGATGGACATCATGATGCCGGAGATGGACGGGCTGACCGCCATGCGCGAGATCCGCGCGGACAACCGCTGGCGCGACCTGCCGATCATCGCGCTGACCGCCAAGGCGATGCCCGATGACCGCGAGCACTGCCTGCAGGCCGGTGCCAACGACTACATCGCCAAGCCGATCGACGTGGACAAGCTGGTCTCGCTGTGCCGCGTGTGGTGCTCGCGCCGATGAATGAAACGGAGTTGTTCGACCTGGAGCTGAAGCTGTTGCTCGAGGCGGTCTACCAGCGCTACCACTACGACTTCCGTGACTACGCGCTGGCGTCGCTGCGGCGGCGGATGCGGCATGCCATGGCGCGCTTCGACTGCCCGACCATGGGCGCGCTGCAGCACCGGCTGCTGCACGAGCCGGACACGTTCGCCCAGGCGATGCAGTACTTCACCGTGCAGGTCTCGGAGATGTTCCGCGACCCGCCGTATTTCCGGGTGCTGCGCGAGCATGCGGTACCGGTGCTGCGCACGTATCCATCGATCAAACTGTGGATCGCCGGCTGCAGTACCGGCGAAGAGGTCTGGTCGCTGGCGATCCTGCTGCATGAGGAAGGCCTGCTCGACCGCGCGATCATCTACGCCACCGACATCAATCCCGAAGCGCTGCAGGCGGCCGAGTCCGGCGCCTTCGCGCTGGACCGGCTGGCACAGTTCAGCCGCAACTACCTCGCCGCCGGCGGCACCGGATCGCTCTCGGATTACTACAGCAGCGGCTACGGCAGCGTGGTGTTCGACCGTCGCCTGAAGCGCAACATCGTGTTCGCCGACCACAGCCTGGCGACCGATACCGTGTTCTCGGAAGTGCACCTGGTGTCCTGCCGCAACGTGCTCATCTATTTCCAGCGGCCGCTGCAGGACCGTGCCATCGGCCTGTTCCATGAGGCGCTGGTGCACCGGGGCTTCCTCGGCCTGGGCAGCAAGGAGTCGCTGCAGTTCGGCGCGCACGCGGACCTGTTCGAAGCCTGTGCGCGCGAACAGCGCCTCTACCGGAAGCTGGCCTGATGATCGCGGCATCGCAACGCAGCCGGTTCGACCTGGTGGTCGTCGGTGCATCGGCCGGCGGCGTCAGTGCGCTGCAGGCCCTGCTGTCATCGCTGCCGTCGGCGCTGGCGCTGCCGGTGCTGGTGGTGCTGCATCTGCCGCGCGACCGCCCCAGCCGCATCGCCGACCTGCTCGACGCCGGCTGCCCGCTGCCGGTGCGCGAAGCGGAGGACAAACAACCCCTGCAGCCCGGCACGGTGACGTTCGCGCCGCCGGACTACCATCTGCTGGTCGAGGACCGCGCCACGCTGGCGCTGTCGGTCGATCCGCCGGTGCTGTTCTCCCGCCCCGCGATCGATCCCCTGTTCGAAAGCGCCGCCGATGTGTTCGGCGATGGCGTGCTGGCGATCCTGCTGACCGGTGCCAGTACCGACGGCAGTGACGGTGTTGCCGCCGTGCGCCACGCCGGCGGCGAAGCCTGGATCCAATGCCCTGAGGAGGCCTATTCCTCGATGATGCCCGCTTCGGCCCTGGCGCACGCCGGTGCCGATGCGGTACTCCCGCTCACCTCCATCTGCACGCGTATGAAAGGTCTTACCCGATGAACCTGATCGAGCCCGCCGGGTCGACTGCCACCACCGATTGCGTGAAGCTGCTGATTGTCGATGACATTCCGCAGAACCTGGTCGCGATGGAAGCGCTGCTGCGTCGCCCGGGCCTGGAGATCCTGTGTGCCCCCTCCGGTGCCGAGGCGCTGGAACTGCTGCTCGAGCATGAGGTCGCGCTGGCGCTGCTGGACGTGCACATGCCGGAGATCGACGGCTTTTCGCTCGCCGAACTGATGCGCGGATCACAGCGCAGCCGCGACGTGCCGATCATCTTCCTGACCGCCTCACCGAACGACCCCGTGCGCGCGTTCAAGGGCTACGAGACCGGGGCGGTCGATTTCCTGCACAAGCCGATCGAGCCGCAGGTGATCATGAGCAAGGTCAATGTGTTCATCGAGCTCTACCAGCAGAAGCAGCTGCTCAAGACGCGCAACGAGGCGCTGGAGCATGCGCTCACGCTCAATGAAACGATGATGGCGGTGCTCACGCACGACCTGCGCACGCCGCTGGCCTCGATCCTGCTGTGCGCCGACAAGCTGGCGCTCGACCTGCCCGACGACAGCCAGGTCCAGCGCACGCTCGGTCACCTGGAGAACAGCGCCCAGCGCATGGCCCGGATGGTGGAGCAGCTGCTGGATTTCTCGAAGATCCGTACCGGCGGGTTGCGCCTGTACAGCACCGAATGCGATCTGGCCGACGTGGCCGCAACGGTCGTGGCCGAGATCGGGCGTGCGCATCCGCAGGCGCGCATCGAGCTGCAGGTCCAGGGCGATGCCCACCTGCAGGGCGATCCGGATCGGCTGGCGCAGTTGTTGTCCAACCTGATCGGGAATGCAGTGCTGCATGGCGGCGATGCGCCGGTGCTGGTTCGCCTGGAGGGTGAGCGCAGCGCGCCGCTGCGCCTGCAGGTGCGCAATGCCGGGCAGATTCCCGAGGCGTTGCTGCCGCGTCTGTTCGAACCGTTCAAGGCCAGTTTCCACGACAGCCGCGGGCTGGGGCTGGGATTGTTCATCGCCAGCGAGTTCGCGCGCGCGCATGGCGGCACGCTGGTGGCCGCGAACCAGGACGGCACGGTCCTGTTTGAAACCCTGCTGCAGCGACGGCCGCGCTGATCGCGGCGGAACCATCCCGGCACTGTGCCGGGATGGTCGAGTGCTTGTTTACAGCGGATCGCAGCAGAGGTGCACGCCGTGCCCGCCATACGTGCAGTTCGGCTGCTCGGCACATCCCGCCAATGGCGTGGGCTGGCTGGAGGTGGCCAGCGCTTGGCTGGAGGCGAACGCCAATGCGCAGACAACGGCGATACCACCAAAGACCGAGACGAGTTTCTTCGACTTCATGGTGCTTCTCCTTGAGTGGATGGGACGGATGCAGCGGGTGGTGCGCGAAGCGGTTTACCGGGCCGGCGGATCCGTAAGCGGGCAGCAGGTGCCGTCCGGATTGGCGCCGTAGTCGCAGTGCGGCGCGGCCTTGCAGCCCGACAGCGTGGCGGGCGAGGCGGAGGTCGCGAAGGCCTGGGCGGAAGCGAAGGCGAGCATGCCGGCGACGGCGAGGCCGCCAAGCAGGGACAGCGTGTGTTTCGAGGTCATCGTTCAACTCCTGGATGGGAAGGAAAACCGATGCAACTGCCGATCCGCGCCCACGGACGGGTGCGGAGAGACCTGGGTGCGGCGCGCACGGGTGGCGCCTGGGGGGTCAGCCTGCCGGCGCCGGCGCCGGCACCGCACTGCGCGCGGCGTTCACCACGAAGGCGCCGGTGATGGCATTGACCGAGCTGTCCTTGAGCTGGCCCACGTACCGATAGATCACTTTGCCGTCCTGGATCACCACCACCATCGGCACCATCGTGGCGCTATAGCGCTGTGTGATCCGGTCATCGGTATCGTTCACCACCGGGAAGTCGAAGCCATGCTGGCGTGCGTAGTCCGCGGCGGTTTCATGGGGCGGCAGGCTGACGCCGACCATTTCGAAGGCGCGGTTGCCGTTGTTCCGGCCGGCGGCGTCCAGCGCCTGGATCTGCGGTACCGAGGCGAGGCAGAACCTGCAGGCAGGGGAGAAGAAATACAGGACCTGACGGCCGCTGGCCGGGCCAGCCAAGGTCAGTGCCTGGCCGTCGAGTGCGGTGGCGTCGAATGCTTCCGGCCGGGCGCCTTCGGGCAGGCCGTGCACGGCTTTGGAAATCTGTTCGATCTTGCTCACCAGCACGGCCTGCTGCTGGCGGAGCTGGCGGTTCTGCACGGCCAGCGCGGTCATCAACGCGGCGAGGACGACGATCAGAGCGAGGGGGCCGTACTTCCGTAGTGCGGATGCGTCCATGCTGCTCCTTGGCCTTCGGCCGGGTCCATGGCTGAGTAGGTGGGGTATATATCCGGCAACAAAAATCATTTGTCAAACACTAGGCGCCGTGAATAAGACAGTCGCCGGACAGCCCCGGCCAGTCGCAAACCCCCGTGAGGTAAACTGTCCGGGCGCCGCAGCCCTTCGCCACCGGCCATTGCTGGAGCCACCATGCCGTCGTCGAGCCGTAAAGCCACCACGCCCCTGATCGATGCCCAGGTGCACGTCGAGGGCTTCGTGCAGGTGCGCGAGGCGCGCCGGTCCGAGCTGGTCGAGGATTATGTGGAGCTGATCGCGGACCTGATCGCCGATGGCCGTGAGGCCCGCCAGGTGGACATCGCCAGCCGACTCGGGGTGGCGCAGCCGACGGTCGCCAAGGCGCTCAAGCGACTGGTCAAGGAGGGCTGGGCGATCCAGCGACCGTACCGTGGGGTGTTCCTGACCCCGGCCGGCGAGCAGCTGGCGGTGGAGATGCGTGCCCGCCACCAGACCGTGGAGCAGTTCCTGCTGGCACTGGGCGTGGACGCCGACTCGGCGCGCCGCGACGCCGAAGGCATCGAGCACCACGTCAGCGAGGCCACCCTGGCCGCGTTCGAGGCATTCGTGCGCAAGGCCAACGGCCATGGTTGAGCGCCTCGCGCCGCCGCCCCCGCTGGGCGTGCCGGTGCACGACCAGGACGAGCGCTGGATGCGCCATGCACTGGGCCTGGCCGAGCGTGCCGAGCGTGAGTTCAACGAGATTCCGGTCGGCGCGGTGCTGGTCGGTGCCGACGGCGCCGTGCTCGGTGAAGGCTGGAACCTCAATATCGCCGACCACGACCCCAGCGCGCACGCCGAGATCGTGGCGATGCGGCAGGCGGGCAGGGCGCTGGCCAACCACCGGCTGGTCGGCAGCACGCTGTACGTCACCCTGGAGCCGTGTGCGATGTGCGCCATGGCGATCGTGCACGCACGCGTGGCACGGCTGGTGTATGCGGCGACCGACCCCAAGACCGGTGCCTGCGGCAGCGTGTTCGACCTGATCGGCGACCCGCGGCACAACCACCGTGTCGAGCTCCACGGCGGCGTGCTGGCCAAGGATGCCAGCACCCGCTTGACCAACTACTTCCGCGCCAAGCGTGGCAAGCCGCCGCTGCTGCTGGAGTAAGGGTGCGGCAGCGACAGGGGCGTGACGGGTTGGCGGTATCATGTGGGCCTTATCCATTCCCGGTCGCGGCGCAGGCAGCGACCCAGCACAAGGCGAACACATGGCGGACAACGGCGCAGAAGGCGAGCGACTGATCTGGATCGATCTGGAAATGACCGGTCTGGACACCGACAACGATGCCATCATCGAGATCGCCACGGTGGTCACCGATGCGCAGTTGAACGTGCTGGCCGAAGGTCCGGAGTTCGCGATCCATCATCCGGTGGAGCGGCTGGAGGCCATGGACGAATGGAACCGCAACCAGCACCGCCGATCCGGGCTGTGGCAGCGTGTGGTCGACAGCAGCGTGACGCTGGGCCAGGCCGAGGCGCAGACCATCGCGTTCCTGCAGCAGTGGATCAAGGCGGGGGCTTCGCCGATGTGCGGCAATTCGATCTGCCAGGACCGTCGCTTCCTGCACCGCGAAATGCCGCGCCTGGAGAAGTACTTCCACTACCGGAACCTGGACGTGTCCACGATCAAGGAACTGGCCAAGCGCTGGGCCCCGGGCGTCGCCGCCGGCGTCGGCAAGACCGCCAGCCATACCGCGCTGAGCGACGTCCACGATTCCATCGCGGAGCTGCGCCATTACCGGCAGTTCATGGGCGCGCTGTCGGGCCTGCCGGCCTGAGCCCACCGGGGCATTCAGCCACCGGCAGGCGAGGCAACAAGCGGTAGACATCGGCGGCGCTATGATCGCGGCCATGAACGCCATCACCTCGCCGCAACCGCCGCCGCTGTCGTCCTCGATCCTGCCGACCTCGCAGGATTGGCGCGACCTGCAGCGTGCGGTGGACCTGCTTGAATCGCCCACGCTGACCGCCAAGATGGCGAACCTGATCGGCTCGCCGTTGGAGTTCGCGGTCAAGCGGCTGCCTGATTCGGTATCGCGCCGCATCCATGGTGCGGTCGAGGCGGCATTGTTCAAATCCGCCCAGGCCGCGTTGTGGACGATGGACAATACGCCCGGCAAGGCGGCCTCCACCCGTTGGCACAAACTGGCCGCGGCCACCTCCGGTGCGGTCGGCGGCGCGTTCGGGTTCACCACGCTGTTCATCGAACTGCCGGTGTCGACCACGATCATGATGCGCTCGGTGGCCGACGTCGCCCGCAGCGAGGGCTTCGACCTGCGTGACATGAGCACCCGGCACGCCTGCCTGGAGGTGTTCGCGCTGGGCGGCAATTCGGGCAAGGACGACGCCAGCGAGACCGGCTACTACATCACCCGTGGCTTCACCGCCGAAGTGATGCGCCACTTGTCCGCCGAGCTGGCCGGGCGCGCGGTCGGCGGCAGCCCGGTGATGATCGGGCTGACCCCGAAGGAGGCCGGCAAGTGGCTGGCCAAGCTCGTGGAGAAGGTCGCCGCGCGCTTCGGCGTGGTGGTCACCGAGAAGTTCGCCGCGCAGGCGGTGCCGATCGTGGGGGCGGTGGCCGGTGCAACGCTCAACACCATGTTCACCGACTACTACCAGGACGTGGCGCGCGGGCACTTCATTGTGCGCCGGCTGGAACGTACCTACGGCTACGAGACCGTGCGGGCCGCCTACTCGATGCTGGCGGCCGAGCGTACCTGATCGATCGTTGCACGGGCGGCACAACTGTTTTGCCGCCGCAGGGCTGTTGAGCGGGCGGCGCGGTCCCCATCCTTGTCGGCATCACCGCTTCGGCGGCGCCCCCCCCGATCAAGGATTCCCATGCTGTTCTCCCCCTACACCCGTGGCGCGCTGACGCTGCCCAACCGTATCGTGATGCCGCCGATGACCCGATCGCGGGCCGGTGAGGGCAACGTTGCCACGCCGTTGATGGCCGAGTACTACGCCCAGCGCGCCTCGGCCGGCCTGATCGTCAGCGAAGGTACCCAGATCAGCCAGCAGGGCCAGGGCTACGCCTGGACCCCGGGCATCCATGACGAGGCCCAGATCGCCGGCTGGCGCGGCGTCACCGACGCGGTCCACGCTGCGGGTGGCCGGATCGTCGCCCAGATCTGGCATGTCGGCCGCGTCTCGCATGTGGCCCTGCAGCCAGGGGGTGCCGCACCGGTATCCTCCTCGGCGCTGCTGGCCGAGGGCGTCAAGGTGTTTGTCGATCCGGAAGGCCGCGGCCCGCAGAGCGGCGTCGGCGAGATGGTGCAGCACTCGATGCCGCGGGCACTCGCCATCGATGAGATCGCCGGGATCGTGCGCGACTACGCGGCGGCCGCGCGCAATGCGATCGCGGCAGGCTTCGATGGCATCGAACTGCATGGCGCCAACGGCTACCTGATCAACCAGTTCATCGACTCCCAGGCCAACCAGCGCACGGATGGCTACGGTGGCTCGCTGCAGAACCGCCTGCGCTTCCTGCGCGAGGTGACCGAAGCGGTGGCTGCGGAGATCGGTGCCGAGCGCGTCGGCGTGCGTCTGGCCCCGCTGACCACGCTGCAGGGCGCGGTGGACGACACCCCGCAGGCCACCTACCTGGCCGCCGCGCACCTGCTGGACCAGATCGGCGTGGGCTACCTGCATATCGCCGAAGCCGACTGGGAGGACGCGCCGGTGATGCCGGTGGCCTTCAAGGAGGCGCTGCGCATGATCTACCGGGGTACGCTGATCTACGCGGGCAAGTACACGGTCGCGCGTGCGGAGGAAGCGCTGGCCAAGGGCTGGGCCGACCTGATCGCGTTCGGCCGGCCGTTCATCGCCAACCCGGACCTGCCGGAGCGCCTGCAGCAGGGCCTGCCGTTGAACCCGTCGGACAAGGCGACGTTCTTCGGGGGCGGGGCGGAAGGGTTCACCGATTACCCGGTGGCCGAGGTGGCCGAGACCGCCGAAGCCTGACGGTAGTGCCACGCCATGCGTGGCAACGCGGTCCATTCGGCATCCAGACCCCCGACGAAAGGCGGCCACGCATGGCGTGGCTCTACGCGCAAAAACAAAACCCCGCCTGAGCGGGGTTTTGTCCTTCATCTCATTGCCGAAGGGATCAACCCTTGGCTTTGAGCTTCGCCAGGCGCAGCCAGGTATCCACCACGGTGTCCGGGTTCAGCGACACCGATTCGATGCCTTCCTGCATCAGCCATTCGGCCAGGTCCGGGTGATCGGACGGGCCCTGGCCGCAGATGCCGACGTACTTGCCCTTGGCGCGCGCGGACTTGATCGCCATCGACAGCAGCTTCTTCACCGCCGGGTTCCGCTCGTCGAACAGGTGCGCGACGATCGAGGAATCGCGGTCCAGGCCCAGGGTCAGCTGGGTCAGGTCGTTGGAGCCGATCGAGAAGCCGTCGAAGATCTCCAGGAACTCATCGGCGAGCAGTGCGTTGGACGGCACTTCGCACATCATGATGATCTTCAGGCCGTTTTCGCCCTGCTTGAGGCCATTCTGTTCCAGCACCTCGACGACCTTGCGGCCTTCTTCCAGCGTGCGCACGAACGGGATCATGACCCACAGGTTGTCCAGGCCCATCTCGTTGCGCACGCGCAGCACGGCCTGGCATTCCAGGGCGAAGGCAGCCGAGAAGCTCGGGTCGACGTAACGGCTGGCGCCGCGGAAGCCGATCATCGGGTTCTCTTCGTGCGGCTCGTAGTTGCTGCCGCCGATCAGGTTGGCGTACTCGTTGGACTTGAAGTCCGACAGGCGCACGATCACCGGGTTCGGGGCGACCGACGCGGTCAGGGTGGCGATGCCTTCGGCCAGGCGACCGACGTAGAAGCTGACCGGATCGGCGTAACCGGCGATCTTCTCGTCGATCTTCTTCTTTGTCGCCGCGTCCTGGCGGTCGTACTCCAGCAGCGCGTTCGGGTGGATGCCGATGTGGCTGGCGATGATCATTTCCAGACGGGCCAGGCCGATGCCGGCGTTCGGCAGCTGGCCGAAGTCGAAGGCACGTTCCGGGTTGGCCACGTTCATCATGATCTTCAGCGGCGCCGGCGGCATGTTGCCCAGGTCCGTGGTGGTGCGCTCGAATTCGAGGATGCCGTCGTAGATGAAGCCGGTGTCGCCCTCGGCGCAGCTGACGGTCACTTCCTGGCCATCCTGGATCAGCTGGGTCGCGTTGCCCGAGCCGACCACGGCCGGCACGCCCAGCTCACGCGCGATGATCGCCGCGTGGCAGGTACGGCCGCCACGGTTGGTCACGATGGCCGAGGCGCGCTTCATCACCGGCTCCCAATCGGGATCGGTCATGTCGGCGATCAGCACGTCGCCGGGCTGCACGCGGGCCATGTCGTCCAGGGTGCGCACCACGCGGGCGGTACCGGCACCGATCTTGGCACCGACGGCGCGGCCTTCGGCCAGTACCTTGCCGTCCTTCTGGTTCAGCGCGAAACGCTCGATCTGGGTGGCATGGCCGCGCGACTTCACGGTCTCCGGGCGCGCCTGCACGATGAACAGCTTGCCGCTGACGCCGTCCTTGGCCCACTCGATATCCATCGGGCGGCCGTAATGCTTTTCGATCACCAGCGCCTGCTTGGACAGTTCCTGCACGTCCTCATCGCTGATCGAGAAGGTGTTGCGCAGGTCGGCCGGGGTGTCTTCGATGCGCACGCGCTCACCGGGCACATCCGAATACACCATGCGGATCGCCTTGCTGCCGAGCGAGCGGCGCAGGATCGCCGGCTTGCCCGCGCTCAGGGTGGGCTTGTAGACGTAGAACTCGTCCGGGTTGACCGCACCCTGCACGACCATTTCGCCCAGGCCGAACGAGGAGGTGACGAACACCACGTCGCGGAAGCCGGACTCGGTGTCCAGGGTGAACAACACGCCGGACGAACCGACGCCCGAGCGCACCATCAGCTGCACGCCGGCGGACAGGAACACGTCCTCGTGCTTGAAGCCGTGGTGGACGCGGTAGGCGATCGCGCGGTCGTTGTAGAGCGAGGCGAACACTTCCTTGACCTTGAGCACGACATCGTCGGCGCCGGTCACGTTGAGGAAGGTCTCCTGCTGGCCGGCGAAGGACGCATCGGGCAGATCTTCGGCGGTGGCCGAGGAACGCACCGCGACCGCGACGTCGCCGCCGCCGTTTTCGCTGCACAGCTTGGCGTAGGCGGTGCGGATGTCCTGGTCCAGCGCCGGGTGGAGCGGGGCATCGATCACCCAGCCGCGGATTTCCTTGCCGGCGATCGTCAGGGCACCGACATCTTCCACGTCCAGCGTGGCCAGCTTGTCGAAGATGCGCTTGGACAGATCGTTATGGGCGATGAAGTCCTTGAAGGCTTCAGAGGTGGTTGCGTAACCGCCGGGGACAGACACCCCCAGACCGGCCAGATTGCCGATCATTTCGCCAAGCGACGAATTCTTGCCGCCTACGCGGGCCAGATCGGCCAGGCGCAGTTCGTGCAACCACAGGATGTTCTCGTTCAAGCGCGATGCTCCGTTTGGCCATCGCCCGAGGCGGGCTGGATGGCCACGTCCGTAGGAAGAAGCCGATATGATGCCGGGCAGACCGCTGTCGGCACAAGCTTGTATCGACAGCCTTTTTAAGCTTCGGAGGGGGTAAAAGCCGTATGTCGACGATCCGTCCGGTGTTCTACGTGTCCGATGGAACCGGTATCACCGCTGAAACCATTGGGCATAGCCTCCTGACCCAGTTCTCCGGGTTCAGCTTCATCACCGACCGAATGTCGTTCATCGATGATCCGGAAAAAGCGCGGGAAGCCTGTGAAAGGATCCGTGCAGCGGGGGAGCGGTACCAGGTTCGGCCCATCGTGGTCAGTTCCTGCGTGGACAGCGGGCTGAGCATCATCCTGGCCGAAAGCGGCGGGTTGATGCTGGACGTGTTCGCCCCCTTCATCGAGCCGCTGGAGCGCGAACTGGCGGTCAACCGGCATTCCCGGGTCGGCCAGGCGCACGGCATGGTCGACTTCGAGACCTACCACCGCCGCATCAACGCGATGAACTTCGCGCTGACCCATGACGACGGCATCGCCATCAATTACGACGATGCCGACGTGATCCTGGTGGCCGTGTCGCGGGCCGGCAAGACCCCCACCTGCATCTACCTGGCCCTGCATTACGGGGTCCGTGCGGCCAACTACCCGCTGACCGACGAGGATCTGGAGCAGGACCGGCTGCCGCCCCGGCTGCGTCCGTACCGCAAGAAGCTGTTCGGCCTGACCATCGACCCGGACCGCCTGCAGCAGATCCGCCAGGAGCGCCGCCCCAATTCGCGCTACGCCAACCTGGAGACCTGCCGCCGCGAGGTCGCCGCGGCCGAGACCATGTTCCGGATGGAGCGTATTCCGACGCTGAGCACCACCCACACCTCGATCGAGGAGATTTCGAGCAAGGTGCTGGGCACGCTGGGGCTGCAGCGCGAGATGTATTGACCTTCGTGCCTTGGGCCGCGCGCCACGATCAACGGTCGTGGCCTACCCGGGATGGGGCGCGGCCGACCGCGTAGGTATCGACCGTTGGTCAATACGCCAAAGGATGGGGCGCGGCCGACCGCGGTAGGTATCGACCGTTGGTCGATACGCGAAGAACCGGCCCCTTTGGCCGGGCTGCCGCCGCCCCCACGTTGGGAGATCAACGTGTAGGATCGACCCATGGCCCAGGCATCGCCCCGTATCGAACGCATTCCCCGGCTCAGCCGCCTGAGCTGGCTGATGGGTCTGTACGCCGAGAACTACCAGCACTTGGTGCGCCTGTTCGCGCCCGCCGAGCTCGTCCCCGGCAGCTACGTTTCCTCGATCGGCGATGGGCTGGATGTGCGCCTGGACGTGATCGAGTGCCACCGCTACACGGTCGAGCTGCGGCTGACCTACGACTTCGCCGACCCGGTCACCGGGCAGCCGGATCCGTCGGCCTATGTGCGCCTGTACCGTGATGCCCGCCAGGCCGAGACCACCCATTGCTACGTGGGCCGCCGCTGGCAGGACGTGATGGGCATGTACCCGCCGCCGGCCGAGCTGATCAGCCACCGCATGCGGATGAACACTTTCCTTGGCAAGTGGCTGGAATATCTGGCCGAACGCGGCCACGGCGTGGCGACCCTGCGCCGCGATGGCGCGGTGGCGGCACCGGCGGATGCACGCCGCACCACCCTGGTGCCCTGAGCCGGCCCCTGGCGGATCACGCATAATCGGGGGTCTGTGTTCCCCCGAGCCTGTGCGAAATGCCCTATACCCCCATCGTGGCCACCCTGGGCTACGTGCTGTCCGCCGACGGCAAGCAAGTGCTGATGATCCACCGCAACGCCCGCCCCGGTGACCTGCACCTGGGCAAGTACAACGGGCTGGGCGGCAAGATGGAGCGCGATGAAGACGCCGCCGCCTGCATGCGCCGCGAGATCCGCGAAGAAGCCGGGATCGAGTGCGGGACCATGCGCCTGCGCGGCACGATCAGCTGGCCGGGCTTCGGCAAGAACGGCGAGGACTGGTTCGGTTTCGTGTTCGTCATCGATGACTTCACCGGCACGCCGCTGACCTCCAATCCGGAGGGCACCCTGGAATGGGTGGACGTAGACAGGATCGACAGCCTGCCGCTGTGGGAAGGCGATCGCAGCTTCCTGCCGCTGGTGTTCGACGACGAGCCCCGCGCCTTCCATGGCGTGATGCCGTACCGCGATGGCGCCATGCAGTCCTGGAGCTACACCCGGCTGTAATGCCGGCAGCGGCCGTCACTACCTGCGGGCGAGCAGCAGGTGGAAATGCTTGCTGACCTCGCGCCCGTCGTTGCTGCGCCCGGTTTCGTGATGGGCGCGCCAGCCCTGTACGGTTAATCCAGCGCTGCGCAGGGCCTGCTCGACCTCGGCCAGTTCGTGCAGGTGGAAGCCATGCGCGGTGAACGGCAGCGTGCGCATGAAGGCGGCATCGCCGAAGGCCAGGCAGAGCCGGCCACCGGGCCGCAGCACGCGGGCCAGTTCGGCGAACGGGAATTTCAGTTCGTCCCAGAAGTACAGGGTGTTCACTGCCAGCGCCGCATCGATGCAGGCCGCGTCCAGGGGCAGGGCCTGGGCATCGCCGAGCCGGACCTCGGCGCGATCCTGCAGCCCGTGTGCGGCCAGCACTGTGTTGCCCGCGTCGACCATCGCCGCCGAGACATCCAGCCCCAGGTAGAGGCTGCCCGAGGCACGCAGCAGATCGGGCGCGAAGGCCGCATTGCCCGGGCCGATCTCCAGCACCTGTTCGCCCGCGGTGACCGCCAGCAGGGCGATCGCGGCGCGGTTGAGGTCGCCGTTGCTGCGGTTCATCGATTCGGCCACGAGGAGCGCGTGCTCACCGTGCGGGTGGCGCAACTGGGCGGCCAGATGGTCGGGGGAAAGCACGCGCAAGACTCCTGTCGGTGGGCGGCAGGACCTGGCGGCGGCGGAGTCCATCCACCAGCTTAGCCCACGCGCGGCCCCGATGGGCGCACCTGTGAAGCGCGATCGGCCCGTCACGATGAAGATCGGTGATCAACAAATCACCAAGGTCGCGTCTATTGAGACTGAGTTGTCCACAGGGGGTGTGGATGACTCGTGGGCAAGTTTGTGGATAAGCGCCTCCGGCCCCCGCTGGCGCTCGCTGTCAAGATGGGTGGTCAAAAATTCACCGCAGGTCGTCTCCGCGTGAACGGCGCGGCAAGGCCGGGTACGGTGGCGTAGGGTGGGCTGTCCGGGCGCGGGCCGCTCGCGGTACTCTCTTGGGATTGCCGCCACCCGATCTTCCATGAAACGTCATTTCTCGATGTTGCGCGAGTTCCACCTGGCCGACTGGTTCACCCTGGCCAACGCGTTCTGCGGCACCGGCGCGGTCTTCGCCGCCATGCGCTACCTGCAGGACGGCGAGCGCAGCTATCTGCTGTTCGGCATGGCGCTGATCCCGCTGGCCTTCATTTTCGACGCACTGGACGGGCGCATCGCCCGCTGGCGCAAGTCCAGTTCCACGCTGGGCCGCGAGCTGGATTCGCTGTCGGACATCATTTCCTTCGGCGTGGCCCCGGCGGCGCTGGCCTACGCCTGCGGCATGCAGGGCGGCTGGGACTGGCTGGTGCTGAGCTATTTCGTCTGCTGCGGCGTCAGCCGCCTGGCGCGCTACAACGTGACCGCCGAGGCGCTGGCCGGCGAAGGCGACAAGGTGCCGTACTTCGAGGGCACCCCGATTCCGACCAGCCTGGCGCTGGTGGTGGTGCTGGCCGTGGCGGCGAGCGTCGGCGCGACCGGCGCGGACCTGTGGCTGGGCCAGTGGCAGCTTGGCCCGTGGCAGCTGCACCCGCTGGTGCTGCTGTTCGCGCTGTCCGGCTCGCTGATGATCAGCAAGACCCTGCGCATCCCCAAGCCGTGAGGCAGCGCGGCGAGCCATTGCTATCATCGTTTCCCGAGACGGGAGGACGGTCATGACCACGGCGGGCAGCGGCAGCGGCGCAGGCGATGTAGAGGCCTTGGCGCGGCAGTATTTCAGTGCCTGGGGCGATGCCCTGCGGCACGCTGCGGCACCACCGGGCCATGCGGGTGGCCCCGAGGGCCAGGGCAACTGGCAGCAGGCGATCGACGGGTGGGCGCAGATGATGCCCAACGCCGCCAGCGGCCCGGCCGACGAGGCCGTGCATCGCTTCCGTGAGCAGGCCGGTGGCTGGTACGGCACCATGCAGCAGGTGGCCGCGCAGTTCGCCGGTCGCGACACCACCAGCGCCGACGTCGCGCAGGCCTGGCGAAAAGCCGTCCTGGGGCAGGGCAACGGACTGCTGCAGTGGATGCTGCAGGGCGCACGCGGACACACGCATGCCGAGGGTCCGGACCTTCTTCAGTTGCTGGAGACCTTGCAGCGCCAGCTTGGCCCGTGGCTGCAGAGTCCCGCCTTCGGTCCCGGTCGCGAGCATCAGGCCCGCTGGCAGGCGCTGCTGCGCGCGCAGCAGGAGTATCAGGCGCACTCGCGCGATTACGTGGATCAGATCAAGCAGGCGCTGGACGATGCGTTCACCCTGTTCGAGCAGCGCCTGGCCGAGCACGAACAGCCGGGCAACCAGCTCACCAGTGCGCGGGCGATGTTCGATCTGTGGATCGACGCGGCCGAGGAAGCGTATGCCAAGGTCGCGCTGTCCGAGCCGTTCCAGACGGTCTATGCCTCGCTGGGCAATGCCCAGATGCGGCTGCGCGCGGCCACCCAGCAGGAAATCGAACGGCTGACCGAGAGCTTCGGGCTGCCGACGCGCACCGAGATGGATGCGGCGCATCGCCGTATCGCCGAGCTGGAGCGGCTGGTGCGGCGCATGGCCGGCGGCGCGGGTACGGCGGGCCCCAATAAGGCAACATCCGGCAAGGCAGCACCGAAGCGGGGCAAGGCGTCTGCGGCAGCGCGTCCGGCTGCGGCACCTGCCAGTAAGGCCAAGGCGAGCAGGCCTGCAGCAAAGCCAGCTGCCGCGAGCAAACGCGCAGGCAACGTTTCCACGCCGGCCAAGGACACCAAGCCTGCCACCAAGCCCACCACCAAGCCCCGGAAGCGCAGCGCATGAAAGGCCCCTTGGGCTTCAACGCCGAAGACCTGCTGCAGGAGACCCTGGCCATGCAGCGCAAGCTGATGGATGGCCTGAAGCTGCTGCCTTCGGTGGACGATGTCGATTACGGCGTGACCACCCGCGAAGAGATCTGGCGCGACGGCAAGGTCACGCTGTACCGCTTCGTCGGTACCGAGCCGCCGGTGCACCGCACGCCGCTGCTGATCGTCTATGCGCTGGTCAACCGGCCGTACATGGTCGACCTGCAGACCGACCGCTCGCTGGTGCAGAAACTGCTGGCGCTGGGCCACGATGTCTATGTGCTGGACTGGGGCTACCCGGACCGTTCCGAGCGCTACCAGACGCTGGAGGATTACCTGCTGCGCTTCGTGGATGGCGCGGTGGATCACCTGCAGGCGCGCAGCGGTGGCGAGCCGATCAACATGCTGGGCATCTGCCAGGGCGGCGTGTTCGCGCTTTGCTATGCCGCGCTGCGCCAGGCCAAGCTGGCGAACCTGATCACCATGGTCACCCCCGTCGATTTCCACACCCCGGACAACATGCTCTCGCACTGGGCGCGGCAGGTGGATGTGGACCTGCTGGTGGACACGCTGGGCAACATCCCGGCCGACCTGATGAATGCCAGTTACCTGATGCTCAAGCCGTTCCGGCTCAACGTACAGAAGTACGTGGGCCTGCTCGACATCCTCGACGACAAGGACGCGCTGGAAGATTTCCTGCGCATGGAGAAGTGGATTTTCGACTCGCCCGATCTTGCTGGCGAGGCGTTCCGTGACTTCATCAAGCAGTTCTACCAGGGCAATGGCCTGATGCACGACGGCGTGCGCATCGGCGAAGAACAGGTCGACCTCCAGCAGGTCACGTTGCCGGTACTGAACATTTACGCCGAACAGGACCATCTGGTCCCGCCGGATGCATCGCGCGCGCTGCGCGGTCGAATCGGCAGCACGGACTACACCGAGAGCAGTTTCCGCGGTGGCCATATCGGCATCTACGTTTCCGGGCGCGCGCAGCGCGAGGTTCCGGCGACCATCACCGATTGGTTGAACGAGCGCGCGCAATGAACATTCGCCCCCTTCTCTGGCTGGCCGTGGGTCTGTCGGGCATCGGTACCGCCCAGGCCGCGCCCAGCGAGGCCGCCCGCCGCGAGATCGCCGGCCTGATCGGTGCGCTGGATGGCTCCAGCTGCCGCTTCCAGCGCAACGGCAGCTGGCATGATGCGCCCGAGGCGCGGGCCCACCTGCAGCGCAAGTACGACTACCTGCTCAAGAAGGACAAGGTGGACACCGCCGAGCAGTTCATCGAGCGGGCCGCCAGCCAGAGCAGCATGAGCGGCAAGCCGTACCGGATCGCCTGCCCGGGCCAGTCGGAGCAGGCTGCCGCGGTCTGGTTCGGGGCGCGACTCAAGGCCCTGCGCCAACGCACCCCGTAGACACGGTTCGCGCTAGAGTCGGCACCTACCGGCCCGAGACCCCGTGCATGAACACACCGCCGCGCCCGCTGTCCCGTTCGCTCAACGACCGCATGATCGCCGGGGTGATGGGCGGCATCGCGCATCGCTACGGCTGGAACGTCACCCTGGTGCGGGTGCTGTTCGTGCTGATCTCGATCGGCTCGGCCGCCTTCCCGGGCATCCTGGTCTACCTGATCCTGTGGCTGTTGATCCCCAACGAGGCCGATTGAGCCTGTCGCTGCTGCTGCTGCGCGCCCTGCAGGGGCTGGGCGCGCTGTGGACGTCACCCAACACCCTGATCGGCCTGGCCGCCGGCACCGCCGGGATGCTGGCCGGTGCGCGGCCGTCGTGGAACGCGCGCGACTGCGCGATCGTGTTCCGCGAGTTTCCGTGGGGGCCGGGTGGGGCGATCACGCTGGGCAATGTCATCCTGCATACCGGACCGGTGCTGGACGTCCCGTGCCGCACCTACGCGCACCAGGCGGGCCACGCCAGCGAGCCGGTGATCGGCCTGCACGACCACGAGCGCGCGCATGTCTACCAGTATCTGGTGCTGGGGCCGCTGTATCTGCCGGTGTATCTGCTCTGCGGTGGCGTGAGCGCACGCAATCCGTTCGAACGGGCGGCCGATGTGTATGCGCTGCAGGGGCGAGGCTGGTGGCCCCGTTATTTCCGCGTTAAATCCATGTAAGAAAAATGTCGACAACGCGACGTCATCTGCATGCAAAAAAACGTTATTAGCCTGCATGACGAAACAGTCAGGTTTGCCGGGGTAAACTTGCGGCGCTGTATCAGCAACAACGTTTTTCTGGAGGAATACATCACATGGCAATCGTTCTTTATGTCGGTGGTAGCAAGGATGGCGACAAGGGCTTGGTGCCCCATGGCTTCAGCAAGTCCCAGGCCGATACCGAGCTGGGCCCGGAGATCTACACCGAGCGGTTCATGGAGCTGCAGGGTGTGGGCAGGGTGCGGGTGATGGCGTTGGAGTCGATGCGCGACGATATCGTCCATCAGCGTGCTGCGGTGCATTACCGGTAAGCCCGTCACACCGCGGAGGCGCCCGGTTGTAGCGGGCGCCCGCGCCGGCATCCCAGCCCCACGCAGGATGCCGGCGTGAACGCAGGATCCCCCGTGTGGTGAGCGCCACGGGGCGACAGGTTCGGCCCGGCCTGTCAACGGCTTTCCCCCGCCGCCCGGCATCGCCAGAATGGGTTCTTTCCGCAAAGCGGCTCCGGCCGGAAGCAATGCCTGACATCAAGCTCGCGCAGCAGATCGCCCAGACCATCGCCGATGAGATCGGTGCCCAGACCGCCCAGGCCCTCGCCGCCATCGCCCTGTTGGACGAAGGCGCCAGCGTTCCGTTCATCGCCCGCTACCGCAAGGAAGTCACCGGCGGCCTGGACGATACCCAGCTGCGCAACCTCGAAACGCGCCTGACCTACCTGCGCGAACTGGAAGACCGCCGCGCCGCGGTGCTGTCCAGCATCGACGAACAAGGCAAGCTCAGCGACGAGCTGCGCAACGAGATCCTCGGCGCGGACACCAAGTCGCGCCTGGAAGATCTGTACCTGCCCTACAAGCCCAAGCGCCGCACCCGTGCGCAGATCGCGCGCGAAGCCGGCCTGGAGCCGCTCGCCGATGGGCTGCTGGCCGATCCCGGCCTGGACCCGCAGATGTTCGGCGCGGGCTTTGTCGATGGCGACAAGGGCGTGGCCGACGTCAAGGCGGCCCTGGAGGGCGCCCGTGCGATCCTGATGGAGCGCTGGGGCGAAGATGCCGCGCTGGTCGGCGAACTGCGCACCTGGCTGGGCGAGAACGGCGTGATCCGCGCACGTGTCGCCGAGGGCAAGGAAGAGCAGGGCGCCAAGTACCGCGATTACTTCGAGCATTCGGAGTCGCTGGCAAAGATTCCGTCGCACCGGCTGCTGGCGCTGTTCCGTGCGCGGCGCGAGGAAATCCTGTTCCTGGAACTGGACCCGGGCAGCGATGCGGAGGCCGGCAATCTGTACGCCGAGGGCCGTGTCGCGCACAACGCCGGCATCCGCGACGCCGGCCGCCCCGGCGACCGCTGGTTGCTGGACGCCTGCCGCCTGACCTGGCGCGCCAAGCTGCACATGCACCTGCTGCTGGACCTGTTCAACCAGGCCCGCGAGAAGGCCGAGGCCGAGGCGATCGCGGTGTTCGGCGACAACCTCAAGGACCTGCTGCTGTCCGCCCCGGCCGGCCCCAAGGCCGTGCTCGGCCTGGACCCGGGCATCCGCACCGGCTGCAAGATCGCCGTGGTCGATGCCACCGGCAAGCTGGTGGCCACCGACACCATCTACCCGCACGAACCGCGCCGCCAGTGGGACCAGTCGCTGCACGCGATCAAGCAGTTGTGCGTGCAGCACAACGTGGACCTGATCGCGATCGGCAACGGCACCGCCAGCCGCGAAACCGACAAGCTGGCCGGTGAGGTGATCAAGGCACTGGGTGATACGAAGCTGCAGAAGATCGTGGTCAGCGAGGCCGGTGCATCGGTGTACTCGGCCTCGGAGTTCGCGGCCAAGGAATTCCCGAACCTGGACGTGTCCATCCGTGGCGCGGTGTCGATCGCCCGCCGCCTGCAGGACCCGCTCGCCGAACTGGTCAAGATCGATCCGAAGGCGATCGGCGTGGGCCAGTACCAGCACGACGTGGACCAGTACCGGCTGGCGCGCGCGCTGGATGCGCGCGTGGAGGACTGCGTCAATGCGGTCGGCGTGCACGTCAACACCGCCTCGGCCGCGCTGCTCTCGCGCGTGTCGGGGCTGTCGTCCACCGTCGCCGAGAACATCGTGCGCCACCGCGACGACAACGGTCCGTTCAAGCGCCGCAAGGACCTGCTCAAGGTGCCGCGCCTGGGCGAGAAGACCTTCGAGCAGTGCGCCGGCTTCCTGCGCATCGCCGATGGCGACCAGCCGCTGGATGCCTCCTCGGTGCACCCGGAAGCCTACCCGGTGGTGGAGCGCATCGTGGCCGCCACCGCACGCCCGATCAAGGCGCTCATCGGCGACGGCAGCTTCCTGCGTGGGCTCAAAGCCGAGCAGTTCACCGACGAAACCTTCGGTGTGCCGACGGTGCGCGACATCCTCAAGGAACTGGAAAAGCCCGGCCGCGATCCGCGCCCCGAGTTCAAGGCCGCGCGTTTCGCTGACGGCGTCGAAGAACTGAAAGACCTCAAGGTCGGGATGATCCTGGAGGGCGTGGTCAGCAACGTGGCCGCGTTCGGTGCCTTCGTGGACATCGGCGTCCACCAGGACGGCCTGATCCACATCTCCGCTTTGTCGGACACCTACGTCAAGGACCCACGCGACGTGGTCAAGGCCGGTGACATCGTCAAGGTGAAGGTGCTGGAGGTCGACGTGGCGCGCAAGCGCATCGCGCTGACCCGGCGCCTGGACGACACCCCGGCCCCGGCCAAGGCACCCGGCGAGCGCGATGCGCGCCCGGCCGGTGGCGGTCGCCGGGAGGGCGGGGCAGGCAACGGCCCGCGCAATGGCGGCCGTGGCACCCCCTCCGGGCCGCGCCCGGGCAGTGCTGCGCCGCCGGCCAACAATGCACTGGCCGACGCCTTCGCCCGGGCCAAGCGCGGCGGCTGAGCGCCTCTCCGCTGCCCGCCAGGGGCCGCCTTCGGGCGGCCCTTGGCGTTTCTGGTCCCTGCCGATGGGCGGAGGCACTTCTGGTTTCGCCCGGGTTTACGCACACTTCGCGTTCAATGCCCGTAGGGTAGGTGGACGGCGGGGAGCCCAGATGACAGACGACCAGGCAGGACCGGGCGACCGGGCGGGCCGCAGCGCCGATGACCGCGCTGGCGCCGCGCTGCGCGAGATGGCCGAACAGCGCCACCGACTGGAAATGATCATCGAAGGCACCGCGGCGGGCACCTGGGACTGGGACATCCCCGGCAACCAGATGCGGGTCAACGAACGCTGGGCGGAGATCGTGGGCTACACCCGCGAAGAACTCGCGCCGATCACGCCGGACACCTTCTTCCGGCTGGTGCATCCCGACGACCTGGCCCAGTCCAACGCGTTGCTCGAGGAGCACCTGGCGGGCCGCTCGCCGCGCTACGACAGCCTGTGCCGGATGCGGCACAAGCAGGGCCACTGGATATGGGTGCAGGACCGGGGCCGCGTCTACGAACGCGATGCACAGGGCCGGCCGCTATGGATGGCCGGCGCGCATGCCGACGTCACCGAGCTGCAGGAGGCGCGGCAGGATGCGGCGAACATGCGCCAGCGCCTGCAGGCGGTCGTCGATGCCTCCGACGAGGTGGCGGTGATCGCCACCGACATCGACGGGGTGGTCAATCTGTTCAACACCGGTGCGCAGAAACTGCTCGGCTACCGCCCCGATGAAGTGATCGGACGGGTCAACCCGGGCCTCTTCCACGATCCGGAGGAGATGCGTGCCTACCTGCAGCCCCAGATGGGGGCGGACGGGCGTCTGCCGACCGTGTTCGAGGCGTTGAGCGCGCGGGCCGCGCAGGGCACCTGGTCGCATCAGTGGACGTTCCTGCGCAAGGACGGCGAGCGCCGCCAGGTGCGCCTGTCGATCAGTCCGCTGGACTGCGCCGGCGGCAACCGGATCGGCTACGTCGGCATGGCGGTCGACCTGACCCCGCTGCTGCAGGTCCGCGAACAGGCGTTCCTGGCCTCGGAGAAATTCGCCGGGGCGTTCTCGTCGGCGGCGCTGGGCATGGCCCTGGTGTCGCTGGAAGGGCGCTGGCTGGACGTCAACGATTCGCTGTGCGGCATCCTCGGCTATACCCGTGCCGAACTGCTGCTGATCGATTTCCAGACGCTGACACATCCGGACGACCTGCATACCGACCTCGCCCTGCTTGGCGATCTGCTGGCCGGCCGCCGCGAGCATTACCACATGGAGAAGCGCTACCTGGGCAAGGCGGGGAACCTGGTCTGGGGGCGGCTGTCGGTCTCGCTGGTCCGCACGGAAAATGGCGAGCCGCTGCATTTCGTCTCCCAGATCCAGGACGTGACCGCCCAACGGCTCAGCGGCCAGCAGCTGCGCGAATCCGAGCAGCGCACCCGGGTCACGCTGGATGCGGTGGCCGACATGGTGCTGACCCTGGACCTGCACGGTGGCATCCAGTACGCCAACGCAGCGGCCACCCGCGCACTGGCGGGTGACGGCGCCGAGGCACTGGCCGGCAGCCAGCTGCAGGAGGTGATGGAGCTCACCACCGAGTACGCGCCGCGCTCGCCGTTGGACGTGGCGGTCCTGCTCGACCCGGACAGCAATGCGGTCGACCTGCATTCGGACCTGCTGCTGGCGGTGGGAACCCACCTGCTGCCGGTCGACCTGACCCGTGCCTGGCTGCGCGATGAGGACGGCCTGACCAGCGGCGCGGTCTGGGTGATCCGTGACGTCACCCAGCAACGCGCGCGCCAGCGCGAGGCCCGCCACCTGGCCGAGATCGACCCGTTGACCGAGCTGAGCAACCGGCGCGGCTTCGAGGCACACCTGCAGCAGGCCATCACCCGCGTCGCCCGGACCGGCCAGTCGGCCTCGTTGATGTACATCGACCTGGACCACTTCAAGCCGGTCAACGACACCCATGGCCATCTCGCCGGCGATGCGGTGCTGTGGGCCGTGGCCAGCGTATTGCGGCACGGGGTGCGTGATTCGGACATCGTGGCGCGGCTGGGCGGCGATGAGTTCGCGGTGATCCTGGCCGGCTGTTCGCTCAAGCGTGCCCGCCGCATCGCCATCGACCTGCTCGAGGCGATGCGTGGGTTGTCCATCCCCTGGGACCAGCGCCGGCTGAGCGTGGGCGCGAGCATCGGCATCGCGCCCCTGTTCGGCGGCATGAGCGTGGATGACGCCGTGGCGGCGGCGGATGCGCAGTGTTACCGGGCCAAGGCGCTGGGGCGCGACAACGTGCAGGTGGAAGCCCAGGCGCTCGGCGCGATCGACCCGCTGGACGCGCTCGATGCCAGCGAAAGCGGCGAGTAGGCGCGGCCCGCCGTGCGCCACGGCGCAACGATGATGGCCCTAAAGCTTTCAGAAGACGCGCCGTTATATGACTCGCAGTTGCTGCCTGTCTGCTCACGTGGATACCTGGCCGTACATCTTTTTTAATGGTTCATGTTCACCGGCCTGCCCGGTGTTTGAAGTCCATCGAAGCAACGTCATCCCCACTGGCGATCTTCGTGAGTCCCAGCCAACGGAATACCGCCACCGGGCCACCGCCCGGCGCTGACCTATTCGCTAACCGGACACCGAGGTCTAAAGATGATTACTTCAGGCTTGCACACGCATGTGCCAGGTCGTGACAGCGACGCCGATGCAGGCTCGTTGTGGCGTTCGCTCACCGCATTGTTCGTTTCCCGTCGCGCCGCCCATGGCGCCGCGGCATCTGCCGCGCTGCAGCGGCAGGCCGAGCTGGAAGACCAGGTCAAGGCGCTGCACCGGGTGCAGGCGGTGATCGAGTTCCATCTCGACGGCACCATCGTGCACGCCAACGACAATTTACTGCAGACACTGGGCTATACCCTGGAGGAAATCCAGGGCAAGCATCACGCCATGTTCGTCGATGCCGAATATGCGCAGAGCAGGGAATACCGGGACTTCTGGGCCAACCTGGGCCGCGGTGAGTTCGAGGCGGGCCAGTATCGGCGGCTGGGGAAGGGCGGCCGCGAAATCTGGATCCAGGCATCCTACAACCCGGTCTTCGACAGCCACGGGCGGCCCTACAAGGTGGTGAAGTTCGCCACCGACATCACCGCGCAGAAATTCCAGGCCGCCGATTTCGCCGGCCAGCTGGCGGCGATCAACAAATCGCAGGCCGTGATCGAGTTCGATCTGGAGGGGCGCATCCTGGGCGCCAACGAGAATTTTCTCGCCGCGATGGGATACGCCCTGGACGAGGTGCGCGGGCAGCATCATGCGATGTTCGCCGAGCCCGACTATCGGCAGAGTGCGGAGTACCGTGCGTTCTGGGCCAAGCTCGGCCGCGGCGAGTACGATGCCGGCCAGTACAAGCGGCTGGGCAAAGGTGGGCGCGAGGTCTGGATCCAGGCCTCGTACAACCCGATCTACGACATGAACGGACGCCCGTTCAAAGTCGTCAAGTACGCCACCGACATCACCGCGCAGGTGCGTGACACCCTGGCGCTGCAGCAGGCCGTCGCGCAGACGCGCGAGGTCGTCGCCGCGGCGCAGGCCGGCGACCTGACCGGCCATATCGCCACCGAAGACAAGTCCGGCCCGATCGCCGAGCTGTGCCAGGGCATCAATGCGCTGGTGGAGGCGATGGCCGGGATCATCGCCCAGATCAAGCTGGCCGCCGACACCATCGCGGTCGGTGCCAGCGAGATCGCCGAGGGCAACAGCGACCTGTCCGTGCGCACCGAGCAGCAGGCCGCCTCGCTGGAGGAAACGGCGGTCTCGATGAAAGGCCTGACCGCCACGGTGCGTCGCACCGCCGACAATGCCCGCCAGGCCAATCAACTGGCCGGCGGCGCGGTGGAAGTGGCCGCGCAGGGTGGGCAGGTGGTGCACGAGGTGGTCTCGACCATGTCGCTGATCAACGATTCCTCGCGCCGCATCGTCGACATCATCGGGGTGATCGACGGCATCGCGTTCCAGACCAATATCCTGGCCCTCAACGCGGCGGTGGAGGCGGCCCGCGCGGGTGAGCATGGGCGCGGTTTTGCCGTGGTCGCCTCGGAAATCCGCTCGCTGTCGCAGCGTTCGGCCGAGGCCGCCAAGGAGATCAAGCAGCTGATCGGCGACTCGGTCGAGAAGGTCGGGGCAGGCACGCGCCAGGTCGAGAGCGCGGGGCGCACCATGGACGAGATCGTGGTCAGCGTGAAGCGTGTCAGCGATCTCATGGCCGACATCAGCGCCGCGGCCCAGCAGCAGAGCGAAGGCATCGAGCAGATCAACCAGGTGGTCGAGCATATCGACGAGAGCACCCAGCAGAATGCCGCGCTGGTCGAAGAGGCCTCGGCGGCCGCACGCAGCATGGAAGAGCAGTCGACCCAGCTGCTGCAGACGGTGGCGGCGTTCCGGGTGACGGGGGCGGCGGGTGCGGCGCGGCCGGCTGCGGTGAATACGCTCAATGGTGCACACCCGACGCTTCGGCTGGTCTGAGCGGGTCTTACTGCACCTGATGTCAGAAGGCCGGACCGGAGCGGTCCGGCCTTCGTCACCGCTTAGAGTCCGACGAGACTTTCCACCGGAATACCCAGATTCCGGTGCAGGTTGCGGATCATGTTCAACGTCAACGCGCGCTTGCCGTTGAGCACCTCGTAAACCCGATTGGGCTGGCCGATGCTGGGCACCAGATCCTTGGCGGTCAATCCGGATTGCTCCATGCGGAACTTGATCGCCTCGATCGGGTCGGGAGGGGCAATCGCGTGGTGCTTGCTCTCGTAGGACTCGATCAGGGTGATGAGTACGTCGAACTCATCGCCTTCGGCGGTGCCGACCTCGGGAGGGCGGTCGAAGTAGTGCGACACAGCCTTGAGAGCGAGCTGATAGTCGTCTTCATTGCGGATGGGACGGATGTTCATGGGGTGCACTCCACCGTAGTCACATCGATTGCATCGTGTTGGGCATGCGTGCCGATGAATTTGATGTAGACCGCCTGGTATTGATAGGCGATTGCCACCACGAGGCGGTAGTCATTGCCTTTGATGTTGAAGACGACGCGATTGTTCGCCACGAAACTGGCCGTCGCATAGTGATTCCGGATGTCCTGCGGCGTACGCCACTCAGCGTTCTTCGCCTCGTCGTACCAGGCTTTGAGAGATTGCTCCGCTGCAGGGTGCTTGGCCCAGAATCGCTCAAGTACAGGCTTTGCCAGGATTCGCATCTGCGCAGCTTAGTCCCATTTTGGGACTTGGGCAAGCAGGCCAGCAGGCAGGCGAAGCCGCTGCTCACAAAAAAACGCCCCGGATCCGTCGATCCGGGGCGTTCTGGTTTTCCATGGTGCCGAAGGTGGGACTCGAAAGCAGATGCGCCATTTCTTTCAAGCTATTGATTGTACAGGGAAGAAGTGGGGGTGTGGTGCCGAGTTGGCACAGTTGAATGGCACACGTTTCCAGTACGCCGCAACCTGCTCAGGGAGCCAGCAGCCCGCGCGCCCTTAGTCGCGAGAGCATCCTGTTGAAGGACTTCTTCGACCAAGGGCGCTTCCGTTGAGTGAAGTGGCCGTTGGCATTTAGCCAGGCCCGCCAAAGAGCTTTGTCGTTGCCATCAGCGGCATGGTCGATTTCACCGTCCCGTATCGCAGTCAGCAGCGCGTGGTAGACCGCTTTGGCGTGCTCATCTGCATTCGACTGCAGCTTATGGGTGGCAGCGGTCGTGTCCGTATAGCGGACCGCCATAAAATTTGGATTTCCTCCGGGTCTGGCCATGACTCCTCTATTTGCGAAATGTCCCCCTTCGAGAAGATACCTGTGAGAGCACAAACGCACAACGCTCTTGAAGGAATAGGCAATGGACGACGCAAGGTGTTCAAGGACGGAATTTCAACGACAGGCTGCAGACTGGCTCATAAGCGCCGGGCATAACGCTATGGTGACGCTCACCTTCAGCGGGGACGCGGGAGTCAGCTATAAGCTTGCAGAAAAGGCATTTGGAAGCTTTGCCCACAAGCTGAAATGCCACCTGTTCGGTGCAAAATCCAAGAAGCGAATACCCATGTGTCCGATAGTTGAGGATTTTGGCGGTGAAATGATGTGGAGTACATCAGCAGCCGGAGCTCGACAGGGAACGCACATCCACTGCCTCATGCGCTTACCCGGCTGTCCGATGACCTACAAGGAAGTAATTCAAAAGCTGTGGAAGACTTCAGGAAGGCTGTGCGGAGACCCAAAAGTGAACTGTCCGGATAGGGATGATTGGTTCATCGAGCTGGACGACGCCCACAAAAAGAACGAGATGACTAACTACGTTCTGAAGAGGTGCGACGACAACTTCGATGGAGTGCTTGTTATGTTTATGCCCATTCGACCTGCGACTTAAGAACTGGATTCACTTCGCGGGAGGCGTCTTGCCTCAGGCATATCGCTGTCAAGTAGCTCAGGGGAGTCAGCTCTCCCCTGATTTATCTATTCCGTGAATAACTTGCTAAATCGTGTAACTATTGCCGCTACCTTAGTTGTTGCACATCACGCGCGGTAGGTCCAAAGAATGAGAATCCGAGAGTCAGCGAAATGCGCGTCCCTGTTGCTGGCAACTCTACATCGTTCGGCATCGACTTAGCATCAAAATAGCAGCGTATTCCTTTGCTATCCAATTCGACAAATCCATAGGAGTCATGCCGCACGGCTACCACGCCATTGAATCGCCTATTTTCTCCCTTCTCGTCCCTGACCATCTCTTTCACGGAGTTCTTGGTGGCGAACGGCACGGCCGCATTCTTTAAATGTTCGTAAAGCGCCCTTGCCTCGGCATGCCGCCCTGCCAATGTAAGCTCCCTTGCATAGAGCAACTGTGCACGGTAATTCTTATCGCCCTTGGTGAACGAACGTTGGTAGTAGCTGAGCAGCCTGTCCGCGTCAGTGACGTCAACAGCGGGGTCCTCAAGGCGAAGTAGCTGCGCGAAATCAAAATTCAAATCCTGATTTCCCGGATTGTGCTCAAGCGCTTGACGAATGACCTCCTTAGCTTCCTGAATCTTACCTCTGGCCTTTAGCACCAGTGCATACCGCTTGGCGATAAGCTGACTACGCCGATTCGACTCAAAAGCACGCCGAAGAGCACGCTCGGCCCGCTCATCATTCTCAAGAAGTTGCGCTAAGCTCGCTTCTTCCGAGAGTAGATGGGAGTCACCAGGGTACCGCTGCAACCCAGCACGAATAGTCCCTTCCACCGCTTTGATGGCCTCACTCACTAGGTCCACAGACAGCGGGGCGTCGCTTTCGGACTCTATTGCATCCGACAAGGCGAGAAGCTCAGCTTTCGCAATAGTGTGAAACGCGTGCGAGCCATTGGCCGATGACAGCAGGGACCGGGCCCTCGCTATTGCGTCGTTTCTCCATGCGACTCTCTCTATCGAGTCAGCGGTCAACTTCGAGCGGGACAGCGCAAGCTCGGCCAATGAATGTTTGATTGTGCGGTCGGTCGGAGCCAATTCGAGCGCTGTCAGGAGAGCAGTTTCAGCGTGCTTCAGCGCACCGATGTCGCCTGCGAGCCTCTTTAGATACAGCCCCTTCTGATGATATATGTGCGGCTCTTCACCAAGTACGTCCAGGGCTTTCTCGTAGATTGCCTCACCCATACGTGTATCAGGGAAAGAATCAGCCAGCTTGTTGCCCCGCAGCAAATCCCCAATTATCCGTCGGTCGTACGAATAGCCGGGGTTCAGGCGTGATATTAGCTTGATGTGGTTATCAAACCGCTCGTCGCTCGTTTTAAAAACCTCAGCATAAAGAATCTCCGCGATGTACGGATGCCTTGTCCGGTATATCCAGTCACCACTCCTATCATCCTTTTCGAGCGAGACGACTTGCTCAAGTGGCTTGAAGAACTTCTCATTGAATTGCTCAAAGCCAATGCCATGTACGCGAGAAATAAGCCCCGCACGAACTGGTGAGCCGAAGCGGTGTAGTGCGCAAATATCTGCATACAACAGCTGGGCTTCAGGGGGCGAGACTTTTTGGTACTCATCGCTAATGATGTCGCGAAAATGAGCATTTCTCGTAGCTTCATGTAGCGCGACAAGCAGTTGCCTGCCGTAGATTTCGCTTAACTGCTTGACCCGCTGCTCTTCCTTCAAGTGCTTAAGTTCGCCAAGGCAATCGTTGAGCTCAAGCCTTACCAGTAGGTCATCAATTTCGCGACGACTCAGGTACTGAAGCTCGTACTCCGCACTAACAACATTTTCAAGTGACTGAGAACGAATATTCCATTCATTAAACCTCGCACCACCAATTACAACAAGGTGACTCTTTTCTCGCTTCGCTGCCGCTATCAGATTTGCAACATCATCGGCCACAAGGGTGATGTCCTCAATGATAAGGAACAGCGGTTCCTTAGCGAGCGCCATCAGCTCCTGAATTGCTTGGACATTGATGTAGCCAGTGCTGCGCACGAAGAGGACTAGCTTTGAAAGCCGCCGCGCTGCATCCCAGGCGATGCGTCTCAGCGCGACACTCTTGCCGGCTCCCGCATGAGCCTTCAATACAATTAGTCGTTGACTAGCCGAATCGTTCGCGACCGCAATTTGCTCTTCTAGGATGGACTTCGCGAGCGGTCGGTCGAAGTCGAGGTCTTGCTCAATTGGGTACCAGCCCAAATCAAAACCGTTGAAGAACTTCTGTGGTGTCTCAACGGGAGAGGTCGTTTCGGTAGAGACGTGCTCCGCCCCTCCGTCCAAGTAGTTCAGCAGCGCCGCGCTCTCCCGCCGAGTCCCTGCGATAAACTTCGTTAAGCTAGTTGCAGTCTCGCTCTTTACAGTATTGAGCTTTCGAAACGATGTTGGGATTGACGAATCAAGCTCGCCGAGTAACGCTTCGAACGTGCTGTCAATCAAAGTGAATCGACGTTCTGACCAATAACGCTCCTCAAACTCAAGGACTCCCTTCTTGACAATGTAGTGTCGTGGCCGGGAGTCGCCATCACGCACGATTTCATCGACAAGCAATCTTAAGTCGGCATCGCGAAGGCTGTATCCAGCAAAGACGAGCGTCTTTTCTTTCGCCCACTCCAAAAGCTGACTGAATTGAGCAGCCCTGCCTTCTCTATGCCGAAGGATTCGCTCAGTGCTATACACCATTCCCGGAGCAACTTGCTCATAGGCGGTAATGCATCCATGCAACTTCAGATAGAGGACGTCGCCTTTACCCAGTGTATCCATAAAACCAGCGGTATCATGGACAAGTGGCTTCAGCTCTTGGAGTCTCTCTGAAGTTCTCTCATAAGCGCGCTCAACTAGTAAGTCGAAATTGGTCGTAGCCAGTCCGGCCCAATGAAGCTTCGGAATCGTTTTATGAAAATCTGCCGGCTGGAACGGTTCCAATGTGTCGCGGATGAAACGCTGCAACTCGCGCCCGCTTTTGGCAGTCGCGGCGTAATCACACGTTTGCACGAAATCCAAGTCCGTATACGACGAGCCTAGGAACTTCTCACAAATCTTCCCCCCCAGTTCGGCGGTACCTGGAATTAGAATTCCCGTCGAGTCCTTTGCCCCTAAGGAAGCTCCTGCCCCAAGAAATAATACTGCTCGACCAGCTTTCACTTCTTCTATCAGATTAGCGTCGATTGGCATAGGGAATTCGGATGGGTGACATGAACAGCATCTTACTCATTCGCCGCCCTTTTTACCGCCATCCGGTTCAAGCCAACCCGAAGTGCCGTACGACCATGCCAAGAAGGCTCAGCCTTGCTGCCGACCTACGGTAGGTTGCGTAACCTTGCCGAAATCCTCTGCATCGCTGGCTCCGTCCTGCCAAAGCGCCCTTGGAAATCGCTAAATGTATACAACTTGGGATGCCTCTCGGCATGTTCCAAATTACATTCCAAAATGGTATTCTCAAAACCTATAGAGCTTTGGAGACGCCTTGAAATGGAAATCATTGGCTACGCACGTGTCAGCTCGGCCGGTCAATCTCTAGATGTCCAACTGGACAAGCTGACCAAGGCGGGCTGCGGGAAGGTCTACCAAGAGAAGCGCTCTGGCCGTCAGGCAGAGAACCGTCCTGAGCTTCAAGCAGCTCTTGAGTACGTGCGGGATGGTGATGTGCTTGTGGTCTCCCGTTTGGACCGTGTTGCCAGGTCCGTCCTGGACTTGGCCAAGATTGCAGACAGGCTCAAGCGCAAGAACGTCAGTCTTCGCGTACTGGACCAGGGTTTGGACACCACGACATCAGAGGGGAAGCTGATGTTCAACTTACTGGGAGCTTTCGCTGAGTTCGAGGCAGATATTCGGGCTGAGCGCCAGCGTGACGGGATTGCGCTTGCTCAGCAGAAGGGAACCAAATTTGGCCGAAAAAAGGCTTTGACAGAGGTACAGGAAGAGCGTATCCGCAGGATGCGTGCTGAAGACGGCTTCAGCATCGAGCAGCTGGCCGAACGCTTCTCCATCAGTCGCAGTAGCGTATATCGAGCACTACAGACCTAGCGGATGATTTTGGCCTCACGCACGAACTCAGCCATCTCCAACATCTGTCTGAACTCATCCTCTATCCCGCAGTCCACCTCTCTGGTGAGCTCCGCGCGTAGCATCTCAACCAGATGCTGCACCTCAGCAACCGCTGCTTCCCGCCATTGGGTGTTGGCCACGGTGTTGTCATATCGTGCGACTTGCCCTTCGCCCCCCAAGCCAGGGAAGAATGTCTCCCACATGTCGAGGGAATACCTGAGATTGACAGATAGCTGGTCAAAGCGAGCGGAGAGGGCATTGTAGGGCTCTCTGTCGTCCGAGTAGTCAGCCCTGTCGGCAAGGGAGCGAATGCCGTGGCGGAGCCCTCGGACCTCTCGATATAGCGTCAGCGGTTCGGCCTGACTCTTCCCCAGGAAGATGTGCGCCTTGAGAGCGCACTCAGCAGCTAACAGCACGTCCACAAAATTCTTCACCCGCCCGGATTTGGTGAAATCCTCTGGCCGCAATAGTCCATAGCGGCGAAGGAACTCCCGAGCATCATTGTGGTAGTGCCATGCCAAGCTATGTCTGACGTGATGGACCACTTGTCACTCGCGCTTCGGTCTAATGGGGCTGCGTACGGCATCGCCAGACAGCTCTGATGCCAACTTCCGCTGCTCGGATGGTGATAGGGAGGCTGCGCTCAGAATTATCTGGGCCATTGCATCATTGTCAGCCAGCAGATAGGCCAGCGGAACGCCAAGTTCCTTGGCTAGCCTATCTGCCGTAGCGAAGTCGGGTTCCGAAGTTCCCAACTCGTACCTAGTCACCCTGCTGGACACGACTTCCTCCGAGAGGCCAATTCGCCTTCCAAGCTCTCGTTGAGAGATGCCCATAGCCAAGCGCGCCTCTTTCAGGCGCTTGGTGAACATGCTGCGGAGTTTGGGAAGCGCCATGAGCCGTGAGAAAAGCAGTCCTGTAGCGCCCTACAGGATGGCTTTCCCGGCCAGTCCCGTATGCTACATTATTTGTAGCCTTACCCCGCGCTGAGACTTTTCTGTTCCGTCGGCAGGGTGCAGCAAGCAATGCCCCAAAACCATTGATGCATAGGGGCTTCGAGGTAGAGCCCGTCGCCTAGGGTGTAAGTGATTTAGTCACGTACACCTACAGCGCGGACTAGCCATGCATGGGTCGTACCGTCATCAGTTCTCTCATACCTAAAAGGAGTGTCATGAGCGCCACTCGCTCTCTTTTCATTGCGTGCCTTCTTCCTCTTGCCGGTTGCAACCAGCTTGCCGCCGTCAATGGGCCGAAGGAACTGGTCTCGTTCGGACACGTTCGTCCCGTCTCCTGTGAAAGAAAGGCGGCCATCAGCTACAACTGCGTCATGAAGAACCACTCGGATGCCTTGCGTAGCGTGAGCATGGAGTGCGCCAGCTTCGATGGGCAGGGCAGGGCGATAGGCAAGCCCAGGCAGGTGTATGCCTTAAGGGGTGTGACGTTCTCTCCTGGGGAGGAGCGCATTGCACCCTTCTTCTACGATGATGGGGCGGCAGCCATCGTCTGTATGGACATTGAGGGCAACATCCCTCCATACGGCGAAATCCAGGCACTTCTGGACGACCCAAAGCTCAAGCAATTCACGACGGTTCTCTCCCTCTAACCAATCCAAGAATGAAGGTGCATCGAAATGGCAACGTATGAAGTGAAAATGGGTCGTCCAGGCGGGGGAAGTGGCACGTTCGTAGTGACGGTCCATGCCGGAACCCCAGACCAGGCCCGAAGCACAGCTGAAGCACAGAACCCTGGCTACAAGGCACAATCCGTCTATCGGCTTCCCTACTCAAACTGACCGAATCAAGGACGAACAGATGATGAAGCGAATCACATTGGTCTCGGCTCTTGCACTTGTACCCTTTGCGTCTCAAGCACAGGCCCTACTTAACGTCAGCGGCCAGTGGGAGTACCGCGACGCGTCGAAGATGGAGACGGACGAGGGGTTGAATCTCTGCTTCCAGCTGGACTCAGCCTCCATCGCGCGGAGTCCGCAGCTTCGCCAGCACGGCGGTGCCCTGTGCGCGAGCAACGCCTCTGCTGGTGCAAAGTTGCTCGGCCTTCCTCAAAGAGTTGCAAAGGCTGGATGCAGATACGATGCAACGGGGGTGGCATCTGTCGGACTGACCGGACTGACGTTGCTTCCGGAGGACGAGATGTATGACGAGCGCCTGCAGGCGCGTCTGGTATCGGTGAAGGACAACCGAACAGTGTCGCCGCTGACCATGGACTGCGGGACCACTGCGGACGCATCATCCAGCTTCAAGAACATCCATGACGCCATAGCTGCGCTAAAGACACATCCTGACTTCGCAACCTTGAGTGCATCGGACTTTGCTCGCATAGATGCGGTTACCGGACTGGCTGAGTTAGATGCGGCTACACAGATGTTCTTGCCCTCTGGCTCCACCGACACGCTGGTTACCTACTACGATGGCAATTCCGGCATCCATGAGCTGACCGCCTACCGCTACGCTGAAGGAAAGTGGCGCAATGTCAGCCGAGAAGTCCTCCCGGGGTATCAGGAAGATGTCGCTCGATTCCGGGGAACCAACTTCTACCTGGATGGCGGCAGTAGCTCGCCCAAAGTCCGCGCCCTTCCGGACAAGAAGGCATGGCGATACATTGGCAGTCGCTTTGTGCAGGAAGGCTAGCGGGAGCCCTTACAAGTTTGGCTTTATTGCGAGTCGCGCGGGGAAGGTACCATCTCTCGGGGGCGGTAAGCCCCCAGAGATGGCGTGCAACGTCATCAAGCCTTGTATCCAAGTGATTTGGTAAGGTCCTTGGTGATTGACCAATCGACCTCGTAATCCAGTAGCGTGAGGAGCTCAGCCAACTCATTGGGCTCGAACTGGCGGCCATATGTGTTCACTTGAGTGCTTGCTTTGGTGCCAGCAGGCAAGAACAATTCGTGACCCGTGAACTGGTGCGCCTTGTACGCCTTCGTTCCATCTTCGAAGAACTTCTGAATGACAGAATGACGAAGGCTGTGGAACGATTTCTTGGCTGTCTTTACAGCTAGCTTTTTAAGAAGAACATCATTGAACCACTTCGTCATCGCTGTGTGCCGCTTATGGACCACGGCGTAGTTTTCGACCTCTGGGAATAGCAGGGCGTTGCTACTTTGGCGTCTTCTGGCGCTGACGAATGACATGAAGCCAAGCTCTATCAGGGTCGGGTGTACCGGGACCAGCCTCTTGCTTGCGCTGGTCTTGAGGCGAGCAGCTCCCGACTGGTTGGAGTTTTGGTCAGTTATTGCGATGACTTCAGTGCCGTCGATATAGGTGTAGACGTTTTCGACTGTAAGCAGGGCAATTTCTTGCGCTCGCGCACCTGTGAAAAGGCCGATTAGGGGTCCCCAGATGGCTATCTGCTTCTTCTCTCTGTCAATGTACTTTGAGATGAGGTCGATGCCGGCCTGTCCAAATATTCTTTGGATGTCGTCATTGCTGAAGGGATGTCGGGCTTCCTTTCCATCCTGCTTCTTGGTGGATGGGGCAAGTCCACCGGCTACGTTTTTAACGACGTACCCCTTGCTCTCAAGATAAGCGAAGAATCGACTGACCCACTCGGCTTTGTTGGCGGCCGTGCTTCTGCTGAAAGTTGCTACGCCTGACTTCTCTGTGTTCGCGATGACTTGTTTGATGCTCATGCCCTGGTACTTCTGGCGGCGAGAGAAGTAGTCGGAAGGCAATTTCTGGTGAAAAGCTGCGAACTCCGCCAGCTCGAGAGGCGTGACTTCTTCTGGCGGCTTGTCACCTACTATTTGAACCAGATGACGTACTGCCGAACCGGCAGCCTCTTTGGTGGATGGTACCCAATCGGGATTTGCCAGGAGCCACTCTTCTAGCCCTCGCGATAGAGTCGTCTGGAACAAGGGTGCGAGTGAGGGCGGCGCAGCCTGCACTGGCGCTGCTAGAGCTGCTCTGGGAGGCGCTGCCTTCAGGTAGTCGAGGGCTTTTGTCGTGGTGGTGATGTCAAGCAGCATGCATGGAATTGGCTCATCCGGGACAATGAGCTGACCGTCTTGCGGGCGTGCATCGTCCGCTGGGTTCGCATGCCAGTAGAACTCCTTGATATGAAACTTATAGCTGTCGGCCGAGAGGACCTCCGCAATGTGGTCGCTGGTCAACCGGACCTCAGCGACGAAGTTGTGCACCCTCTCTGATAGCCGGTCCACCGTTTCCTGGTCATCTACCGCCTCTTGGATATAGACGTCAGCGGCGCATCGAACTGGAATGGCTAAGGGGACGCCCCGGGCATAGAGGAGGCCCACGGCCTCCTGGAGCTCCTTAATGGCCGACGTTCCCAGAAGGGACGCCAATGCGACCTTGTTAGGCGATGCTTTGCCCGCATCAGCTTCGGTAGCGTCAGTCACGTCCAGCTTCCCTCTTAGTTCATGAAGCAGGCTGTTGTAGCTGAAGGGTGGTCCTCCCGCAATGATGCGGCTCGCCAATTCCAGTGCGTGCAGCCACAGGGTAGCTGCACGCTGCAGGGCAACTGCGCGTCGATGCGTGGCGAGGCTTAGGCGAACATCAGCCGGGCAGGGCGCGAGTCTCGCTCGGCATGGCGGCGTGAGGGCCCAGCGGAAATAAAAGGTGCCATTGCGGCGGTAAAGGTGCGACGGGGACTTCATCCAACCTCCAAGGGTTGGCACAGCCGCTGGTCACTACTCGGTTCCACACAAGAAAAAACGCCCTAAGTCATTGATGACAAAGGGCGTTTTGATTCCATGGTGCCGAAGGTGGGACTCGAACCCACACGCTTTTAAGGGCGGCGGATTTTGAGTCCGCTGCGTCTACCGATTCCGCCACTTCGGCTGGCTGGCCGCGTAGTGTATACAAGATGCCGACATTTGTGCAGACCTGAATGCTTAAGTTCCTGTCAGGGTTTCACCTACGCAGGACGCTATACTCATCGCGCTGAACCATACAGGGAGTCGTCATGAGCGCGCTGCAGGATCTTCGGGTGCTGGTGGTCGAAAACGACGAAATGAGTGCGGCCCTGCTGCAGATGCAGCTGGCGCAGTCCGGCGCCGTGGTGGTGGGACTGGCGGCCTCGGTCGCCGAGGCGCTGCGCCTGCTCGCCGAAACCCAGCCACAGGTGGTCCTGCTGGATTATCGCCTGGCCAACAACGAGACCAGCGAAGCGGTGGCAGCTGCCTTGGCGGCGCGCCAGATTCCCTTCGTGCTGGCCACCGGCATGGCAACCGAGCATCTGCCCGAGGCTTTCCGATCGGGTGTCATCCTGACCAAGCCGTACCTGACGGCCGACCTGAACGCCGCGCTGGGGCGCGCCCGGGTGGGCGACTCCGTCGCCGGCTGAGCGGCGACCTCACGCTGCTTCGGCGTGTGCCAGGGCGACCGGTTCGCGGTCGTCCAGGATCCGGTACAGCGCCGCCAGATCCTGCGGGTCCGGATTCAGCCACGCATCCAGATGTTCGCGCCGGATCGGCACGATGCAGCGGTCGTGGCCGGTCCGCGCCACATCGGCAGGCGGATCGTCGGTGATCGCGGCGAACGACAGCAGGCGACCTTCCGGTCCTTCCCACTCCGACCACAGGCATGCGATCAGCAGATCGCGCGGCGGCTGCGGGCTGAACTCCAGGACGACGTTCTCGGCTTTCTCGCCGGGTGAGAGCGTGCGCTGCTCCAGTACGTGCCGCGGTACGTGCTCGTAGAACGACTGCACCACCACCACGCCATGCCGATGGCCGAACGCGGATTTCCAGTACGCCTCCAGGCTGTCCCGGCGTGCGTTGTACGTACCGGGATACAGCGCGTCGTTGCGCGCGGGCTTGTCCGGCAGCCGGCACTGGTACCGCATCGGTTTGATCACGCGCTGCCCGTGCTCGGACACGATCACCGGCGCGTAGACCCCCGGGAAAATGCGGCTGTCGCGCGGCACCAGGCCCGCGCGCTGCAGATCGGAAAGGCGCGTCTGCGCGCGCTCGATGCGGTTGCCGGCCACGCGCACCTCGGTGCGCGCCTTCTGCGTGGGGCGCGTAGCCAGTTGTTCCTCCGCCGCTTTCAAGCGCGCACCCTGCAGGCGCACTTCCTCATCCAGTGCCTGCATTTCCTCGGCATGCCATTGCTGGATCCGCGCCACGATCTCCTGGCCCTGCGCGGTGCGGGCGCCGGCAAAGCCATCGTCCATCGCCTTGGGGGTCTTCGGGCGCTGCTTGCCGGCATCGTGGGCATAGAGCTGGGCGAACTCGTCCAGCGACATCATGGCGCCGTACTCACGGACCAGCTTGGTGTAGTCGGCGCGGATCTGGGCGGAATAGCACATGGTGGGAGAGCAGGGTGGGCAGGGGGACAGGATAGGCCCATGGGTCGCACATCCTGCGAATCCGTTCGGGCATCCTGAGCGCCCATTCAGTGCTGGATCCGCGTCATGTCGCTGCCCGTCGGTGTTCACTGCATTCCGTTACCGCCCAGCGTGGAGGAGTACCGCGCGCTGCGGGTGCTGGCCGGCCTGAGCCCGAAAACGGCCGAGGCGGCGGCGCGTGGCCTGCCCAATACGGTGTTCGGCGTGAGCCTGCGCGAAGGCGACCGGCTGCTGGCCATGGGCCGGATCATCGGCGACGGTGGCTGCTTCCTGCAGGTGGTGGATATCGCGGTGGTACCGGACCGCCAGGGGCAGGGCCTGGGCAAGGCCGTGATGCAGCAGCTGGATGGCTGGCTGCGCGCGAATGCCGTCGGTGCCTACGTGAGCCTGATCGCCGATGGGGAGGCGCATCGGCTGTATGCGCAGTTCGGCTTCGCCTTGACCGCACCGCGCTCGGTGGGCATGGCGAAGGTTGTGGCGTAGGCCCATAAACAAACAGCCCCGACCGAAGTCAGGGCTGTTTGTCTGAAACTGGCGTCCCCACGGGGATTCGAACCCCGGTCGCCACCGTGAAAGGGTGATGTCCTAGGCCTCTAGACGATGGGGACGCGTTAAACCGAATTTTGGCTTCTGTCGGACGGCCTGTGTCCGGAGAAGTGGTGGAGCCAGGCGGGATCGAACCGCCGACCTCCTGCATGCCATGCAGGCGCTCTCCCAGCTGAGCTATGGCCCCACAGTTGTGCTGCGAGCCGCCTATCATAGCGGCGCTTTTGCCGGATGGGAAGGGGTTGTCAAACAAAAAGCCCCGACCGAAGTCAGGGCTGTTTGTTTGAAGCTGGCGTCCCCACGGGGATTCGAACCCCGGTCGCCACCGTGAAAGGGTGATGTCCTAGGCCTCTAGACGATGGGGACGCGTTAAACCGAATTTTGGCTTCTGTCGGACGGCCTGTGTCCGGAGAAGTGGTGGAGCCAGGCGGGATCGAACCGCCGACCTCCTGCATGCCATGCAGGCGCTCTCCCAGCTGAGCTATGGCCCCACGTTGTACCGCGAGCCGCCTAGTATATCTGCCTGTTCACGTTTGTGGAAGCCTTTCGGGATCCGCAACGCAACCGCAGTAGGCGGTGAACAAAAAGACCCGGCATGCCGGGCCTCGGTGTTCTTCTGATGAGTGGCGTCCCCACGGGGATTCGAACCCCGGTCGCCACCGTGAAAGGGTGATGTCCT